>NZ_JAVTTN010000002.1:0-85196 GCF_032248475.1 Rubrivirga sp. S365
GCCTGGCGGCGGAGCCGGGCCTCGTCGAGCCGCGCGCGCATCCGGCCCTGCTGGAGCGGGATGCGGGCCGAGACCATCACGCCGAGGGCGTCGCGGCCCGTGGCCGTCGGCGGCGCGTCGGCGGCGCCGACGTCGGTGTAGACGACGCCGACGCCGAGGTCGGGGTAGAACGCCCGTTGGGCGAGGGCCACCTCGGCGTCGGCCTGGACCACGGCGGCCTCGGCCGCCGCCAGCTCGGGGCGGAGCGAGAGGGCGAGCGCGTCGAGCGCGGCCACATCGGCGAGCGCCGGGGCCTCGGCCACGACGCGGCCCGTCACGGCCAGGCCCGGCCGGTCGAGGAGCCGCGCGAGCACCTGGACGGCCGCCTCCCGCCGCCGGTCGAGGTCGAGGAGCCGCTCGGCGAGCCGCTGGCGCTCGAGCTGGACCTGCAGGATGGCGCCCTGCGGGCCGCGCCCGACCTCGTAGCGGACCGCCGCCGCCTCGGCGAAGGCGTCCAAGCGGGCCTGGAACGCGCGGACGGCGGCGGCGGCCTCCTGCGTCCGGTACAGCGCGGCGTAGGCGACGGTCGCGGCCCGGGCGAGGTCGAGGGCCGTCGCCTCGGCCCGGTAGCGGGCCGACTCGGCGGCGGCGGCGGCGGCGTCGCGGCGCAGGCCCAGCGTGCCGGGCCACGGGAACGGCTGCTCCACGCGCCACTGCGACCGGAGCGTGCCCCGGGCGGAGAGGACCGGGTACGGAGCCACCATGACGGAGGCCGTCGGGTCGGGGAGCGCGCCGACCTGGTCGCCGCGCCGGGCGAGCGCGCGGGCGTCCAGCCGGGCGGCGGCCAGCGCCGGGTTGTCGGCGTAGACGGCCGAGAGGACGGCGTCCAGGCGGAGCGTGTCGGGGGCCTGTGCCCGGGCCGACGGCGCGAGGGCCGGGACGGCGAGGCAGGCGAGCAGCACGGCGCGTGCTGCGAGCGGGGAGGGCATGGTCTGGGGGAGAGCGACGGCGTGCGGAACGGACGGGCGTGGGCGTCCGGGGACGCGGGGGGGCGTCCAGAGCAGGCGGTCGGCTCAGACCAGCAGGACCGAGAGGGCGAGGTGCCGCCGCGTGCCGGGCGGCGGGCCGGTGCCGCGCGGGGGCGCCGTCTCACGCGGGGCCGCCGCGTGCCGGGCGGCGTAGGGGACGACCGCCCAAAAGAGCGCGGCGGCGGGCGGCGGCGCCGTCAGCGTCGCGGCGTCGGGGGCCGTGGCGGGGGCCTGGACGCAGCACTCGGCCGCGCCGGCCGGGGTCTCCGGTGACGGGCCGTGGTCGGCCATCGCGCAGCGGTCGCCGCAGCAGTCCAGCGCGTCCGCGACCGTCGCCGCGGCGGGGCCGGCGGCGAGGGCGAGGAGGGCGGCGGCGAGCAAGGCCGCCAGCGCGCGATACGGGAGTGGGCGTCGGGTCACGGGGTCAGTACGCCTAGGATCGGCCGGTTCTGCGCCCGCCCACCTTAAAAGGCGCTCAGGTTGGGGCGGATGCATCGTCCGTTCACGGTCCGGCCGCGTTGGAGCCGTTCTCCCCGAGCCGCCGAGGACGCCCCCGTAACGGGTCGGCCGTCGGCCGCGTTTGTCGAGGAAACGCCCCCTCCGAGATGTCCCACCCCGCCCCGCCCCCCTCCCTCTCCGCCCCCCCGTCCGGCGACGGCGCGGCCACGCCCCCGCCCGCGGTGGCCGCCTCGCAGGCGACGCTGGGCGTCGAGGGCATGACGTGCGCCGCGTGCTCGACGCGCGTCGAGAAGGCGCTCCGGGCCGTGCCCGGCGTCCAGGAGGCGACGGTGAACCTGGCGACCGAGCGGGCGACGGTCGCCTTCGACGCGACCGAGACCTCGCCGCTGGCGCTGGCCGAGGCCGTGCAGAAGGCGGGCTACGACGTGCGGACCGAGGAGGTGACCTTCGCCGTCGGCGGGATGACGTGCGCGGCGTGCGTGGGCCGGGTCGAGAAGGCGCTCCAGGGTGCGGACGGCGTGGTCGAGGCGAGCGTGAACCTGGCGACCGAGCGGGCGCGCGTGCGCTACGCGGCCGGGACCGACGTCGAGGCGCTCTACGAGGCCGTCCGCGACACCGGGTACGACGTGGTCGATGCCGTGGGCGGGGCGAGCACGGAGGACGCCGAGCAGCAAGCCCGCGCCGCCGACCGCCGACGGCTCCGGCGGAGGCTGCTGTGGGCGGCCGGGCTCACGCTCCCGCTCTTCCTGCTGGAGATGGTGCCCATGCTGGTCCCCGGCGGGATGGCCTGGATCGACGGGCTCGTCCCGATGCAGACGCGCTGGCTCGTCTCGTTCGCGCTCGCCTCGGCCGTCCAGTTCGGGCCGGGCTGGCGGTTCTACCGGGCGGGGTGGGCGGCGGCGCGGCACGGGTCGCCCGACATGAACACGCTCGTCGCCCTCGGGACCACGGCGGCCTACGGGTACTCCGTCGTCGCGACGTTCCTGCCGGGCGTGCTGCCGGAGGGGGCCGTCCACGTCTACTACGAGGCGTCGGCGACGATCATCACGCTGATCCTGTTGGGCAAGTGGTTCGAGGCCCGGGCGAAGGGCCAGACGTCGGACGCCGTCCGCGCGCTCCTGGGGCTGCGCGCCGAGACGGCCCGCGTCGTCCGGGACGGCGTCGAGACGGAGGTCTCCATCGACGACGTGGCCGTCGGCGACGTCGTCCGCGTGCGGCCGGGCGAGAAGGTGCCGGTGGACGGCGTCGTAGCCGAGGGCACGTCGTACGTGGACGAGTCGATGGTGACCGGCGAGCCGGTCCCGGTCGAGAAGACCGAGGGCGGGGCGGTCGTAGGCGGGACGGTCAACCAGGCCGGCGCGCTGCTCGTCGAGACGACGCACGTCGGCGCCGACACCGTGCTGGCCCAGATCGTCCGGCTGGTCGAGGATGCTCAGGCGTCGCGGCCCGCGATCCAGGCCCTCGCCGACCGCGTGGTGGCCGTGTTCGTGCCGGTCGTGCTCGTGATCGCCGCGCTGGTCTTTGGGATCTGGCTCGCCGTCGGCCCCGCCCCCGCGCTGACGTACGCCCTCGTCGCGACCGTCTCGGTCTTGATCATCGCGTGCCCCTGCGCGATGGGGCTCGCCACCCCGGTCTCGGTGATGGTCGGGACCGGGAAGGCGGCCGAGCTGGGCGTCCTGTTCCGCAAGGGCGAGGCGCTTCAGACGCTGTCCGAGGCCGACGTCGTCGCCCTCGACAAGACGGGCACGCTCACCGAGGGCCGCCCGACGTTGACCGACGTCGCGCTGGTGGACGCCGCCACCCCGCCAGGGACAGCGCCAGCTAGCGGGAGCGAGGACGACCTGAGCGAGGACGACCTGATCCGCTTGGTCGCCGCCGTCGAGGTCCCGAGCGAGCACCCCGTCGCCGCCGCCATTGTGCGGGCGGCCGACGAGCGCGGGATCGACCTCCCGGCGGCGTCCGACTTCCAGGCCGTCCCCGGTTTCGGCGTGCGGGGGACCGTCGAGGGGCGCCGCGTCGAGGTCGGCGCCGACCGCTTCATGGAGCAGATCGGGCTCGACGTAGCGCCGCTGGCGGAGGCCGCGGGCGCGCTCGCGGCCCAGGGCAAGACGCCGCTCTACGCCGCCGTGGACGGCCGGCTCGTAGCCGCGCTCGCCGTCGCCGACCCCGTCAAGGCGACGACGCCGGCGGCCATCGACGCGCTCCACCGGGCCGGCCTCCGCGTCGCCATGATCACGGGCGACAACCGGGCGACCGCCGAGGCCGTGGCCCGAGGGCTCGGCATCGACGAGGTGCTCGCCGAGGTGCTCCCGGCCGACAAGGCCCAGGCCGTGACCGACCTCCAGGCCGAGACCGGCCGGGACGGACGCCCCGCCCGCGTCGCCTTCGTCGGCGACGGGATCAACGACGCGCCGGCGCTCGCCCAGGCCGACGTCGGCGTCGCCATCGGGACCGGCACCGACGTCGCCATCGAGGCCGCCGATGTCGTCCTCATGCGCGGCGACCTGACGGCGCTCGTCGAGGCGCGGGCGCTCTCGGCGGCCACGCTCCGCAACGTCAAGCAGAACCTGTTCTGGGCCTTCGCCTACAACGTCGTGCTGATCCCGGTGGCCGCGGGCGTGCTCTACCCCGCGCTCGGCGTGCTGCTCTCGCCCGTGCTGGGCGCGGCGGCGATGGGGCTCTCGTCGGTGTTCGTGCTCACGAACGCGCTCCGGTTGCGCCGCTTCGCCCCGCCGGCCGTCGCGGCCTCGCCCACCGGCCGGTAACGCCCCGGGCCTCGCTGCGTTTGTCTGGGTGAACACCCCCGCCCCCATGTCCGTCTCCCCCGCCCTGCTCGACCAGACGCTCGCCGCCCAGGGCGACGCGCTGGTCGCCTACGTCCGCCAGCGGCTGGGGCCGGGGGCGGCCGAGGACGTGGTCCAGGACGCCCTGCTCCGCCTGGCCGAGCACGCGCCCGAGCTGGACGACCAGGCCGGCCTCACGCGCTGGCTGTGGCGGGTCGTCCGCAACGCGACCACCGACGTCCACCGGCGCGCCGAGGCGGCCGGGCGCCGCGAGGACGCCTGGGCGGCCGACCAGCCGGACGCCGTGATGCCGCCGGGTGAGGAGGCCACGCTGTGCGCGTGCTACCGGCCGCTCTTGGACGACCTCGACCCGGCCCATGCCGACCTCCTCCGCGCTGAGTTGGGCGGCGAGCCGCCCGCCGCGCTGGCGGGGCGGCTCGGCGTGTCGGCCGGCGCCCTGCGCGTTCGGCGCCACCGCGCGCGCCGCCAGCTAGGCGAGCGTCTCGCCGACGTATGCCGCGCGTGCGCGGGGTGCCTCGACTGCTCGTGCGCCCCTCCCCCACCCGATCCCCCCGTTTCACTCCCCACCCCCACCATGCACACTACTCAGAACACCGACGACCAGACCCTACGCTTCGGCATCGAGGGCATGACCTGCGGCGGCTGCGTCGCCTCGGCGACGCGCGCGCTGGAGCGGATGCCCGGCGTGACCGTCGACAAGCTCGACCTCAGCGGCGACGCGGTCGTACGCCTCTCGGGCATGGCGGACCGAGAGGTCGTGCGCGGCGCCGTCGAGGGCGCGGGCTTCCGGCCCGTGTTCGATGCCGCCTAGAGGCATCGTCTCTCATGGGTAGACGTCGAGCGAGCTCTCCTCGGATCCGCTCGACGCCTACCAACCTTAAAAGCTGCTCAGGTGAGCCCTGTCCGCCGATCCTCGCCGCGACAAGCCGGTAGGATCGTCCCTGGGCGCGCGCGCGCCCGTCACCACTCGACATGTCGATGAAGGCCTCCTACCCTCGGTTTTTCGCGATGATCGTCACCTCGACGCTCGTCATGCTCGCGCTGATGTACACCACGGTTTATCAGGTAGACCATGTGTGGTGGAGCGCGACGAAGTCCTTCATGGCGCTCTACATGGGCGCCGCGATGGCCGTCATCATGCTGGCGTTCATGCTGGGGATGTACAAGGACCGCAAGACGAACATCGCCATCTTCGCCGGGAGCGCCGCCCTGTTCGTGCTGGGCTTCTGGCTGCTCCGGACTCAAACGAGCGTCGACGATGTGGACTGGATGGAGGCGATGATCCCGCACCACTCGCTCGCGATCCTGACCTCGGAGCAGGCGACGATCTCTGACCCGCGCGTGCGCCGGCTGGCCGACGACATCATCCTGGCTCAGCGCCGGGAGATCGCCGAGATGGAGGCCCTCATCCGGGACTTGGACGACGCCGACTACGAGGCGTCTCCGCTACCGCCGACCGTTCCTGAAGTGGAGGGCGGCTCCGAGGACGTTGCGGGGGCTCCGGCGTTGACCGCCGGGGCGTCGCCGATGCGCGGCGACGTGCTGATCCTCGACGAGGTGAAGGTGGGCTCGGACGCTTGGGTGGTGGTCCACCCCTCGGCCCCCAACGGCGGCCCGGACGCCTCGCAGGTCCTCGGCCGTTCGTTCGTGATGCACGGGGTGACGGAGCGCGTGCCGGTCCACCTCGACAGGACCGCGCCCGCCTCGGGCACCACGGTGCACGCCATGCTCCACGACGACACCGGCGAGATCGGCCGGTTCGAGTTCGGAGGCGCGGGAACGCCCGACCAGCCGCTCACGTCGGGCGGCGCGCCCGTCGTCCAGTCGGTCGTCGTCCAGTAGGTCGGCGCGTCCACCGAACGCACGACGGCGCGGCTCCTCTTGGAGCCGCGCCGTCTCTCTGAGGGCCGGGCGGCTTAGGCCTGGGGCATGGCGTCGAGGAGCGACTGGCACGCCTTCGAGCACTCGCGGCAGCACTCCATGCAGACGCGGCAGTGGTCGTGCATGTCGGCGTGCTTGGAGCACTCGTCGGCGCAGGCGTCGCAGGCGACGCGGCAGGCCTCGAGCTGGGCGCGCAGGATCTGGGCGTTCGGCTGGGTCTGGCGCGAGAGCGCGCGGCCCGTCGTGGCGCAGATGTCGGCGCAGTCGAGGTTGGTCCGGATGCAGTACCGGAGGTCCATGTCGCCGTCCTCGTCGAGGCAGGCGTCGGCGCACGACGTGCAACACTGCTCGCAGGCGAAGGCGGAGTTGACGAGCGCGACGACGGCGTCGAGCTGGTCGGAGGGGTTGGGGTGCTTGGAGAGGATGTCTTGGGTGCGCATGGCAACGGGGAGAGGATGTGTAAGGGGTGTGCCGGAGTGGCTGGCGTCTCACGGCGTGGCCTTCCGGGCGGTTCGGCGCGAGAACCTTAAAACCCTCACAGGTGCCGCGCCTGGGCCTCAATCGAAGCCGCGGCGGGCAGACCAGGGGACTCCCGATGTAGCGCCTCCCCCACTGGTGACGACCGCCAGCGGCGTGGGGCCGCACGAACGCGTGAGCGCCCGGCCCTACGTGAGGACCGGGCGCTCGGGGGAGCCGCCGGGGCGGGTCTAGCCCCGGACGATCCGGCCGCACGCGACCGGGAGCGTCGCCTGGTTCGGCAGGCCCGGGAGCGAGCCGACCGTGGCCGGGAGCGCGTCCGTCGTGCCGTGGATCACGATGACGTAGTCGCCGAGGTCGACGGTGCCGCTCGCGCCCAGCGTCACGATCGGGTCCGAGGCGTCCGCGTCGTCCTTGACGAGCGCCGAGCGCAAGGCGGCCGTCGTCGTGGACTCCGAGTAATCGATGGACGCGCCGGTCGGGAAGCCGGGGATGTTCTGCGCCTGCGTCGAGATGTCGTCGTCGAGCGGGAGGAGGATGCCGCCGTAGCGCGGGAGCCCCTCGAGCACGTCGACGAAGCCGTCCGAGTTGGCGTCGTCGGCCGTCATCGGGCATACGGCCTGCGCCGTGACGGTGCCCCCGGGGACGCCGTGGATGTGCTGGGGGTGGGCGGTGGCGTCGAGGTTCTGGCCGTCGATCTCGACGGTGAGGTCGTCGTCGTCCATCGTCAGCCGGGCGGTGCCGGTGACACCGCTGCCGTTGAGGGCGGCGAACTGGACGGTGAAGGTGTCCACGTTGTCGCCGTTGGAGTCGCAGCCGGACAGGGCGGGGACGGCGACGGGCGCGATGAGGAGAGCGAGTGCTTTCGTGGGGGGACGGACCCGGTCGGGCCTGTGGTTAAAGGGGGGCACGTCGCCCGGACGCTGGTGAGGGTCTGGGTGGCGGGGTGCTGAGAGACCAACAGCCGGGCACACGGGCCGTTCGAGGAGCCTACCTGGAAATCCGTTGAGGCGGTCTGGATAGGCGCTACGGGCACGTCGGGGGCCACGTTGTACCCCGCGTCGCACGGCCCGGTAAGCGTCCGTCCTACGCGCCTAGCGGGTCGCACATCGCCTCGCGGTACGGCGAGGTGGAGCGGCTCCAGCGGGAAGGGCACTGGCCCGCCGTCCGAGCGACCGGAGGCGCCCGTCAGTGGGGTACGGCAGGCCAGACGGCGAGGCTCAGGCTCCACCGGGGGCGTCTCACGGCGTGAACGAGCTACCCGTCGTCGTCGGGCCACGTGAGGATGTCGTCCTCGGAACGCTCGGCGTCCGCGCACGTGAGGTCCGTCGCTGGCGGCGAGCCCGGGCGCTTCTCGACGAGGTTGTGCCCGAGGGCCTTCCAGCGAGGCGCGAGGTACGCGTTCCACTCGGCGTAGTGCGCCCACTCTGGAGGCAGCTCGTCCTCGGGGTAGATCGCCTCGACGGGGCAGGCCGGCGCGCAGGCGTTGCAATCGATGCACTCGTCGGGGTCGATGGCGATAAAGTTGGGTCCGACGTAGAAGCAGTCGACGGGGCAGACCTCGACGCAGTCGGTGAAGGTGCACCCCACGCAGGGCTGGGCGACGACGTAGGCCATAGGACAGACGCGAGCGTCAGGGACGGGAGGAGTTACGCGGCTGGAGGGAGCGCCCCGCCGTCGCCGAGTCGGCCCCGGGGGCTAGAGAGGCGCGTGAGGTCGTAGGCGGTTCGGTGCCCGCCCTCGCCCCGGACGCGGAACCCCACGCGGTCGCCGACGGCGAGGGTCGGCACGCCGCTGGCGCGGGCGCTCCGGCCGTGGACGGTGCAGGGGAGCGAGCCGTCGTCGCACGAGGCGAGGCCGAGGTCCCGCTCGACGTCGAACCACTCGACGGTCCCCGTGTGCAGGTCGGGAGTGCTCATCACGGGGGCGGCTACTCGACGCGCAGTCGGCGGGCGTTGACCGCGACGACGACCGTGGACAGGCTCATCAGGACCGCGCCGACGGCCGGGCTCAGGACGATGCCCCACGGAGCCAAGACGCCGGCCGCGAGCGGGATCGCGACGATGTTGTAGCCGGCGGCCCACCACAGGTTTTGGACCATCTTGCGGTAGGTGGCGCGCGCGAGCGCGATCACCCGGACGGCGGCGCGGGGGTCGGACTCGACGAGGACGATGTCGGCCGTCTCGACGGCCACGTCCGTCCCGGCGCCGACCGCGAGCCCGACGTCGGCCGTCGCGAGGGCGGGCGCGTCGTTGACGCCGTCGCCGGTCATGGCGACGACCTTGCCCTCGGCCTGGAGCTGCCGGATCACGTCGCTCTTGCCGTCGGGGAGCACCTCGGCGATGACGCGGTCGATGCCGAGCTGGCGGGCGACGTGCTCGGCGACCTCCCGCTTGTCGCCGGTCAGCATGACGGCGGTGAGGCCGAGCTCGTGGAGGCGGTCGATGGCCTCCTTGGACTCCGGGCGGACGACGTCGGCGAGCGCGAGCGCGCCGAGCGGTCGGGCCTGGGCGCCGTCGCCCTCGACGACGTAGACGACCGTCTGGCCCTCCGTCCCCAGCGTATCGGCCCGCTGGCGGAGCGCGTCGGAAAAGCGGACGCCCTCGGCCTCGATGGCGCCGGGGCTCAGGATCTGGACGGTACGCCCGTCGACAGTTGCGCGGACGCCCTTGCCGGTGATGGCCTGGAAGCCCTGGACGGCGGGAAGCGCCAAGCCGCGGTCCTGGGCCGAGCGGACGACGCCGGCGGCGATGGGGTGCTCGCTGCCGCCCTCGACGGCCGCCGCGAGCGCCAGGAGGTCGTCGTCGGACGTGCCGCTGGCGGCTAGGATCTCGGTGACGCCGAACCGGCCCTCGGTCAACGTGCCCGTCTTGTCGAAGACGAGCGTGTCGAGGTCGCGGGCGCGCTCGAAGGCGGCGCGGTCGCGGACCAGGAGCCCGTTGCGGGCGCTGATCGACGTCGAGACGGCCACGACGAGCGGGATGGCGAGACCGAGCGCGTGGGGGCACGCGATGACCATGACCGTCACGGCCCGCTCGATGGCGAACGCCAGCGGCTCGGCCGTCAGCAGCCACCACGCGAGGAACGTGAGCGCGCCGACCGAGATGGCCGTGACGGTGAGGTAGAACGCGGCGCGGTTGGCGAGGTCTTGGGTCTTCGACTTCGAGGCCTGCGCCTCGCGGACGAGGGTGACGACCTGGTTGAGGTAGGCGTCGGCGCCGGTCTTGGTGACCTCGACGGTGAGCGCGCCGGAGCCGTTGACGGACCCGGCGATGAGCTCGTCGCCCTGCCCTTTCTCGACCGGCACGGACTCGCCGGTGAGCGCGGCCTGGTTGACGGCGGAGCGGCCGTCGAGGACGGTCCCGTCGGCGGGCACCTTCTCGCTCGCCTTGACCAGGATGCGGTCACCGGGGCGGAGCGCGCTCGTGGGCACCTCCTCGGTCTCGCCCGTGGCCGTGAGCCGGTGGGCCTCGTCGGGCATGAGCCGGGCCAGCTCCTCGAGCGCGCGGGAGGCGCCCATCACGCTCCGCATCTCGACCCAGTGCCCGACGAGCATGAGGTCGACGAGCGTGGCGGTCTCCCAGAAGAACAGGTTGCCCTCCAGGCCGAGCACGACGGCCATCGAGTAGACGAACGCGACGGTGATGGCGAGGGCCACCAGCGTCATCATGCCCGGCCGCCGCTTCCCCAGCTCCTCTACCGCCCCGTTCAAAAACGGCCAGCCGCCGTAAACGTAGACGACCGAGGCCAGCGCTGTGAGGAGCCAGACCGAGCCGGGGAACGCCCAGTCGACGCCCGCCCACATCTGGAGCATGGGGCTGAGCGCCAGGATGGGGACGGTGAGCCCGAGACAGACCCAGAACCGCCGCTTGAAGTCCTCGACCATCATCGCGTGGTGGTCGTGGTGCCCCCCTCCCCCGCTGCCGTGGTCCATCTTCGAATGGCCCATCGCGGCGTGCTCCTCGGCGGTGTGGCCCATCGCCGCGTGGTCCGTGCCGGCGTTCGGAGCCGGACCGCGGCCGGCCATCCCGTGGGCGTCGTGGTCCTCGACGGGGCCGGTGCGGCCGTCGTCGTGGGAGCCGTGGGGGCCTTCGTGGGCGGCCTCGCGGAGCTCGGCCTGTTTCAAGCCGGGGAGGTCGGCGGGGTCCTGTTCGTGGTCCATGAGGCGGCCGGGGCGGATCGTTGGAGGCGTCGAACGCGCCACGTGCCGGACGGGGTCGGACCCGAATCTTAAAAGCCGCTCAGGTTACCGCCCGCCCCCCTGGGCGCCCGGTCCGCCCTCAGGCCGCCGACTGGCGGTGCCCGCTGAGACGGGCCGCCAGCGCTGGGCGGGCGGCCCGGACGGCCCAGATTCCCGCCGCCGCGCACTCGCGACGCGCGCCGAAGTCGAGCGTGTGGACGGGCCGTTGGAACTGGGGCCGGAGGACCAGATCGGCCTGGGCGAACCGGGCCTGGGCGAGGCTCCGGCTGGTGACGTAGGAGGCGCGCTGGAGTGCGTTGAGGCCGTTGTCGATGGTCGGCGCCGGGCGCGGCTGCCCCACGTCGACGGCGACGACGAACGGCGGGCCGATCGCTCGGGCGAGGTCGACCGGGGCGGGGTCGGCGTAGGCGCCGTCGGCGAGCAGGAGCCCCCCGTGTTCGAGGGGCGGCAGGACGCCGGCCAGCGCGGAGCTGGCGTAGACGGCGTCGGCCGCGTCGCCGTCGCGCATCGCGTGGCGGGCGCCCGTGCGGAGGTCGGTGGCCGTGATGGCGACGGGGAGGCGGGCCTCGGCGAGGTCGCGGCCGGCGGTGAGCGTGGCGAGTGCCTGGCGGCCGGCGTCGTAGGCCGGCACGCCGACGCCCCACCCGGTGACGAGGCGGACGGCGAACTCGGCCCCCATCCGCCGCGCCCGCAACCACGCCAAGGTCGAGCCCTCCCCCCCGTCGGGCGGCGGCGGCGGGAACGCCCGCGTGCCGATGGCCAGCACGGCGTCGTACCAGTCGTCGCGGAGCGCGTACGCGGCGGCGACGGCGGCCCCCATCGACACGCCGACCACGGCCGCCGGCCGGAGCCCGTCTGCTTCGAGCGCCCGGAGCACGCCGACGTGGGCGAACCCGCGGGCGCCGCCGCCGCCGAGGAGAAGCGCGAAGGGGCGGTGCGACGTCATCCGGTGCAGGGCGGCCGTGGGGAGAGGGGCTCCTCGTCCCGCCTCGTGCCTCGCCGAGGCCACGCGCGAGTTGCGAGCCGGACCAGTCCGGCACCCAGGCCGACACCGACCACGTCCAGAACGTGAGGCAGGCCGAGTGCATGCAGGCCGTCATCGAGTCGAGAGGTGAGTCGGAGCAGCGGAGGTTTGTGTTGCGCGTGGACGGCGACGTTCGGCTCGAAGACCTGGGCGGCGCGGCGCCCGCTCTCGACGGCCCCCTCGATGCTCCAGATGTCCGCTTCGGTCTCCGTATGGGCGCCCGCCAGCACGAGGTTCGCGATGGAGGTGGCCTGGGCGGGGCGGTGTGCGCGGGTGTTCGTGGTGGTGACCCACTTGGGCTGGTCAGGCGTGATGCCGTCCGGGGAGAAGTGCCACTCGTGCCACACCTCGGTGGTGAGGATGCTGAAGTCCCGGAGCCTGCGGCCGTCGTTCGCGCAGCGGATCATCAGGTCGAGCGCCTCGGACGCATAGACCTGGGCGAGCACCTCGTCAAGGAACTCGTCCTCCGTGCAGGTCCGCAGCGGCTTGCCGTGCATGGGTCCGGGCACGGTCGACACGCAGGCGGTGCCTGTCCAGAGCGACTGGACGTCCCGGCCGAGGTCTACGTCTGAGGACCACGCCTGCTCGTTGGCGAAGAGCGTGATGTTGAAGGCGGAGTCGGCGAGAGCGATGGCGGTACGCTCACGCGGCCACGCCATGCGCTCGCCGAACGCGATCCGGAACGAGACCTGGGTGTGGGGGCCGTCCTGGATCAGGGGCCGAAACTTCGCGAGTTCCGGCTCCTGCTCCAGCTCTGGGGTCCGGGCGAGGATGTGGGCGGCCGCAAACGGAGTCGCAGCCAGGACGTAGATGTCTGCTTCCACCGATGTGTCGGGCGCCACCGTCGCGCCGGAGATGCGGTCGCCGTCGACGTGGAGTTGGTCGAGCGGCGTCTCCCAGTGGAACGTGACGCCGCGCTGGTCGAGGTCGGCGACCCAGCGGTCGAACCACCACTCGTTGCTGGGCCCGCGCAGGAGCGACCAGCCGCCGAGCGGCTCGTGCGCCCAGGCGGGACCGTCCTCGTCGGCGGGGTGATGGTGCGACGGACCCGAGCGGACGTTGCGCCCGAAGAACAGGCCCACGTGGTGCAGCGAGGCGTAGGGCCAGTCCGACCCGATCCAAGGGCCGAACAGCGCGCGCCACGTCGAGTGGCCGACGCTCGTCATGCGAGGCTGCCAGTAGGCAGCGGCGTTCGCCCGGGCGTAGCGCTCCTTCGACCGGGCGTTCGCCGACCAGACCTTGAGGATGCCCCACCCCAGCGAGAGCTTGTCGCGGGTGGACATCCGGAACGCTTGGGGCTTGTCGAACAGGTCCGCCGTGTCGAGGTCGTCGTCGGCTGTGTCCGGCACGACCGCGTAGTCCATCGGCCGCGAGAGCACGCGGTCGTAGAGCGTGCTGGTGGCGTCGAAGGGGATCTGCCGGAGCAGGTCGAACGTGTTGTGGTACCAGGGGCCGAACCCGTGCCACGAGTACTCCGTCGGCAGGTTGTCTTGGTCGCGACGGGCGCTGCGGAAGAAGCCGCCCGCCGAGTCGTTCCGCTCGTAGACCTCGACCTGGTACCCCCGTCGGACGAACTCATGCGCTGCGCTGAGACCGGCGATGCCGGCGCCAAATACTGCGACCTTTCGAGACACTCTGTTATGGGATTAGCGGTCGCAAGAGTCCACCCACGTCTACGACGGGAGGATGCCGCGTTGGCACACCTCCGGCTCGGGGTGGACCATCGGACTCCGGCAGAACCGACGTGGCTAGCGGGCGGACGACCAGTGGACGGCGGCGACGCGCCAGCCGTCGGGGGTCCGCTTCATCACGAGCAGCTCGGCCATCTCGGCGTCGCCGACGCGCTGCGTCGAGGCGACCCAGGCGCCGTCGCCGGCCACGCCGGTGCGGCGGTAGAGCGGCTCGGGCGTGGTGCCGCTCAGGTACTCGGCGTCCCGGGCGAAGTGGTGCGAGAGATACTCGGCGCGGGACTCGTTGCGCCCCCCCTCCAGAACGACGGCGTCGGGGGCCAGGATCGCCTCCATCGCCTGGCGGTCGCCGGCCGCCAGCGCGGCGTGGAAGCGGTCGGCGGTGGCCGAGGCGTCGAACGCCTCGGGGTTGACCGCGGCCATGGCGCGGCGCTCGTCTGGGGTACCGGCGTTCCGGCGCTGCATCGCGACGCCGGCGGCGTGGTCCGCGCTCGACATCTGGGAGTGGTCCATGCCTGAGGCGGCGCCGCTGGCAGCGCCAGTGGCCGTGCCCTGCATCTGGCTGTGGTCCATGCCGCTCATCTGCGAGTGGTCCATCCCCTGCATCTGACCGTGGTCCATGCCGTCCATCGAGCCGTGGTCCATCGTGCCCTCGGGCATGGCCTCCATCATCCGGCGCATCTCGGGGTCGGCCATCATGCGCTGGTGGACGGCGGGGTCGGCCATCAGGCGGGCGTGGGCGGCCTGCATCCGGCCCATGATGTCGGCGCGCTCGGCGGGCGGCATGGCGGCCATCCGCTCGCGCATCTGGGCCATCATGGCGGCCCGGGCGTCCGCGTCCATCGGCATCTCCATGCCCGAGTGGTCCATGCCTTGCATCTGGCTGTGGTCCATGCCGGAGTGGTCCATCTGGGGCATCACCTCGGCCATCAGCGCCTGCATCTCGGGGTCGGCCTTCATCCGGGCGTGGATCTCTGAGTCCGCCATCATGCGCTGGTGCAGCGCCATCATGGCGTCGTGGTCCATCGCGCCGTGGTCCATCCCCGACATCTGGGAGTGGTCCATCTGGCTGTGGTCGTGGTCACCGTGCTGCTGGGCGAGGGCGGCGGGCGCGGCCAGCAAGGCGGCGCCCAAGAGGAGGGTGCGGGTCATGGGTGTGGGGTTCTAGAGTGTGGAGAGGGGTGGCGGGCTAACGCCACGGGGCGGGCTAGCGCCACAGGCGGAGCCCGAAGACGAGGGTGGCCTCGGAGGCCGAGCCGCCCTCTTCGCGTGCGAAGTCGGCGGTGTCGCCGTAGAGCGTGGTCCAGTTGACGCCGACGTAGGGGGCCACCTCGCGCGTGATCTCGTAGCGGAAGCGGAGCCCGAGCTCGACGTCGTTGAGCCCGGAGCCGACGCCCCAGTCCTCGACGCGCTGGACGGCGACGTTGGTCTCGAGCCGTGGCTGGGCGACGAGCCGCTGGGTGAGGAGGAGGTCGTAGGAGCCCACGAACCGGGCGGACACGTCGCCCTTGTACGAGACGAAGAGCGCCGGCTCGACCTCGAAGAAGTACGGCGCCAGCCCCTCCAAGCCCACTACCAAGAAGGGCCGGGCCTGGAACTCGCCGCCGCCGAACTCGGTGTCGAGCCGGACGCCCGCCTGCGCCTCGAAGTAGGACGTGATCAGGCGGCTGTAGAGCGCCTGGCCCTCGACCTCCCCCTCGCCGTCGGCGACGAGTCCCTCGCCCTCGCCCTTGATGTAGAGCCGGGTGTAGTCGTTGCCGATCCGGTAGAGCCCCTCGACGCGCGCCGGGACGCCGCTGGCGGCCGGCGCGGCCTCGAACAGGTCCAGGAGCGCCAGCGAGTACAGCTTCTGGTCGGCCGCGGCGACGGCGCCGGGCCGGAAGTCGGGGTACTCCGGGAACGGGGGCGCGTCCTGGGCCGCCGCGCCGGCGGCGAGCGCCAGCGCGGCGGCGAGGAGGGTCGAGAGGCGGGTCATAGCGTGGGAGATCGGGGTGGGCCGGTGGGGCGGTCTAGCCTCGGGCGAGGTCGCGGCGCGGGAAGCCCGCCGGGAGCCCCGAGGGGTACATCGAGGCGAGCACTTCGGGCTCCCAGTCGTCGGGCCGCTGGACCATGGCCACCCTGAACATGCCGAGGTCCATGTGGTAGAGGATGTGGCAGTGGAAGGCCCACGGCCCGAGCGCGTCCACGTCGATCAGGAGCGAGACCCGCTCGGCCGGCTTGACGATGACCGTGTGGACGCGCGGGATGCGCTCGCCCTGGCCGTTCTCGAGCTCCATCCACATCCCATGGATGTGCATCGGGTGGTTCATCATGGTGTCGTTGACCATCGTGAACCGGAGGCGCTCGCCGTAAACCATTGGGATGAGCGGCTCCTCGGAGTACGTCTTCCCGTCGATGGACCACATGTAGCGCTCCATGTTGCCCGTCAGGTGGAGCTCGACCTCGCGGTCGGGCGCCCGGCGCGGCTCGGGGTAGAGCGCCTTGAGGTCGGCGTAGACGAGGACGCGGCGGCCGTCGTCGCCCAGCCCGACGCCGGGCTCCATGAGCCGGCTGCGGGTCTCCATCGGGGCCATGGCGTTGGCGAGGCCGTGGTCGTCGGGGCCGTGCATGGTGGGCTCGGGGAGCGCGCCCGGCGGGCGGACCCCGGCCGTGTCCCCCATCGCCATCGCGCCGGCGGCGGCGCCCATGGCCATGCCCGAGTGGTCCATCCCGCTCATCTGCGAGTGGTCCGTGCCGCCCGCGGCGCCTCCTGCTGCCGCGCCGGACATGTCCATGCCGCCGTGGTCCATCCCCTCCATGCCTCCCATCGCGCCGTGGTCCATCCCCATGTCCATCATGGTCAGCGAGGGCCGGTCGCGCATCTCGGGCACGGCCGCCGTCATGCCGGGCCGGGGCGCGAGCGTGCCGCGGGCGTAGCCCGAGCGGTCCATGGTCTCGGCGAAGAGGGTGTAGGCCCGGTCGCCCGGCTCGATGACGACGTCGTAGGTCTCGGCCACGCCGATCCGGAACTCGTCGGTCTCGACCGGCTCGACGTGCTGGCCGTTGACCTGGACGACGGTCATCGGCAAACCCGGGATGCGGACGTCGTAGAACGTCATGGCCGCCGCGTTGACGAACCGGATGCGGACGCGCTCGCCGGGCCGGAACTGGCCGTACCAGCCGGGGTCCGGCGCCTGCCCGTTCATCAAGTAGGTGTAGGTCGCGCCCGTGATGTCCGAGATGTCGGTCTGGTCCATCCGCATCCGCTCCCAGGAGAGGAACTCCGAGGGGCTGACCTCCCCGCCGATGACGTCGCCGAGCGTGTTCCGCTGGAAGTTGTAGTAGTTCGCCCGGTTCTTGAGGTTGTCCAGGACGTCGTGCGGGTCCTCGAACGTCCAGTCCGACAGGACCACGACCATCTCGCGGTCGAAGGGGTAGGGCTCCGGCCCGGCCGGGTCGATGATGAACGGGGCGTAGTGGCCGAGCTGCTCCTGGAACGCCGAGTGGCTGTGGCACCAGTACGTCCCGTACTGGCGGATCGGGTAGCGGTACTCGAACGTCGAGCGGGCCTCGATGCCGGGGAAGTTGACGCCGGGCACACCGTCCATGTTGTTGGGAAGGATGAGCCCGTGCCAGTGGACCGACGTCTGCTCATCGAGCCGGTTGTGCACGCGAATCACGGCCTCGTCGCCCTCAGTGAACCGCAGGAGCGGGCCGGGGACCGACCCGTTCATGGTGACGGCCGTGCCCGTCTTGCCCCCGAACGCCAGCCGCGTCCGGTCGATGGTGAGGTCGTACTCGACCAGGCCGGGCCGTCGGACGGTCGGCGCGAGCCCCTCGACGCGGGCGGGGCCGAGGGTGAGCGCCGAGCGCGCCCAGGACGGGGTCATCGCGCTCAGGCCCGCGAGGGCGCCGAAGGCGGAGGCGTTGCGGAGGAAGAGTCGGCGGTCCATCGGGGTGGGGTCGGGGGCGGGTGTCTGTAACGGTCGCGGCGCGCGGGAGTGCGGCCCGGCACCTTAAAAGGCGCTAAGGTGCCGGGCGAAGAGCGCGCGAACGGCCCGCGCGCCCGGCGCCGTCAGCCGTCGTGCGAGTGGCCGTCGTCGCCGTGGTCCATCGGCATCCCGCCCATGTCGTGGTCCATGGGCATGTTGCCGTCCATCATCGTCCCGTCGTCCATGGTGTGCTCCCCGTCGGGGTGGGCGTCGGGGGCCGGGGCGGGAGCCACCGCCGGGGGCACGGGCGGGGCCGGGGCGGGCCGGGCGGGCTCGTCCACGAGCGTCTCGTCCACGATCACCGAGGGTGCGACCTCGTCGGCCGGGTCCGAGAGCGGGTCGGCGTCGCCGAGGCCGTCGGTGGCCGCGGGCTCGGGGGCCGCGTCGAGGACGATGGGGTCGGGGTCCTCCGAGCCGCAGGCGGCGAGGGCCAGCGGGAGGGCGAGGGCGGCGGTGAGGATGAGGGGGCGCATGGGCGTGGGGATATAGGGGCAGGGGCGGCCCCGGGGTGGAGTACGAAGACGGGACTGGGCTACTCGACGGGAGTGGCCGAGAGGGCGATAACGCGGACGGCCCCCTCGCCGTCGAGCCGGAGCCCGACGCGGCCGGGCGGGGCGGCGTCGGCGTGGGGGTGCGTGAGCTGCTCGCCGCCGAGGTAGCCGCGGAAGTGGGTGCCGACGGCGTAGGCCTTGATCTCAGCGGTGCCGTCGAGCGGCGCCGTCCCGCTGTCCATCGTCGTCTCGGCGCCGCCCTCGACGCGGCCCTGGCGGAGCGTGACCTCGCCCGAGGGCGGCTTGTCGAGGGCCAGGAAGTCGTAGTCGCCCGGCCCGCGGACGTGGTGGACGAGCGACGCCGTCCCGGTGAAGCCGGAGAGGTCGAGGGTGGCCCGCGCCTCGAGGTCGCCGAGCGCGTCGGGGAGGACGGCGAGCGTGGGTCGGCCCGGCGCCACGGTGAACGTCGCCCCGTCGGCGGGGGCGCCCGCGAGCACGTCGAGCCGGGCCGCGACGGACGTGTCGGGCGGGGCGGCGGGGCCGGCCGCCGTGCCCATGTCCATCCCGGCGTGGCCGGCTTGGGAGACCGCCGCGACGGCGACGCCGTGCTCGTAGACCAAGCTCCCGCCCCGCTCGGCCGTCTGCTGAACGAGGACGAGCCCGACCAGCCCGACGAGCGCGAGCGGGAGGTGGACGGCGAGGCGACCCTCGCGGTCCCAGTAGAGCGCCGCCACGCGGGCGGCGGCGTAGAGCCCGGCGAACCACGTGAGGTAGAGCGCCCAGTCGGCGTGGGCGTTCAGCGTCGTGATCGCCTGGGCCGGGAGGTCGACCGAGTCCGAGGCGAGCCGGCCCGTGACGAAGCCGGCGGCCACGCCGAGCGCGCCGAGCGCGTAGAGCCCGACGGCGGAGGCGCGGACCCACTCGTACCGCCGGCGGACGACGAGGGCCACGGCGTCCACCAGCGCGGCCACGAACAGGAGCGCGATGGGGAAGTGGACGACGAGGGGGTGGACGTTGGGCGGCCAGTCGGGGAGCATGAGCGTGGGGCTACGGGGCGAGGCGGAGGCCGGCGTCGAGGGCGCGGACCGACGGCGGCGCGAGCGCGCGTCCGACGGCGGCGATGGCGACGACGAGCGCGGCGAAGTAGAGGGCGAGGGCGAGGAGCATGGCGAGCGTTGATCGTGGGCCGATAGAACGGGACGGGGCCTGAAATGGGACTGAGCCGGACCTGAAAAGGCGTTAAGGTGTCCGCCCCGGCCCTTCCCCGTGGGTATCCCATGACCGACCCGTCCCTCCCCCCCTCCGCCCCCATGTGGGTCCTGCTCATCGAAGACGAGGCCCGCCTGGCCGACTCCGTCCGCCGCGGGCTGGAGGAGGAGGGGTACCGCGTGGACGTGGCGGGCGACGCCGAGGCGGGCGAGCGGCTGGCGCTGGACAACGCCTACGACGCCTTCGTGGTGGACTGGCGGCTGCCGAAGGGCGACGGCAAGACGTTGGTCGAGCGCATCCGCGCTGCGGGCAAGGACCAGCCGGTCCTGATGCTGACGGCGCTCGCCGACGTCGAGCACCGCGTCGCGGGCCTGGACGCCGGGGCCGACGACTACCTCCCGAAGCCGTTCGCCTTCGAGGAGCTGGTGGCCCGGTTGAGGGCGCTCCTGCGCCGCCCGCCGCTCTCCGACCAGGAGCGGACGGTCTCGGTCGGCCCGCTGGCGCTGGACGGCGAGCGCCGCAAGGTGACGATGGCCGGGGCGCGGGGCGAGGCCGTCCTGAACCTCCGGCCGAAGGAGTACGCCATGCTGGAGGTGTTCATGCGGAGCGCCGACGCGGCCCTGTCGCGGACCGTGCTCGCCGAGCGGGTGTGGGGCGACGCGCTCTTCGTGACCGACAACGCGCTCGACGTGACCGTGAGCGGGCTCCGCCAGCGGCTCGCCGACGCCGAGCGCACATCGAGCGCCCCAGACGCCCCGACCATCGAGACGATCCGCGGCGTGGGCTACCGGCTCGCGCCGGGCGAGGGCGCGTAGTGGGCAGTGCGTCGCGTTCTTGGGCCATGGCTCGACTCCTCTCGCTCCCGATCTCGGCGCGCCTGGCGCTGTGGTACGCGCTGACGCTGCTGCTTCTCCTGAGCGCGTTCGCCGTCTTCTGCTACATCGGCTTCCACGCCGCCGCGCACCGGTCGTTCGACCGCCACCTCGACCACGAGATGGGCGTGGTGACGCCCCTGCTCCGCGTGGGGCCAGGCGGGGTCGACGCGGCGGCGTTGGAGACGGGGCCGGCGGCGGTGCGGATGGACGGCCCGGACGGGACGTTCGTCCGTGTGCTGGGCGCGGACGGCCGAGTGCGGTACCGGTCGCCCAACTTCGACGGGCAGCCGCCGTTCGGCGTGGTGCTTCCGGAGGGCGCTGGGGAGTTGCGGCGGAGCGAAGAATGGGCGGGCGAGCCCGCGCGGTCGCTCGTTCAACCGGTCGTTTCCGGCGGGGGGCTAGCGGGCTACGTCGAGGTGACGGGGTTCGAGTGGAGCCGACACGCCGAGCTTCAGGAGCTGGGGCGGATGCTGGCGCTGGGGGTGCTGATGAGCGTGCTGTTCGCGCTCGGCGCCGGGTGGTGGCTCGCGCGGCGGTCGCTCCGGCCGGTGGCGGTGCTGACGGAGGCGGCGGGCCGGATGGCGGACGACGGGGCGCGGCTGGGCGGGCGGCTGCCCTCGGAGTTCGAGACGCGCGACGAGCTGACGGACCTGGCGGAGACGTTCAACGGGCTCCTGGCGCGGCTGGAGGCGTCGGTCGAGCGCGAGCGGCGGTTCACGTCGAACGCGGCGCACGAGCTGTTGACGCCGCTCGCGACGCTCCGGAGCGAAGCCGAGGTGGCGCTCCGGCGCGAGCGCGAGCCGGAGGCCTACCGCGAGACGCTGGGCCGGGTTGTCGAGGACGTGGCCGAGATGACGGGGACGGTCCAGGGCCTCTTGCAGCTCGCGCGGGCGGAGTCGTTGGCCAAGACCCCCGAGGCCCGGCTCGACCTCAGCGACCTGGTCCGCCAGCGCGCTGGGCGGGTCCGGGCCGAGGCCGACGCGAAGGGGGTGGCCCTCGACCTCGACGTCGCCCCGGGCGCGCGGATGGCCGCCGAGGCGGCGCCGCTGGCGGAGGTCGTGGACAACCTGGTCGGGAACGCCGTCAAGTACACGCCGCCGGGCGGCACGGTCTCGGTGCGGCTGACGCACGCGGGCGGGACGGCCCGACTGGAGGTCCAGGACACCGGCCCTGGCTTCGACGCCGCGACGTGCGAGCGGCTCTTCGACCGGTTCTTCCGGGCCGACACGCCGGAGGTCCAGGCCGAGCCGGGGAGCGGGCTCGGGCTCGCCATCGTCAAGGCGATCGTGGAGGGCTACCGGGGCGCGGTCGGGTGCGGGAGCCCCGGCCCGGGGCAGGGCGCGACGTTCTGGGTCACGCTGCCGTGCTTGGGGTGAGGCCCCGGTGGGGGCGGAGACGACCGTCCCATCGGGAAGGCCCCTGTACCGGACCAACCTGAGCGCGATTTAAGGTGGAGCCGGGAGCGGCAACGGCGGGGCCGGATACGAACCGCTCCCCTCACACCTCCCCCCTCCCCATGTTCTACCACGACGGCGGCAAGCTCCAGTACGAAGTCCGCGTCGACAAGCCCGACCCCGTCTTCGCCAAGGCCCTCCAGCAGGCCATCGGCGGCATCCAGGGCGAGATCCGTGTCTGCCTCCAGTACATGTTCCAGGCGTGGGGCGCGCGCGGCCCGGCCAAGTACCGCGACATGCTCCTCGAGACCGGCACCGAGGAGATGGCCCACATCGAGATGCTGGCGACGGCGGTCGCGCTCAACCTCGACGGGGCGCCGCTCGAGCAGGACCAGGCGGCGAAGGACCCGATGGTCGCCGCGGCCCTGGGCGGCATGAACATCCAGCACGTGATCACGACGTGCATGGCGGCCATGCCCGTCGACGCCTCGGGCGTCCCCTTCAACGCCTCCCACGTCTACGCGAGCGGCAACGTGGCCGCCGACATGCTGGCCAACGCGCTCGCCGAGTCGACCGGCCGGATGCTCGCGGTCCAGCTCTACAAGATGACCGACGACGCGGGCATGAAGGACATGCTGGCCTACCTCGTCGCCCGCGACACGATGCACCAGAACCAGTGGCTCGCGGCCTGGGAGGAGCTCGGGGGGCGCGAGAACCACCCGATCCCGAACAACTTCGACCAGAGCCTCGAGCCGTCCGAGTTCAACTACACGTTCTTGACGTTCGGCAAGGACGAGTCGGTGCCCCAGCCGGAGGGGAACTGGTCGGGCGGCGAGAGCTTCGACGGGCGCTCGACGTTCAAGATCGAGCGGATGACGCCGCGCGGCGAGAAGCCGGACCTCGGCAAGGCGAGCCCGAGGGCGGCCGTCCAGAAGGCGCAAGAGGGCGGCGGCCTGCTCGACACGCTCACGCCCGGCTGACCGCCGCCCCTAGCCTCGTCGGCGCGCTCGGGACCCTACGGGAGGGTCCCGAGCGCGGGCCGCCGGTACGTCGCCCACTCCCGGGCGAGGAACCCGGCCACCCGGAGCCCCGAGCGGACGCCGAAAAAGTGGCGGCGGTACGGCCCGCGCCCGAGCGGCCCGCCGGGCTGGCGGAGCACGGCCAGGCTCACCTTGCGGCGGGCGAGGTGGTTGCCGCCGGCCAGGACCGACCGGAACTCGTGGGGCACCCACTCCGGCCCGGCCAGGAGCGACCGGAGCCGGGCGGCCCGTTCGGCGGCCGTGCCCAGCCCGTCGAGGACGGCGTACGCCTCGGCCTCCAGCCGGTCGAACCCGCCGAACCCGCCGCCGACCATCCGCAAGCTGGCCGTCCGCTCGAAGTAGGCGCCGCGGTCGATCCGCCCGTCCGCCCCCGTCGCCTCGGCCCTCGCAGCGAACAGCGCCAGGAGCTCGAGGTGGGCGCCCAGCAGCCACACGACCGAGAACGCCGCCCACAGCTCGGCCGTCTCGAACGCCCGGAACGACCGGGCCACCAGCCGGTCGTTCGAGCGCAGGAACCCCCGTGCCTGCCGTCCCACGGCGCCGCCGGCGTCGACGCCGTCCCAGTCGCCCGTCTCGTGCGCGAGGATCAGCCGGTGGGCCACCAGCGACGCGGCGGCCGTCGAGGCGTAGAGCCCCTTCGAGAACAGGGGGTCCACGAACCCGGCCGCGTGGCCGAGCAGGCACCACCGGCGGCCGGCGACCTCCCTGGACCCGTGCTGCACGCGCGGCGCGCGGGTCCAGGGGCGGACGGCCAGGGCGCCCTCGAACTGGGCCGCGACGGCGGGGTACCGCGCGACGAACGCCCGGAACTCCTCGCCCGGGCTGAGCCCCTCCGCCGCGGGGTGGACGGCCGGGTCGAGCACGAGCCCGACGCTCGTAAGCGGGTTCGTCGAGCCGCCGTGGTTGCCGAACGGGATCACCCACGTCCACCCGCCGGGGAACACGTGGTGGAGCGTCCCCTCGTCCCACGTGAACGGCACGTCGTAGTCGCGCCGCGCCGCGCCCGGCGCGTCGTGGACCGACCGGACCCCGACCATGTGGGTAAAGAGCGCCCGGCTGTGCGTCTCGGCCCCGTCCGTCGTCCGCAGCCCCATCGCCTCCGCCAGCGGCGAGCGCCGCCCCCCGGCGTCGACGACGTAGCGGGCGCGGACGGCCCCGAGCGGCGTGTGGAGCGTGGCCCCGTCGCCGTCCAGGTCCACGCCCGCGACCGGCGTCCGCTGGTGGAGCCGGGCGCCGTAGCGGACGGCGGCGGCGGCCAGCATCGCGTCGGCGTCCTGCCGGAAGAGGTGGAGCTCGTGGCCGTGGAGCTCGTCCGGGATCACGGCCTGGAGCGACTGGTGGCGGTCGGCGGGGTCGTGGGCGCCGTCGGCCCCGTGGTGCAGGAACCCGAAGTGGCGCTTGACCCCGTGGCTCGAGCCCAGGCGCCCGAGGTACGGCTCGGCCGTGAGCCACGCGAGCTCGGGCACGTCGTAGAGCCGGGCCATCGCCCGGAGCGTCTCGCTCGTCTCCAGGATCATCGACTCGCCGATGGCGAACCGGGGGTGCTCCCCGGCCTCGAACACCTCGACGGCGAGGCCGGCCCGGGCCAGGCAGCACGCGAGGGCAGACCCGGCCAGGCCGGAGCCGATGACGGCGACGTCGCAGTCGGGCGGGGGCATAGAGGGGCGGGGGGCTCCGGCGGGGACCGGCCCGCACGGCGGGTCGGCCGAAAGCCCAAACCTATGGGGACGGCCCGCGCGTGCCGCCACCTTAACGGCATTTCAGGCGCGGTGGCGCGAGCCGGGGCCTCAGAAGGAGCCCGGACAGGCCGGTCGGGAGAACCCCGACTCTCGACAACCTGAGCAGGGTTTAAGGTAGACGGGTGGACTCCGAGGGCGCCGCCGGGGTAGATCGGAGCCCCACCCTCCCCCCCGCCCATGGCGACGACTTGGTACTGGATCGGCACGGCCGCGATGGCGCTCGGCTCCGTGGTCTTCGGAATCGGCGCGGCCAAGGCCGACCACCGGCCGCGCGAGATCCTCTACACCCTCAACTTCTTCATCTGCCTGGTGGCGTTCGCGCTCTACCTCACGATGGCGATGGGGTACGGGTCGTTCGTCTCGGCCGACGGGACGAAGACGGCCTGGGTCCGCTACGCGACGTGGGGGATCACGACGCCGCTCCTGCTCCTGGACCTCACGCTCATCGCGTCGAGCCGGAACGTGCTCGCGGCGCAGCTCATTGGGGCCAACACGTTCATGATCGGGACGGGACTGATCGCGACGCTGCTGCCCGAGGACGTGCGGGCGCTGACGTGGTACGTCGTCTCGTGCGGGGCCTACCTCGCCGTGGCGTACCTGCTGCTGGGGCCGTACCGCCGGAGCGCGGTCGCGGCGCACCCGAAGTCGGCCGGCGCGTTCCAGCGGCTGGTCGCCGTCCACGTGTTCCTGTGGACGCTGTACCCGGTCGTCTGGCTCATCTCGCCGGAGGGCCTGGACGTGGTCGGAGACGCCTGGGAGGCCGGGCTGTTCACGGTCCTGGACGTGGTCGCGAAGGTCGGCTTCGGGCTGCTGGCGCTGAACACGCTCGCGACGGTGACCCAGAACGGGGAGTTCCTGGGCGACGAGGCCGACCACCGCACGACCGTCCCGCGCCGCCCGCTCGGCACCCACCCCGCCTGACATGCCCGACCTGCACCCTGAGACCATCGAGGGCTGGGTCCTCGACATCGCCTGCCTCCGGAAGTACCCCCGCGACGAGTACGCCGAGCGCGCTCGAGCGCACACGACGGCGTGCAGCTTGATGGGCCACTGCGCCGAGAGCGGCTACGCCCTCGTCGGCGACGACGGTCGCGTGGCGCTGCTCGAGCCCCAGGCCACCCCGCGCGTCATGGAGGCGCTCCGCCAGTCCGACCGCGAGGCCGGCGTCCGGCTCCGCGCCCGCCGCGAGGTCCGCGACGGCGCGCTGGAGACGGTCACCGTCGAGGAGGTTTAGCCCCGCCCGCCGATGCGCACCCCGTTCGTCCTCTTCGTCCTCCTGCTACCGGCCGCCGCCAGCGCCCAGCCCGCCGACACGCTCCGCCTCGGTCGCGTGACCGTGACGGCCGAGCGGGTCCCGCTCGACCCCGACCGGGCGGCGGCGGCCGTGACGGTCGTGACGGCCGAGGATATCGAGCGCCGGCCGGTCCAGACCCTCGCCGACGTGCTCCGGCTCACGCCCGGGTTCGCGTTCCTGAACGGCGACGGGGCCGGGACGCCCCCGGCCGCGACCGTCCGCGGGTTCTACGGCGGCGGCGAGGCCGAGTACGTCCTGGTCCTGGTCGACGGGCGGCCGGTCAACGACGTCGAGACCGGCGTGGTCGACTGGGAGCTCGTAGCGCTCGACGCCATCGAGCGCGTCGAGGTCGTCCGCGGCGGGGCCTCGTCGCTGTGGGGCGACGCCGCAGTCGGCGCCGTCGTCAACGTGGTCACCCAGGAGGGGCCGGCGCCCCTCCGGGCGGGGCTCTCGGGCGGCACGTACGACACGGGCTTCGCTAGCCTGAGCGGGGGCGGGGCGGTGGCCGGGCGCAACGCGAGCGCTTACGGCTCGGTCAAGCGCTACGGCGGCTTCCGCGACAACGCCGAGCGGACGGTCGGGCTCGCGGGCGGGCGCGTCGACCTCACGCGGGGCGGGTCCGTCGACCTCGCCATGTCGACGCACCACGCCTGGACCGAGGCCGACCTGCCCGGCCCGCTCCTCGCCTCAGCGCTCGCCGACTCCCGGAGCCAGTCGGCCCCGTTCTACCGCTTCGACGGGACCGACGAGCGGCGGCACCAGCTCGCCCTCGACGGCCGCTGGCGGGCCGCGTCGGCGGCCACGGTCGACGGCGCCGTGTTCGGCGGGGTCCGCCAGTCCGAGGTCACGCGGACGTTGCCGCTCTCGCCCGAGTTCGGCGACACCCAGCGGCGCGAGATCGACGGCGCGCGGCTGGAGGCGAACGCGACCGTGACGCTGGGGTCGCTCGCGCGCGAGCGCCCGGCGCTCGGCGTCCCTGCCCGCCTGCTCGTCGGAGCGACGGGCTCGCTCCAGTCGCTCGGATCGGCCTACGCGCCGGTCGTCGCCGGGGCGGCCCAAGACTACCTCGGCACGACGCCGGACCCCGACGCCGCTCCGGCCGCGCAGGGCGACGGCTCGCGCCGGGCCGCCGGCGTATTCGTCCAGGCCGAGGTCTCGCCCGTCGACGCGTTGCGCCTGGTGGCCGGGCTCCGCCTCGACGCGCTCCGCGACGAGTTCGCCGCCGTGCTCCCCCAAGCGGCCACCTCCGAGGCGACGCACACGGCGTGGAGCCCGCGCGTCGGCGCCAACCTCCGGTGGCTCGCGACGGCCCGCCAGGTCGGCCACGTCTACGTCAACGCCGGGCGTCACTTCAAGGCGCCCACGCTCGACCAGCTCTTCGACCAGCGGACGATCGGGGTCCCGTTCCCGCCCTTCGCCGTCTCGCTCTCGAACGCGGCGCTCCGGCCCCAGCGCGGGACGTCGGTCGAGGCCGGGCTCACGCACCGGGCCCGCCTCGGGGCGGCGCTGGCCGAGGCCACGCTCGCCGCCTACCGGATCGACATGGAGGACGAGATCGACTTCAGCTTGCAGGACTTCGCCTACGGCAACATCGGCGAGAGCCTCCACCGCGGCGTCGAGGCCGGACTGGCAGTGTCGCTGGGCGGGGCCTCGGTGTTCGGGACGTACACCTACACCGAGGCCACGGTCGAGGGCGGCGACTTCGCGGGCCGCTTCCTCAAGGCCATCCCGCGCGACGTGTGGGCCGTCGGCGCCAGCGCCGTGCGGGGGCCGCTCACCGCCAGCCTCACCGCGCGCGGGGCGGGGCGGGTCTGGCTCGACGACGCGAACACGATCCCCCTCGCGTCCTGGGCCGCCCTCGACGCCCGCCTCGCCTACCGCCTCCCCGTCGCCGACCGGGCCGTGTCCGTCGTGGCCGAGGCGTTCAACCTCACCGGCGCCGAGTACGCCACGACCGGGTTCCCCGACGCCAGCGGCGCCGGGACGCCCAGCGGCGGCCCGCGCGTTTACCTCTACCCCGCCGCCGGACGCCAGCTCCGGCTCGGCCTTTCGTTGTCTCTCTAACCCCTCCCGCCATGCGACGGCTCCTCTCCACCCTCCTCCTCGCCCTGCTGGCGGTCACGTCCGCCAGCGCCCAGCCGGCCGTCGGCCTCGACCTCGTCGCCGACGGCTTTACGCACCCGCTCGCGCTCGCGGAGCCGCCCGACGACACCGGTCGGCTGTTCGTGGTCGACCAGACGGGGCTCATCCACATCGTGACGCGCGACGGCCAGAAGCTGGGCACGCCGTTCCTCGACCTCCGCGACCAACTCGTAGAGCTCAACGAGGGGTACGACGAGCGCGGCCTGTTGGGGCTCGCGTTCCACCCGGACTACACCGAGAACGGCCACTTCTACGTATTCTACAGCGCCCCGCTCCGCGAGAGCGCGCCCGACGGGTTCGACCACACGAACCGGCTCAGCGAGTTCCACGTCATGGACGGCGACCCCAACCGGGCCGACCCGTCGTCGGAGGTCGTCTTCATCGAGCACGACCACCCCTACATGAACCACAACGCGGGCACGGTGGCGTTCGGGCCGGACGGGATGCTCTACGTCGCGATGGGCGACGGCGGCCTCCGCGACGACCAGGACGAGTTCTTCGTCCAGGGCCGCCCCGAGGACTGGTACGACGTCAACGACGGCGGGAACGGGCAGGACATCGAGAACAACCTGTTGGGGAGCATCCTGCGCATCGACGTGGACGCGGAGGGCGGGGAGGGCCACCACGGCAGCGGCCAGCCGTACGCGGTCCCCCAGGACAACCCGTTCGTCGACATCCCGGGCGTGAAGGGCGAGATCTGGGCCTACGGGCTCCGGAACCCCTGGCGGTTCGCGTTCGACCCGGACGGCGGCGACCTCATCGCCGCCGACCTCGGCCAGAACCTCTACGACGAGGTCAGCGTGATCACAAAGGGCGGCAACTACGGGTGGAACGTATGGGAGGGCGCCCACTGCTTCAACGCGGCGAACCCGGTCGAGCCGTACGAGGACTGCCCGACGACGACGAACGGCCGGCACCCCGTGGAGGGCGACCCGCTCGTGATGCCGGTCATCGAGGCCAAGAACTCGGGCGCCTTCGAGGACGGCCTAGGCGTCGCCATCGTCGGCGGCTGCGTCTACCGTGGCGACGCGCTCCCCTTCCTCCGCGGGCGGTACCTGTTCGGCAACTACAGCCGGTCGATGGGCGAGGACGGCCACCAGCCCGGCCGCGTGTTCGTCGCCGACCGCCGGGGCGACGACTGGCCCTTCGAGGAGGTCGTGTTCCCGAGCCTGCCCGGCGGCGAGCTCGACGGGTTGCTGCTCAGCTTCGGCCAGGACCTCTCGGGCGAGGTCTACCTCATGGTGACGACCAGCCCCGAGCTGGGCCACGCCTCGGGCTCGGTGTACCGCATGGCCCCGGCGGAGTAGTCGGGCCGTGCGGTCGGCGGCGGACACCGGCCGTGCGGGCTCGGACGGGCGGCGACCCGATCGGTACGGTCGGGGGAGCCCCGGCGCCGCGAGGGACCGGAGCTCGGCGGACCGGATCGGCTTTTAAGGTGGCCCGGCGAACTCCCACGGGGGCCGTCCGGGTAGACCGGCCCTCTCTTCCCAACGACGGCACCCCAGAGGACGCCGCCCCCTCCCAATGGACGACTCCCACTCGGACGACGACGACCGCTCGATGGACAAGCAGCACCTCCTGGCCGCCTGGGGCGTGACCGTGACGCTGGCCTACCTGCTGACGCAGATCCTGGGCCGGAGCGGGCACAGCGCCGTCTGGCCGATCCTGGGCCTGTGGACGGCCGCGATGGCCGTCCCGCTCTGGATGACGTGGTCCGCCCGCCAGCGGGGCGCGGATGTCGGGAAGCTGAGCGCGCTCTGGGTCGGGCTGGTGGTCGTCACGATGGTCGAGAACGCGCTGGCGACGGGGTTCGCGGGCGAGTCCGTCACACACTTCAGCTACCGGACGCTGTGGTTCGCCGTCGGCGCGGTCGGGTTCGCGCTGACGGCGGCCTGGGTCGAGGGCGGCGCGCGGAAGGCGGCCTACGGGCTGTGGGCGCTCGCGAACGCGGCGGCCGTGGTGGGGCTGCTCGTGGCCTACGGGTCGTTCGAGGGGTGGGCGTTCGTGCTCGCGGCGGGCATCCAGGGGCTCCCGATGCTCGTGGACCTGCCCCTCCGCGCGCGCCAGAAGGCGAAGACATGAGCGGTCTCTGGGCAGGTGTGGTCGGCGGCGCCCTGGTGGCGCTCGCGCTCGTGGACGCGCTGTGGACGACGGTGGCGCCGCGCGGGGCGGGTCCGGTGTCGGGGCGGATCGGGCGGGGCGTCTACGCGCTCGCCAAGGCCGTCGGCGGCGGGCGGGCGCCGGGGTGGACGGGTCCGACGGTCCTGGTGGCCGCGTTCCTGTGGTGGGTCGGCGCGCTGTGGCTGGGCTGGTGGCTGGTGTTCTCGGCCGACCCCGCCTCGATCGTGGACCCGAAGACGGGGGCACCGGCAGACGGGTGGTCGCGGGCCTACGTGGTAGGGACGTACCTCTCGACGCTCGGGCTCGGCGCGCTGTGGGCGCCGGGGTCGGGCGCCTGGGGCGTCGTCGCGAGCGCCGTCGCGCTGAACGGGTTCGCGGTCGTGACGCTGGTGGTGACCTACGTGCTCCAGGTGGTCGGCGCGGTGACGGGCGCCCGCCAGCTGGCCGGGGTAGTGCACGGGCTGGGCGCGACGCCCCAGGCCGTCGTGACGGGGGCTTGGACCGGGTCTGGCTTCGACGGGCTGGCGACGCACCTGGCGAACCTGGTGCCGCTCGTGGAGGCGCACGGGCGTCGGCACGAGGCGTACCCGGCGCTGCACTTCTTCCAGAGCCGGGAGCGGCGGACGTCGGCGCCGGTGATGCTGGCGGCGCTCGACGAGGCGCTGCTGCTGTTGGCGCAAGGCGTAGCGCCGGAGGCCCGGATGGCACCCGCAGAGGTCGAGCCGCTGAGGCGCGTGCTGGGCGCGTACCTGGACACGCTGGGCACGTCGTTCGTGGACCCGGCCGACGTGGCGCCGGAGGCCCCGGCGCTCGAGCCGCTGGCGGCGGTGGGGGTGCCGGTCGTGGGAGCCGAGGCGTTCGCTCGGGCGGCGGACGGAGACCGCCAGCGGCGGCGGCGCCTGTTGGGGCTGGTGCGGGACGCTGGTCGGGCGTGGGGGGACCTGGCGCACCCCGACGCGCGGTCGTGAGTCGGACGGCGCGGTTGCACGCCATGACGCGACGCGTTAAACTCCGGGCGCCCAACCCGTGTCGGCCCCGTGTCGGCCCCGTGATCAAGTCGTTCGCCGATGCCGAGACGGAGCGGCTGTTCCGGCGCCGTCAGAGCCGGAAGATCCCGCCGGACGTCCAGCGCCGCGCCCTCCGTAAGCTCGTCATGCTCCACGCCGCCGCCGACCTCGGCGACCTCCGCCCGCCCGTCGCGACGCCCGCGACCCGGCTCGAAGCCCTGAAGGGGGACCGGGCCGGTCAGCACTCCGTCCGGGTCAACGACCAGTGGAGGGTGTGCTTCGCGTGGCGCGACGGCGACGCCTACGACGTGGAGATCGTCGATTACCACTAGCGCCGTGGCGCTCCCCTGAGGTGCGGCCACCGAGCCGCCAACGCCCCCCCGCTCTATGCCCTCCCCCTCCAAAGACCGCCAGCCGATCCGGGCAGGCGACGTGCTCCACCCCGTCCACCCCGGCGAGGTGCTGGCCGAGGAGTTCCTCGGCCCGCTGGGGCTGTCACAGAACAGGGCGGCGCTGGCGATGCGCGTGCCCGCGCGCCGAGTCAACGAGATCGTGCACGGGAAGCGGTCGGTGACGGCCGACACCGCGCTCCGGCTGGCGCGCTACTTCGGGACGACGCCGGAGTTCTGGGTCAACCTCCAGGCGCACTACGACCTGGAGGTGGCGCGCGACGCGTCCGGCGCTCGGATCGCGAGCGAGGTGATGACGCTGGGCGAAGCGGCCTGACCCCCGCCCGGGCTCGTTGAGCACCCGTCCAGGGCCGGGACGATTGCGCGTCAGCGATGGCCGGCCCTCACCCCGGTCGTGTACTCCGTGCTCGCAGTATCTCGAAGCCGCGAGCAGGTACTCGCACCTGCTCGCGCCCCTCTCGCTACTCCCGCTTGACGCCCGCGAGCACGCCGACGGCCTCACCCACGGTCTCCACGGCGGCCTCTACCCGTCCCCCCGTGCTTCCAGCCTCCGCTCGGTCTCGGTCCACGACCAGGAGCCGGGTCCGCACGGAGGTCCCGTAGGGTCGGTACACGGCCCCGCCGACCTCGACATCGGCCCGGAGCCGGAACGGACCGGCGTCGACGACCTCGAAGAACGCCCGGTGCGTCGGCTTGCCGCGCCGGACGCCCGCGCTGAGGACGGCCACCAGCCGCCCGCCCCCGTCGAGTCGGCGGAGCGCCTGGAGCACGTGGTCGGTCCCGACGGTCAAGACGCGGCGGCTCCCAAGACGCCCGGCGGTCTTCGAGAACGGCGGGTTCATGGTCACGACGTCGGCCCGCACCGCTGGCGGCAAGATGGCGTCGAGGTGGTCGGCGTTCTCGCGCGTGAGCGTCTCGGGGTTCTGGCCCGCCTCTCGGAGGAGGACCGCCAGCAGGTCGGCCCGACGGTCACACAGCTCGTTGGCGTGGACCTCCGCGCCCGTTGCGAGCGCGAAGGCGCAGAGCGCCCCGGTCCCGGCGGAGGGTTCGAGGACGTGCATCCCCTCTCCCACCCCGCTTACCCAGGCGCAGAGGCCTGCGTAGGCGGCGGGCGTCGAGAACTGCTGGTAGTCGTTCTGCTCCGTCGTCCGGCGCGTCTGGCTCGGCAGGAGGTCCGATAGCCGCTCGACCTCGGCAAGCGCGTCCCGCGCGGCGTCGGGCTCCGCGGGGATCGTCCCGACGGTTCGGAGCAGGTGGAGGTGGAGGCCGAGCTCGGCGGCGTCGTAGGCGTCGCGGGGCGTGAAGGCGCCCTCGGCGAGCGTGCCGCCGTAGGCGTCGGCCGCGAGCGCGAAGAGATCGTCGGCCGGCAGGGGCTCCGACGCCCCGAGCCTCTGCTCGACGGCAGCGGCGAGGAGGAGTTCGGCACGTGAGCCGTGCGGCGGCTCGGGGCGGGACGTGTCACGCACGGCGGCGTGGGTTGCGGGGGAGTTCATGGCGAGGGGTGTGGAGTGGGAACGGCGTGCCGAGCACGACGCCGTTCCCGCGCCACGGCCCCGAGCCACACGGCGCGGCCCCGCAACTGGCGCTCTTATCGATCGGTCTGACGCCGGACTAAGCACTGCACCCCGCGAGCGACACGGCCCTCCCAGGCGCCGCGGAGGGACGATGCGACCTCGGACACCTTGCAGGCGTCCCCGCGCAGCACGCGCGCGCTCAGGGGCGTCAGACGGGGTGCTTCTCAACGACTACGCGGTGCGCACTTTCGTTCTTGCGAAGCATCGCCGTCATTGACTGCACCCGATCCAAATTTGAGTGCCCAGGCACTTTGATAAGGTGCCTGGGCACTAGCGTAAGTGCCTGAGCACTTCGTATCCTCCGCCCTCTCCCCCTGGACCTATGAAGACGATCGCGTTCACCAACCAGAAAGGAGGCGTCGGCAAGACGACCTCGGCCGTCACCGTCGCCGCCGCCGCCGCCGAGCGGGGGGCCGACGTGCTCGTCGTCGACCTCGACGCCCAAGGCTCATCGACCGAGCTGTTCTTGGGGCGCGCGCCCGAGGGCCTCGGGCTCAGCGACGTGCTCGCTGGCGGCGGGCGCTGGGCCGACGCTGTCGTGACTGGCCGGGAGCCGGGCGCGATTGGTGAGGGGTCGGGACGGATCGATGTGCTCCCCGCTACCGAGGGGCTCACGCTGTTCGAGGAGTCGCTGGCCGAGTCCGGCGACCTCTGGGCTGTCGGCAAGCTCGTCGCCAGCGTTCGGAAGTCCGACCGCTACGGGCTCTGCGTCGTCGATTGCCCGCCGGCCATCGGTCGGCTCAGCCTCAACGCCGTCGCCGGCGCCGACCTCATCGTGGCTCCCGTCACGCTCTCGTCGCTCTCGATGCGCGGGATCGTCCGGCTCCGGCAGATGGTGGACGCCGTCGAGGGCGCGCTCGGCGAGGTCCCCCGGGTGCTCTACCTCCCGTGCGCCGTGGACGCTCGGTACTCGGAGACCGCCGAGTTCTTAGACGTCCTCCACCAGGCCTTTGGGTACTACCCCGAGGGCGACGTGCTTCCCGCCGTCCGGACGAGCTCGGCCGCTAGCCGGTCGTACGCCCGCGCACTCACGGCCGTCGAGTACCGGCCCGACGGCCGACTCGCCGACGACTACCGCGCCGTCCTCGACACGCTATCCGAGCACGGCTCGCTTGCCCTCCCCTCCCCCGCCGCCGCGTAACCCGCCCCGACATGGCCGACGACGACCGCAAGATCGACTTCCTGGGGATGCTCACGCAGCCCCGCAGCCCCGCCAAGCCCCCGCCCGACAAGGGCCGACCGGCCCCTTCAGCGCGCTCTGCTCCAGAGGCGCCGCCCGAGGCGGCGACGCCCGAGAAACCAGCGGCGTCGGGGGGTACCTCAGCCAAGCGGTCCCCGTCGAAGGCCAAGAAGAAGGGCGTGCCGCCGAATCGGGGCAACTACCTCGGGGGCGGGCTCTACCTCCACAAGGGGGGCGAGAAGCGGAAGATGACCTCGTACATCGACCCCGCCATCCACAAGGAGGTCAAGGTGGCCGGGGCGTCCGGCGACGACCCGCGCGGGTCCGACATGAGCGACATCGTCGAGAACGCGCTCCGGGCGTTCGGCTTCGGCGGGGGGGCCGGGGCGTGAGCGGCCGGCTCCGGACGCTCGCCCGCGCGTCCCTCGCGCTGGGGGCCGTCCTCCTCGCCGTCGCGGTGGCGGCCTACGCCGTCGGCGTCCGGTTCAACTACACCGAGAGCATCGCCCGCGGGCTCTACCTCGCCTCCGACTTCGACCCGGCCACCGCGCGGCGGGGCCAGCTCGTCGAGGCGTGTCCGGGGCCGGAGGCCGCCGAGGCGGTCGCCGACTACCTCCCGAACGGGGACTGCCCCGGAGGGGTCATCCCGTTGGGCAAGGAGATCGCCGCGCTCCCCGGGGACCGCGTCGTCGTGGACAGCCTGGGGGTTGCCGTGGAGGGCGTCCGGCTCCCGAACAGCGCGCCCCTCTTCCGGGACCGCTCAGGGCGGCCGCTCTCTCCCCGCCTCGGCGAGCACGCCCTCGGCGTCGGCGAATACTGGCTCCATTCCGGCCGGGTCCGCACGTCGATCGACTCCCGCTACGTCGGCCCCGTCTCCGACGTCCGCTCGGCGCTCCGGCCGCTTCTGGTTGAGGACTGACACGGGCGGGGGCTGAGCAAGAGGCTCCCCGGCGGGGGCTGGCGGCGAAAACGGTAAAAAGGGGTTGCCGCCAGATGTCTTGTATTACATTTTGGGTCACGACGATCCCACCACCCGTCCAGTCCACGATGGCACCGCGTCAGAAGCGCCCTGAACAGACAGAACACCCCGGCCCGCGAGGGCTCTCCCTCTTCACCGGCCGCCGGAGGCGACGGCAGCCCGACGTGTACCAGCGGCTCCGCGACGTGGCCGGCCGGGTCCACCGCCGGGAGAGCGAGTGCACCGTGGGGCCGACCGGGCTCGCCCACGAGGCCTACCTCCGGCTCCCCGACGAGGTCCGAGAGGACCCCGACGCCCACATGGGGAGGGTCCACCGCGAGATGAACCAGGTGGTCATCGCGCGCGCCCGGTCCCGGAACCGCCAGAAGCGGTGGGGCTCCGCCGCCCGCGTGACGCTCGACGACGACCGCCTCTCCGGGAGCGCGGAGGCCCAGCCTGAGGCCGGCGTCCACAGCGCGCTCGACCTCGCGGGCGCACTCGACCGCCTGGGCCGGGTCTCGCCCCGCCTCCGCGAGGTCGTCCGACTCCGGTTCGAGGTGGGCCTCACGGTCGGCCAGGTGTCGGCCACTATGAAGGTCCCGCGCCGGACGGTCGAGCGGGACCTCACGAAGGCCCGGGGACTCCTGGGTGTCCTCCTCCGGGTGGAACCTCCGCTCGACTGATCCCCGAGGTTCGTGTCCGGCCCTCCGATGCGGAGACCTCCGACGCCCAGCCCACGCCGCATGAAAGAGATGGAGAGAGAGGGAGACGTGACCCGCGAGGGGTCGGGGCCGCCGCCCACTATGGCCGGCGCTGCCGACTGGGTGAGCGGGAGCTGGCGGGAGGTCGAGCAGGCCATCGACCGGGTGCTGGAGCTCCCAGAGTCCGAGAGGCGAGGCGCCGCCGAGCGTATAGCGCCCGGCCCCGTCCGAGACGGCGTCGAGGACTTGCTCGCTGCAATCGGGCCGGAGTCTATCGAGAAGTCTCCATCGCGAGACGAGACGGTCCCCGATAGTGCCCAGGCACTTTCATTAAGTGCCTGGGCACTAGACCTATCAGATTCCCTCCCCGACGACGGCGGCAGCGACCGAGGGCTCGAGTCGGAAAGACGAGTTCGGCGCGAGCTGGTCGGCACCTGGGCCGGGGGGTTCATGATCCGTCGGAGGGTGGGGCGGGGCGGGATGGGCGAGGTGTACCTCGCCGACGATCCGCAGACCGGCCAGCAGGCGGCGGTGAAGGTGTTGACCTCGGAGGCCCCTGGCGCGGCGGCGCGGTTCGAGCGCGAGCAGCACCAGCTCGCAGCCCTCCAGCACCCCGCGATTCCGAGACTCTTGGGCACCGGAATCACAGATGACGGGCGCCCCTGCTTCGCGATGGAGTACGTGCGGGGCGGCCCGATCACCGACTTCGCTCGGGCTCACGGGCTCGGCGCCGTAGAGCGCGTCGAGCTGTTCGCCCAGCTCTGCGACGCCGTCCGCTACGCCCACGCCCACCTCGTCGTCCACCGCGACATCAAGCCGTCGAACGTCCTCGCCTCGAAGGCCCCCAGCGGCACGTACCGGGTCCACCTCCTCGACTTCGGCATCGCGAGGCCGCTCGCTGACCGGGCGTACGCGACGGGCTGGGGCGGGGCGGGGGAGGGGCCAACCGGAGAAGGGCTCCGGCCGATGACACCGGCCTACGCTGCGCCCGAGCAGGCGTTGCCTGCCGGGGCAGGGCGAGAGGCCGAGACCACGACGGCGACCGACGTGTTCGCCCTCGGCGTCGTGCTCTACGAGCTCCTCACGGAGCGTCGGCCGCTCGACGGGGGCGCCGCCCCGTCCCGCGTCTCGGGCTTACGGATGGAGCGGCAGTTCGCCCGCTCCCTCGACGCCGTGGTCGAGCGGGCCATTGACCCGTCCCCCCAAGCACGCTACGCCTCGGCCGACGCGCTCCACGCCGATGTCCGCCGAGTGCTGGCGGGCCGCGCCCCGTCGGGGATCGGGCTCGGCCCCGTCTCGCGGGGCCTGTGGTTCCTCGCGCAACACCGCGTCGGTCTCGTCGCCGCGGCCCTGAGCGTGGTAGCGGTCGTGCTCGCCTTCGCGGCGGCCGACCAGCGCTGGCGGGCTAACCTGGAAGTTTCGGAGCGGGGCAGGGGGGAGGTCGTCGGCGCCGTCGCGGAAATGCTCCGCTCGCCCTCGGGCGGGGACTACGACGAGTGGGACCTCCTCGGCCGAGCGAGAGGGGTACTCACGAGTGAACTTCGGGGGCAACCGGCGGTCGAGGCTGACCTCAACCTCGTGGTCGCCGACGAGCTGGTGAGGCGGGGCGACTGCGCCGACGCCCTCCCGCTCTACGGGAGGGCCGCCCTCCTCCGAACGCCGTCCGCGCCGGACCATCCCGTCGTCGTCGCCGCGCTCCGAGGGCAGGCCCGGTGCACAGCCGGTCTTGGCGGCCCGGACATGCTCGGGCTCCCGTCGGCCGACGGGGTCCGCCGCGCGACCCGGCTGGCCCTTGAGGCCCTGGCCCTCGCGGTCTCCCGGTACGGCGAGGGGAGCGCGGTCGCCGCCAGCGTGGAGACCGACCTCGCGCTCTACCACGCCTACTCGGGAGAACGCGACGCGGCCTCGGAACGCCTCCGCAGCGCCCGGAGCACTCTCAACCGACTGAGGCACGACTGGACAGCCGAGGTGCAGCGGAGCCGCGACGTGCGTGAAGGGGCAGGCTCGCACGTCCCGGTGTTCCCCCGTGCCGAGAACTCGGCGACGGTCGCCTTGATCGCCTCGCGGGCAGAGATCGTCCGGTCCGCCGTGCTGGCGGCTCAGGGGAAGCCGACTATGGCGGCTGAGAAGGCGCGCGAAACCGTGGACGCGCTCCTCGGGGCGGACCGACCAGCGGCAGGGGCATCGCCGGACGCGCGAGTCGAGGTCGTGGCGCTCGGGCTCCTGACCGAGGCCCACGCGCTTCGCCAGATGGGCAACGCGAACGACGCACGGGAAGTAGCGGAGCGGGCCGCCGAGACGCTGGCGCGGCAGTTCGGCAGACGGGACCCCCGAGCTCTCCGTGCTCGAACAGTGGCCGCCACCCTCCGAGGACCCGAGGCGCCCCGGCTCACCGCCGCGCTCCTCTCCGAGGTCGCCGCTGACGCCGAGGACGTCGGCGATGATGCCGCGCTCGCCCACGCGCTCCTCGGGCACGGCAGGGCGCTCAGGAGGGCGGGAGACCAGGCGGGGGCCGAAGCCGCCATCGCCAGGGTGGCGGCCATGCGTCCGGCCGACGTCGGTCCTCAGACGCTCGCGCTCGCCTTCACCGGCCTCTCCGAGTTGGCCCTCGAAGCTGGCGACGTAGAGGGGTCGCTCGACCGGAGTGCTGACGGGCTCCGGGTGGCCCGCACTCTTCCCGCCGTCGGCCTCTCGCGGGGCATCCTCCTGTCGGCGGCGACGGCCAGGGCCGCGTCCCTCGTCGCGGCGGGGCGGGAAGGCAAGGCGGTGGCCGTCCTCGAACCCGTCCTCCGAGCGGCGGACTCAGGCCCGAGTTGGCCCGCCCTTGATCAGGACCGAGAGAAGGCACGGCGCGTCCTCGACGCTGCTCGCGAGCGGATGTAGTCACCCAATAGTGCCCAGGCACTTTATCAAAGTGCCTGGGCACTACGTAAGCAAAGACGAAATGGCTGCCCGCCTTCCGGGCGACAGGGGTGAGGGGCGGTCCCGCGGGAGCGTGCCGAACGACAAAGACGGGGATGCAGCGTGGGGCGCTCCGAGGCGGGAGCAAAAAAAGTCTCTCGGGGAGTGGCGGAGTCCCGTGGAGTCCGGCACCTACCGAGATGAGCCCCTCGAGCGGGCTCTCTACACCACACCGAGATGTCCGCGACCGTCGCCGCCCAACCCGCCTTCAACTCGTCAAAGGAGGCCCGCTACCGAGAGCTCATGGAGCGCTACCTCGGCGCGGACGTGCTGGCCGCGCTCGCCGACGACGACGTGACCGAGATCTACGTCAACGCCGGTGACGGCGTCCTCCGCGCCGACACCCACTCGAAGGGCAAGGTGGCGCTCGGCGCAACGGTCCGGGGCGACCAGGTCGAGCAGTTCTTGGGCGTCGTCGCCGCCTCACGGGGCGACGCCCTCGGGCCGACGGCCCCCTCGGTCCAGGCCGAGCTCCCGGACGAGACGTTCGGGGGCGCCCGGCTCCAGGGGTTCGTGCCCCCGCTCGTGCCCCGCGCGTGCTTCGTCGTCCGCAAGCCGGCCCGGCGCGTGTTCACGCTCGCGAGCTACGTCGAGCACGGGACGATGACCCCCGCCCAGTGCGACGCCATCCGCGACGCCGTGCGCGACCACGAGAACGTCCTCGTGTGCGGCGGTACCGGCTCGGGCAAGACGACGCTCTGCAACGCGGTCTTGCTGGAGATGAGCGAGCAGTACCCCCAGGAGCGCGTCGTCGTCCTGGAGGACACGGCCGAGCTCCAGTGCCGGGCCGACGACCACCTCGCGCTCCGCACGGCGCCCGGCACGGGGGTCGGTGACGGCGTCTCGCTCTCGGACCTCGTCCGGTTCACGCTCCGCTGCACGCCCGACCGGATCGTCGTCGGCGAGGTCCGCGACGGGGCCGCGCTCCACCTCCTGGACGCCTGGGCGACCGGCCACCCCGGCGGGTGCGCGACGGTCCACGCCACCGATGCCCAGGGCGCCCTCCGGCGTCTCGACCGGCTGGCGCAGCGGGCCGGCGTCCCGCCCCAGCACGAGCTGGTGGCCGAGGCCGTCGGCGTCGTCGTCGTGATCCAGGGGGGCAACCTCGGCCGACGCGTCGAGGAGCTCGTCCGGGTCTCCGGCTACCGCGACGGGGCCTACGTGCTCGAACCGATCTGACACGGGGACGCCCACCGGCGCGCGCCTGTCGCGCCCCACACCCCGCCGGGGACGCCCGGCTCCATTGGCGGACGGACTCCGCCCCTAACCCCACAGGGTAGCACCCATGAACGCTCTCACTCCCCAGACCACCGACGACGCCCGGACCTCGCGCGCGGGCGCCGTCGCCCGTTCGACGGCCCGACTTGCCGGGCTCCTCGCCCTTACCGTTCTCGCCGCGTCCGAGGCCTCGGCCTCCGGCGGCGCCGCGATGCCGTGGGACGGCCCGCTCCAGACGCTCGCCGACGCGCTCACCGGCAACACGGTCCGGTTGGTGGCCGTGATCGCCATCGCGATGGGCGGCATCATCTGGGCCTTCACGCGCAACGAGGAGGGGGCCAAGCGGATCGGCCAGGCCGTCCTCGGGCTCGGCATCGCTATCGGCGCGACCACGTTCGCGGCGACGCTCGGGATCTCCGGCGCCTCCTTCTAGACCGGCCGCGACGGTCGGCGGGGGAATGCCCCGTCGGCCCGGCCGAGACTCGATTTACCCATGCCGTCTCCAACACAGGCCGCCCAGTCGGCTTCTCCTAACCGGCTCCCCGAGCGCCCGGTCCACCAGTCGCTCGTTCGGGTGCCCCGGTTCGCCGGTGTGGACCGTTCGTTCCTCATCCTCGAGGTCACGCTCGTCGTGTGCCTGGTCTACCTCCTCGGGCTCTCGCTCGGGTCGGTCCTGGTCGTCGTCGGCGTCGTGGCCGGCGTCCACCCGCTGATGGTCAAGCTCTCGGACGTGGACGAGCTGCTCCCCCAGTTCGCCGCGCGGACGCTCGCGCAGGCCGACGCCTACGACCCGCTCCCCCCGGCCCACACGGGCTCGCGGACACCCCGACGCTCCGTTCCCGGCGCGTAGCCCCAGAACCCCCAATCGATGAGCCTCATCGCCGCCGCCGCCGGACTCACTGCGGGCGCCCTCGGCGCCGCCGGTCTCGGCCGACTCCGTGAGCACCGGAAGGCCCCGCGCGGGCTCTCCGACCTCCTGGGCTGGGGGTTCCTGGTGGGGGAGGGGGTCGTGATGACGAAGGACGGCTCGTTCCTGGCCGCCTGGCGCGTCCGGGGCCGCGACCTCGCCTCGTCCACGGCCGCCGAGGTCATCAACCTGGCCGGCCACGCGAACGCGGCGCTGGCGGCGCTCGGCGACGGGTGGATGGTCCACGCCGACGCCGTCCGCCGCGACGCGGTCGGCTACGCGCCGGCCGAGCGGTGCCACTTCCCGGACCCCGTGAGCCGGGCCATCGACGGCGCCCGCCGCGCCCGGTACGCCGCCGTCGGCGAGCACTACGAGACCGAGTCCGTCCTGGCCGTCACCTACACGCCGCCGGCAGGGCTCGCGAGCGAGCTCCAGAAACGGCTCGTGAAGGGGCGCGAGGCCGGGTCGGCCTCCGAGGTCTGGGGCCGGCTCGTCGGCCAATTCGAGCGGGACCTCCGGGGCGTCCGCGACCGGCTCTCGGCCGCCATGCGCGTCGAGCGGCTGGGGAGCGCGGACTTGCTGCGGCACCTCCATGAGTGCTTGACCGGACTGCCCCACGCCGTCGGCGTGCCGGGCCACGGCGCCTACCTCGACTACGCGCTCGCCGACCAGCCGTTCGTCGGCGGGTTCGAGCCTCGAGTAGGGGGGAAGCACGTCCGCGTGGTCGCCGTCCAGGGCTACCCCAACGCCACGCGGCCCGGGCTGGCCGACCCCGCCCTCCGGCTGCCGTTCCCGTACCGCTGGTCGGTCCGGTTCCTCCCGCTCTCGCCGACGACGGCCGTGAAGGCCATCGGGAAGGCCCAGCTCGGGTGGTTCCAAAAACGGCGCGGCGCGGGGGACTGGGTGAAGGACCTGGCCTCGAAGCAGAAGCGGGAGACGACCGAGCTCGACCTCGCCTTCCAGGACGGGAACGCGACCCAGATGGTCCACGACGCGGGCGCGGCGCGCGCGGCCAACAGCGGGGGCGAGATCCGGTTCGGTTACCTCACCGTCTGCGCCGTCGTGATGGCCGACTCCCGGCGGGCGGCCGACGAGCGGGCGGCGGCGCTCCTCAAGGCCGTCCGCGACCTCGGGTTCACGGGCCGCATCGAGGACGTGAACGCCGTGGACGCCTTCCTGGGCTCGCTCCCCGGCCACGGCCACCCCAACCTCCGCCGACCGCTCCTGACGACGGAAAACGTCGTGGATGTCCTACCGCTCACGGCCCCGTGGGGCGGGCACCAAGCGGTCCCGTCGCAGCTGTTCCCCCCGGACAGCCCGCCGCTCCTGTGGGCCAAGACCGACGGCTCGACCCCGTTCCGGTTGTGCCTCCACGAGGGCGACGTCGGCCACACCCTCGTCGTGGGTGCGACCGGCGCGGGCAAGTCCGTGCTCGTCGGCCTCCTGCTCGCGCAGTGGCGGCGCTACGCCGGGGCGCGGACGGTCACGTTCGACGTCGGCTACTCGCACTACGTCTCCGGTCGTGCGATGGGCGCGGCGCACTACGACTTGGCCGGGCCGCTGGCGGCGGGACGGCCCGTCGAGATGCAGCCGCTCCGCGACGTGGACCGGCCCGAGGTGCGGACGTGGGCCGTTGATTGGGTCGAGTCGCTCGTCGAGCTCCAGGGCCAAGCGCTGAGCCCCGAGGAGCGGGGCCGTGTCGCCCATGCCGTGGGTTTGCTGGCGGAGAACCCGCCGGAGGGCCGGACGCTCACGGCGCTCTTGGTCAACCTCGGGACCGAGCGTTTGCGCGCGCTCGTCCGGCCGTACACGCTGGAGGGCGCCTACGGCCAGCTCTTCGACGCCGACCGTGATTCGTTCGGTGGGGGAGGGGGGGACGCCTCGGGCGTCCGGCACCAAGTCGTCGAGCTCTCGCACCTAGTCGGGATGTCCGACCGCGTGCTCGTCCCGGCACTGACCTACCTGTTCCGCCGCGTCGAGGAGGGGCTCGACGGCTCGCCGACGCTCATCGTGATTGAGGAGGCCTGGGCGGCGCTGATGCACGGACGGTTCGCCGACCGGCTCCGCCAGTGGCTCTTGACGCTCCGCAAGCGGAACGCCTCGGTCGTCGTCGTCGCCCACTCGCCCGCGCAGTTCCGGGACCCGGCGGTCAAGAACGCCCAGCTCCTGGTCGAGAGCTGCCCGACCCGGATCTTCCTCCCCAACCCCGACGCGGTCGAGGCCGAGACTGCCGCGCTCTACACGTGGCTCGGGCTGAACCGGGCCGAGGTGTCGCGCCTGGCGCGGGCGCGCAAGAAGCGGGACTACTACGTCCGCTCGCCGTCGGGCGCGCGGATGTTCGACCTCGCCCTCTCGCCGGTCGAGCTCGCCTTCCTCGCCACGCTCCCCGGCCGGTCGGCCGACGAGACGGTCCGCGAGGCCGCGCGGCTGGCGGAGACCGAGGGCGAGCGGTGGCCCGCCGCGTGGCTCCGGCTCGCTGGGCTCGCCGCCGAGGCCGACGCGATGGACGGCCTACCGAGGGCAACAAGCGGACCGCCTGCCCCCCCTCACGGGGCGGGTCGGGGCGGCCGGGCGCCTGCGACTCCCGTCGGCGTCACTCCAGGGCCGACCCCGTCGGCCCGCTAACCCACAGCCCTAGCACCATGCACAGGCACAACCACAACGGACCGCCAACGGTCCACTCACAGCGGAGAGGTCGGCCCCGGTCGGCCCCGCCCCGCGCGCGACCCCGGCGCTGGCCCCTGGCCGCCGCCGCGCTCCTCGTCTTCCTGGCCCCGGCTCAGGAGGCGAAAGCGCAGTGGGCGGTCGTCGATCCGGCCCACATCGCCAAGAGCGTCTGGAACGGACGGAAGATCGTGGACCAGCTCCGGACGAACCGGGACCAGCTCCGCGCCTTCCGGGACAACCTCCGGCGGCTCGCGCGCTACAACCTCCGCGACGTCACCGGCTTCGTCTCGGCCGTCGATGCCACGCTCGTCTCCGGATCGAACGTGGCCTACTCGTCGGCCTCCCTGGTGAGCGACTTCGACTCGTTCTACCGCGGGGCCGACCCGACGGCCACGGCGGCGACGACCGACGCCTGGCTCGACGACGAGCTCGACTCGGCGCTCGGGACGCTCCGCTCGATCCGCGAGCACGCCGTCCAGATCCAGGCGGCGCGGTCGGACCTCACCGAGTTCCACCGCCAGATCCGGGGGGCCGATACGGCCCAGCGGATCGCCGAGGTCCAGGGGACGGTCCAGGCCTACCAGGCCCAGGAGTCCCAGCTCCTCCGCCAAACGGCGCTGCTCCAGATCGACCAGCAGGCCCGAGCGCAGGCGGCCGTCGCCGCCCGCCGGTCCTACACGGTCGGCGCAGGCCGCCGGGCCGCCGCACAGTCCTCCGCGAACGCGGCGGGCATGAACGGAGTGGACTACAACGCGACTGGAATCTTCTAGCCGCTCTCCGCGCGGTCCCCGGCTGGTGCGACGGCCGGGGACCCTCCTGAACCCATCCACTCCGTCCCATGCCCTCCCTCTCACAGCTCCCCGCCCCGTCGCCGAAGGCCACGCTTCGCTTCCGCCACGATGGTCCCAAACGTGCCTGGCTACCTCTTGGGGCTGCGCTCCTCGTCGGCCTCGTCGCTGCCGGGTGCGCGACCGACACCGGCGAGGCGCCCCCTACCGAGGCGCCCGCCCCGGTTGCGCATCTCGCTGACTGCATCGAGGACGCCCCCGACCGACCGTGCGAGCGGCTCCCCGGCTACGACTCGGCCTACTGGACGGCCGAGCAGACCGACCGGACCGACGCCTACCTCGACGCCTCCGCGCTCTGCCTCCGGGCGCTCCTCCGCGGCGACGTGGTCGGACGCCGGGGCGCCTGCGCCGACGTGTACCCCGCCTACGTCGCCGACGCCCGTGACGGCCGCCGCGACCTCGACGGCCGACTCGACGAGGCCGAGGCGGGCCGCGCCTTCGGGCTCGCCTACAGCGCCGTCGTCGCCGCACGCTCAGCGCGGACGGCCGAGGGCATGCGAGAGGACGAACGCGACAAGGGTGCTGACCCGGTCGAGTAAGAGCGCGGTGCGTCACCCCTGTGACCACTCCGATCTGTTACCCGTGTGACCGGCTCCTACAGGGGCAACGACTACTCTTCACGCGATTTATCGTCTGCCTTTCGTTGTACGTCTAGGGGCTTATCGGCTGGCGAAGAGGGCAGCTTGTCAATCGGAATGAGGGTATGCGTCTCCCCTGTGATCTTGTCCTTGAGTTCGACTCCCGAATCGAGTTCACCCGAGAGCTCGTAGTGGCTGACTTCACCGCTTGAGCTTAGGTGGAATCCGGTTTCCCCGGCCAGTCTGAAATGGCCGCCCTCGATGAGGCCAATGCTCATGTCTGGTGAGACGCCGTATCGGCGATAGGCATCAGGCCCTGCTGCTTCGAACGTGTCCCGAATCGCGTCTCGCATCGCAACTGCCACCTGGTAGGTGCTCGCATCGTCACCGAGGGCGTCGATTCGAGTATCTACCGAGTCTCTAAGGTTCGGCACAGAAGCACCAGAGCCAATGGCGCAAAAGCCATCTTGAGGGAAGCGTTCAAGTTCTGCGACCATGCCCGGTGCGACAGGGTTGGGAGGTTGGAAAACCCTAACAACCATAACTCGAGTCTGATTTCTATCTTTTTGGACTGCGAATACAACCCCTCTGGCTTCGCTACCGACAGAACCCGCCGCTTGATTCAGAGCCCGATGAAGGGGGCCTCCATTTTTTCGCGCTTCAGGCACTGAGACCCGATAGGCCGCCTTCTTGAGAAGTGGGGCTGCAACTTGCCAAAATGCAACCGCACCGGCCGCAAAGAAGCCCACCTTTGCTCCAGGTCGTCCGCCAGCGTCGAAAAATTTTAGCGCCTCGTCGCTTTGGAGCACGCCTCCACGGCCGTAGGAAATACGGAAGTCTGCCACGAACGCATAGCGGTTGCCGGGCAGCTTCTTTGCCACGATGAGAGTCATGTCGAGATGGGGCTGCGTGAGGCCATATAACGATTGTTCTACGGCGCTGAGCCGGATAAATATCGGGCTCCGGCAGGTCAACAGCGTCGCGCAGTTCGGGGCCACCTTGTCGGCGGGGAAAAGATTGGGGAGGAGTGGCGGAGTCGAGTGGGGTCCGGCACCTACCGAGGTGCACCACACGCCTCCCACCGATGCCCTCCCCGCCCCGCTCCGTTCTCGCCGCCGCGCTGGCGGTGCTTTTCGCCGCCCACGCTCCTACCGCCCTCGCACAGCCTGACGCCGACCCGTCTGCCTCGAGTCCCGAGACCATCGTCCTCGCCTCCGGCGCGACGGCCACCGTCGAGCCGCCCGGCCCCGACGGCGCGCTCGTCGGCGACGGGTTCACCTCCGGTTCCGTCATCGTCACGGAGGCCCAGATGGAAGAAGCCCTCGGCGAGCTCGTCCGCGAGTACCAGCGGACCGGGCGGGCCGGCGTGCTCCGCCAGTCCACGGCGATGGTGTTCCCGTTCGGGCACAGCCAGCCGGTCCTGGCCGCCGCCCCGCTCCGGGCGTCGGTGATCGAGTTGCAGGAGGGTGAGGCCGTGCTGGGCGTCGTCGCCGGCGACACCGAGCGGTTCGCCATCGAGCAGACGCAGACCGGGCCGACCGGGCGGACCCCGCTCGTCGTCGTGAAGCCGCTGGCCCACGACGTGACGACGAACCTCGTGATCTCGACCGACCGCCGGGTCTACCACGTCACGCTCGACTCGGCCCCGGCGCCCCGCCGTTCCCGGTCCCGGCGGGGCCGCCGGGCCGAGGCGCAGAACCCCCAGCCGCGCTACGCCCGGCACGTCCGGTTCTACTACCCCGACGACGCGCTGGCGGCGAGCGCGGCCGAGGCCGCCCGCGTGCCGGAGCCGTCGCTGGCCGACCTCGCCTCGCTCGACGACCTCTCGTTCGCGTACCGGACGGCCGGCGACCGCGAGGCCCGCGAGCTCGTCGCGCGCGTGTTCGACGACGGGGTCCACACCTACGTTCAGCTCGACCCCCACAAGCTCCGGGGCGGGACGGTCCCCGTCCTCTACGTCCAGGGGCCGAGCGGCGAGCGCGAGATGCTCAACTACGCCTACGACGACGGGACCTACGTGACCGACCGGACGGCCGACGTGATGGAGCTCGTGATCGGGGCCACCGTCCGCAAGGGGTTCCTCGGGCTCGGCGGCACCCGCCAGGTCGAGCGCTCCGTCCGCATCCTCCGCGTCGCCGACTAGCCGCGCGCTCCACACGCGCCCCGGTGCCAGTCGGCGCGCGCAACCACCCCCGCCATGTTCCCCCACGACGACGACCTCCAACCGTTCGGCCCGCCGGACGAGCCGTTCGACCCGGCCTCGCAGGCCGAGGTCCCCCCGACGATCCCCGAGACCGACCCGGTGCCGAGCCCGCTGGCGCCGCCGTCCGAGCCGTGGACCAACGACGGGCTCCACGCGGCCGGCGACGGCCTCGACGGCCCGGAGCCCCTGGTGGCCTCCGAGCCGGGGCGGGCGGACGACGTCCTGAACCCGGAGGGGGACGGCCGGAACGAGCCGGTCGGCATCGACAAGAAGTTCGTGATGGCCGGGCTCCTCATCGCCGGTACCGTCCTCTGCCTGATCCTGGTCGCGTTCGGCGGGGGAGACGCCCCCGACCCCGTCGCCCAGGCGGCCACGCCGAGCCCGGCCCCGGGCGCCTACATCGACGAGGCGACGGCCGGGTACTACGACGACGCCGCGCTCGACCCGACCGCGCCCGTGGACCCGGCATACCCCGACCCCTACGCCTCCCAGGCCTACGGGTCGGGGGCGTACGGCGGCGGGAGCTACGGGTCGAGCGCACCGTCCCACGGCTACGCCACCACGCAGGCGTACGGGCCGACGGGCACGCGGCCGTCCACCGGAGCGCGGGCGGGGAGCCCGGCGACCTCGACGGCCGACCCCGCTCGGGAGTCCTACGAGCGGGCCATCGCGTCGCCGCTCCTGGCGGGCTCGTCCGCGCCCGCTCCCTCAGCGCCGAGCGCTTCTTCCGACCTCGGGCCGGAGGCTGCCGAGGAGCTCGCGTTCATGCGGGAGGTGGCCGCGATGTTTCCGACCAACGGGGCACCGCCCGCCGCCAGTCCGGCGGGCAGCGCTCCGGCGGCCCTGGCGTCTCAACGCACCGCCGCGCCCCAGGCCCCGGCACGGACGCCGGGCGCCGCCAGCGGCCCGTCGTCGCAACCTGTCCTCGACCGCCGAGCGGCCACGAAACACACGCTCCGCGCTGGCTCGGTCATCCCGGCTGCGCTCGTGACCGGGATGAACTCGGACCTCCCCGGCCCCGTCGTCGCCCAGGTCACGCGGAACGTCTACGACTCGGCCACCCAGCGCGACGTGCTGATTCCGGCCGGGACCCGGCTCGTCGGCGAGTACGACGACCAGATCGCCTACGGCCAGGACCGCGCGCTCGTCGCCTGGACCCAGATGCTGTTCCCCGACGGGACCTCAGTCGAGCTCCCAGGCCTGCCCGGCGCCGACCTCGAAGGCTACGCCGGGCTCTCCGACCGCGTGGACCGCCACTACGGCCGCGTGTTCGGGTCGGCGCTCCTGCTGGCGGCCGTCGGCGCCGGCGTCGAGATGGCGGCGCCGAACAACCGGGGGATCGGGTTCGACGTGTCGCCGCAGGAGGTGGCCTCGCGCCAGATCGCCATCGAGCTCTCCCGGATCGCGACCGAGACGGTCCGCCAGGACCTGCGCGTCGAGCCGACGGTCCGGGTCTCGCCGGGCTACCGGTTCTACGTCCTGCTCGCCCGCGACTTGCCCTTCGCCAGCCCCTACCGGCCCCGCGCCGCCGTCGGCCGGTTCGCCCGCCCGACGCGGCGGTAGAGCCCGTCCGCCAGCCCGAAGACCCCGCCATGCCCTCCCTGTCCCCACGAACCCGCGCGATCGGCCGCACCGTCAGCCGGTGCGCTGCGGTCGCCGCCGTGGTTGCCCTCGCCGCGCCCGAGGCCGCCGCCCAGCTCGCCCCGGTCCCCGTCGTCCCGCCGCCCGTTCTCGACACCATCGTCGAGGACTTCCGGGCGGCGGTCGTGGCCGCGCGCCCGGCGCTGCTCGGCATCGCCGCCAGCACGTTCGGCGTGCTGGCCGTCATCGAGATCGCGCTCTCGGCCATCGTCTGGACGCTCCGCGAGAGCGGGCCGGACCGCATCCTGAGCGCGCTCGTGTTGAAGCTGGCGTGGCTGGCGTTCGCGTTCGGGCTCATCGCCTCGTTCTCGGTGTGGTTCCCGCCCATCATCGACGGGTTCCAGCAGGCGGGGCAGGCCGTGGCGCCGGGCGTCGTGAGCCCCGGCGACGTGCTCGGGCTCGGCGTCCAACTCTCGACCTCGATGGTGAACTCGTTCTTCGACGGCGTGGGCCTGATGGACCTCTCGTTCAGCCTGGTCGCGACGGCCATCCTGGTCGCGCTCGCGGCCTTCTTCGTCGAGCTCATGTACGCCGTGATCGCGGCGGCCGTCGTGGTCGTCATCGTCGAGTCGTTCATCGCGCTCGCCGCCGGCGCGCTGGTCCTCGGGTTCGCCGCCTTCCGGGGGACGGCCAACCTCGCCGACCGGTTCGTGGCCTACGTGTTCAACCTCGGCATCCGGCTCTTCTCGCTCTTCCTCTTGGTCGGGATCGGGTTCAACGTGGCCCAGACGTGGCTCCCGGTCATCCAGTCGAGCCCGGACGACGTGGCGGCCATGCTCGCTGTGCTCGGGGGCTCGCTCACGTTCATGCTCCTCGTCGTCGTCATCCCGCACAAGGTCTCGACGCTCCTCACCCGCGACCTCACGGTCGGGTTCGAGCGGGCGTTGAGCGCCGTTTAGACCGCACGCACCATGTCGCTTCTCAGCCGCCTGACCCGACGTCCCGACACCGCCCCGCCGTCCGGCGACGGGGTCGCGGGCACCCGCCCGCCCTCGCTCGACGCTCCGCCCACAGGATGGGCGCGAGACGAGAAGACGCCGCCGGAGGTGCTCCGGGGCCGCTATGAGTTCGCCCGCCAGTTCTCTGACCTCGCCAGGGGCAAGCGGAACTGGCAGCTCGTCGCGTTCGGGTCGCTCGCGCTCCTGGCGCTCTGTGTCGTCGGCCTGGTGACCCTCGCGCTCCAAAGCCGAGTCGTCCCCTACGTCGTCGAGGTGGACCGGCTGGGCCGCGCCGAGGCCATCGCTCCGGCCGAGGCCGTCCCCGCCGTGGCCGACCGCGTGGTGACGGCGGCCGTGGCCCGGTTCGTCGCCGACATCCGGACGGCGTACCCCGATCCGGTCGCCCAGCGCGACGCGGTCTACCGAGCCTACGCCCACGTCGCGGGCGACGCCCGGGGCTACCTCGAAGGCTACTTCTCCGACCCGGCCAACGACCCGCGCCAGCAGGGGAGGGGGTACCGCCGGGCCGTCGAGGTCACGAACGTCTTGCCCGTACCGGGCGGCGCCGAGGGCGGCCCGACGACGTACCGAGTCCAGTGGAACGAGCGCGAGGAGTCGCCGCGCGAGGGGACACGGGAGCGGGCGTGGGAGGGCTACCTCTCGGTCACGGTAGCCCCGCCGACGACGACGGAGGCCGTCGAGCGGAACCCGCTCGGCGTCTACGTCACCGACCTCTCGTGGAGCCCGCTCGCGCCGTCCGCCAGCGGCTTGGAGAGTCCTACGACCAACGACGACGTGGAGGCAGCCCCGGCGGAATCGCCGGAGGCCGACGCTCTCACCCCGGCCCGTCGGCCGGTGGGTGCCCCGCCGCGCCGCGCGGGCGGCGCCCGCTAGCCCGGTGTCCGCCCCGACACCTCCGGGCTCGCGGTCGTCGGTCACGCTAGTGGCTGTTCTGATCGGGGCCGCCGCCGTGGGCCTCCTCTACGCCGCCGCCGCGCTGGCCTGGAAGGCCGGGTACGCGCCTCGACTGGGTCCGCCCGTCGTCCACCTCACAGGCGCCGCGCTCGTCGCCGTCCGGTGCGCCCTGGTACTCGGGGTGAGCGCCGCGCTCGGGCTCGCCCTGTACGGGCGCGGACGGGCAGCGCTCGGAGTCGCGCTCGCCGTGGTGGTATGCGCGCCGGCGTGGGCCGGGCCGGTCTACGGCCCGTCGCAGGGCGCGCTCTGGACCTCGCAGGTCGCCCGCGCGGCCGGGGCCGATGCGCCCGAGGTCGCGCTGGCGGTGCAGGCCGGGGCCGTCGGGGGGCTCCTCGCCCTCACGCTCTTGGCCGCGCTCACGTCCCCCCGCGCGGTCGAGCCGTCGTCGGCCCACGGGACGGCGACCTGGGGCGAGGGCCGGTCGCTCCTGGACGCCGAGGGCGGACTCGTCCTGGGGCGCTCCGGCGGGAAGCCGCCGGACGCGGGCCACGCCGTCGAGCGGTCGCGCGGAAGCTCCAAGAAGCCCGGCCCGCTCTTGCGCTACGACGGGCCGGGCCACGTGCTCACGGTCGCGCCGACGCGGGCGGGCAAGGGCGTCGGCGCCGTCGTCCCGAACCTCCTCGACCACCCCGGCCCCGTCGTCGTGACGGACCCGAAGGGGGAGAACCTCACGCTCACGGCCCGCTACCGGGCGGGCGTCTTGGGTCACCGCGTCGTCGCGCTCGACCCGTTCGGGCTCGCGCCGGACGGGCTGTTTGGCGATGTTGGGCGGGGCCGCGTCGAGCGCGGGCGGCTCAACCCGCTCGACCTCGTCGAGATCGGCTCCGGCGACGCGGCCGACGACGCGGCGCTCCTGGCCGAGATGCTCGTCGTCGAGGACGGGGGCGCGGGCGGAAACCGGTTCTGGGCCGATGAGGCCAAGGCGCTCCTGGCCGGGCTCGCGCTCCACGTCGCGCTCGACTACGACGGGCCGGGCCGCTCGCTCCTGACGGTGCGCGAGCTCCTGACGAGCGACGCGAAGGCGTTCGAGACGCTGATCGGGACGATGAAGGGCCATGACCACCCCGTCGTGCGGCGGACGGGGAACCGGATGGACCAGAAGCACGAGCGCGAGCGGTCGGCGGTCGTCTCGACGGCCCAGAGCCACACGCACTTCCTCGACTCGCCCCGGATGGCCGACGTCCTTGGGCGGTCCACGTTCGACCCGGCCGCCCTCCGGCCGGGGAGCCGCCCCGGCCACGTGTGGGGCGTCGGCGACCACGCGCTCCCCGACGACGGGCGGCTCCCCCACGGCGGGCCGCTCTCGGTCTACCTCCTGCTCCCGCCCGACCGGCTCGACGCCTTCGCACGGTGGCTCCGGCTGGTCGTCGCGACGACGATCTCGGCGCTCGCCCGGCTCGGCCCGCTCTCGGGCGGGGCGGCGCCGTCTGAGCGGCGCGCGCTGTTCCTCTTGGACGAGTTCGCCCAGCTCGGCCCGATGTCGCCCGTCCGCCGGGCCGTGAGCCTGATGGCGGGGTACGGCCTCCAGGTCTGGCCGTTCTTGCAGGACCTCGGCCAGCTCCGGCGGCTCTACCCGAAGGACTGGGAGTCCTTCGTCGCCAACGCCGACGCCGTCCAGGCGTTCGGGACGACCGACCAGTTCACGGCCGAGTACCTCTCGAAGATGGCCGGCACGGCGACCGTGTTCCACCAGTCGCAGTCGTCGGGCCGGAGCCGGGGGAAGCACGCATCGAGGTCGCAGAGCGCCGGGGCGACGGAGACCTCGCGCCCGCTCATCACGCCGGACGAGTTGAGGCGCCTGGGAAGGGGGGACCAGGTCCTTCTCGTACGAGGGGAGGACCCGGTGCTCGCCCGGCGGATCGCGTACTACGAGGACCGGGAGTTCAGCCCGAAAGCCCTGCATTCGGATCCACCTGCGACGGCTGCGTAAGCATCGACGAGTTGGATCAGGGCCGGTGACCGCGCTCACTTGCTGCTCACCCGGCGTACCAGGAACCCGCCTCGCGCAGCAGGCCGGACAGCTCACGGAGCACCCTGGCGTGTCGTGCCTTGACCTCACTCCTGCCTCAACGGCGAGGCCGCGCGCCAACCCAACGGCGTGAGCGCCCCGTGGGGCGTTATCCTCCGTCACGCCGTCGCCGCCGTGCTGATGGGCCTGTCTGGGGCCGCCGTGGCCGTCAATGCTCGTCGTCAAATGATACTGCTATGGAAGACTCTGAAGATGGCGACCCGGTCCTCTACCGGTGCAACGGCGCAAATTGCCGGAAGAAAAAAGGAAAGAGGCTAGATTATTATATCAATAAATACGATCTAAAAGATAAACTGGATGTCGAGATAATAGGCTGTAACGACAGGTGCGAACAGGCTCCTGTTTATCATCTTGACCCAGATAACATCTGGTTCTCTGAAAAAGATTTAGGCAAGGTTTTTAAAAGCTACATCTTGAATAGAAATCATAGATAGAGTGGACTTTGCCGACGCGCGCGCGTCCCCCCGTCTCGGCGGACTCAGTCAAGCGAGCCCGCGCGAGACGGTGTAAGGCGCGCGGACCCGATGCGGTCGGTCGGCCTCTACGCACCGGTCTCCTCTACGCCAGCAGCCGGAGCGCGTTGAACACGACGACGAGCGTGCTCCCCTCGTGGAGCGCGACGGCCGGACCGATCCCGAGCCCGAACAGCGTCGCCGGGACCAGGAAGGCGACCATGCCCAGGCTCATCCAGAGGTTCTGGCGGATGATCCCGCGCGTCTTCCGCGAGAGGCCGACGGCGAACGGGAGCTTCGACAGGTCGTCGGCCATGAGCGCCACGTCGGACCCGGCTGCTGCGCCCATCGCGATGCCGACGGCGCGGCCGACCGACGTGGCGACGGCCTAGGCGTCGCCCGAGATCATGATGGTCTTCTCGATGCCTGGGGCGTGGAGCTGGCGGATCACCTCCTTCGCGGACTCGCGAGGCGTGTCCATGAGCCCGTCGTTGCCCGCTGGGACGATGTGGGCGCTCTCGACGCCAGAGGTCGCCGCCAGTTCGTCGGTCAGCCGGGCCACGCAGGCGTCGCGGGCGTCCGGCGCATCGGGCAGGAGGACGGGGAGGTCAAGGCGGAGGGGATTGGGCATGGGCCGAGTGGAGGCGTCTGGATCAAGGGCCGACGACGCCCTGGACATCGCCGCTCGTGCGAAGCGTGACCGTCAGCGACTCGCGCGTCCGGTTGCGCCAGAACCACCCGTGCTTGCCGTCGAAGGCGGCCACGAGCACGCCCTCGTCCGACGCGACCGAGGTGCCCTTGCCGTAGCCGTAGTAGTCGATGCCGGGCGCGTCGGCGTGGGTGTCGTAGTTGACGACGCCGCGGTCGGTCTCCCAGGAGTAGGTCGCCCGCCCTCCCTCGACCATCACGAGCTTGACCTCCTTGCCCTCGCCAGGGTCGAGGGCGATTCGCGTGACCTGCTCGGCGTCCGCCTCGGTCGGCACGTCGGCGGCGCTGGCGGCCGTGTCGGGGGCGACCGGCGGATTGCTCACGGGCGCGCTCGGGGACACGCCCGCGGCGGCGAGAGCGGCGTCCTCCGCCGCCGCTTCCTCGGCGAGTTGGACCTTGATCCGGCCCATGTCGGTCAGCCCGAAGACGCTGCCGATACCCGTCGGGTCGACGCCGTACTCGGCGGGGAAGATGAAGCCGACCAGGATGACGGCGGCGACGGCGAGCGCGATGAGCGTCGAGCGGACGAGCGCGCGGGGCGTCGGGAGGGAGACGCCGGGGGGCGGGGTGACGTTGGACATGGAGCTAGTTGTAGACGAGGTAGCCGGCGAGCTGGTAGCCGGTCAGGACGAAGCCGGCGCTCATGAGCGCCACGTTCGCGGAGTAGGCGTAGCGGGAGAAGCTGGCCGTGCGGCGCCAGGCGCCCATCGCGATCAGGATGGCGCTAAGCGCCAGGATCTGGCCGATCTCGACGCCCACGTTGAAGGCGACGAGGTTGGCGAATAGGCCGTCCGGCGCGACGTCGAACTCCAGGATCTTGGTCGCCAGCCCGAGCCCGTGGAAGAGGCCGAAAATGAGCGTTGCCGCGCGGGCGTCGGGCTGGACGCCGAACCACGAGCGGAACGCGCCCAGGTTGTCGAGCGCCTTGTAGGCCACGGACAGCCCGATGATGGCGTCGATGAGGTAGGCGCTCACGCTGAAGCCGGTCAGCACGCCCGCGATCAACGTGACCGAGTGGCCGATGGCGAAGAGCGAGACGTAGAGGGCGATGTCCTTCCTCCGGTAGAGGAAGAAGATGATGCCCAGCAGGAAGAGCAGGTGGTCGTAGCCGGTGACCATGTGCTTGGCGCCGAGGTAGGCGAACGGCCCGGGCAGCACGCCCGACGTGGCCTGGATGTAGCCCGCGTCGCCCTCCGGAACGCCGTGGGCGAACGCCTCACTCGGGAAGAGCAGCAGGCCGAGCACCGCGAGCGCGGGCACGCACCAGGGCGACAGGAAGAGCGGCGCGAGCCGCTGGCGGAACGTCATAGGGCTAGGCAAAAGACGGATCGGAGAGAGTGGGCTCGGTGCCCACCGGCTGGGAAACGGTCGGCTCGGGGCCGAAGGGGTCGGCCGAGCGGCCGTCGCCGCCCGGACCGGCCAGGGGCACGTCGCCCTCGCGGTGCGCGAGCCGGTACAGGATGGGCAGGACGACGAGCGTGAGCAGCGTCGAGGACAAGATGCCGCCGATGACGACGGTCGCCAGAGGCCGCTGAACCTCGGCGCCGATGCTCGTCGCGAGCGCCATCGGCACGAACCCGAGCGACGCCACGAGCGCCGTCATCAGGACCGGCCGGAGCCGGGCGATGGCGCCGTCGAAGACGGCACGGTCGAGCGATTCCCCCTGCTGGCGGAGTTGGTTGATGAACGTGATCATGACCATGCCGTTGAGCACGGCCACGCCCGAGAGCGCGATGAACCCGACGCCGGCCGAGATCGAGAGCGGGATGCCGCGCAGCCAGAGCGCCACCACGCCGCCCGTCAGCGCCAGCGGGACGCCGGTGAAGACGATGAGGGAGTCCTTGACGCTGCCGAACGTGAGGTACAACAGCGTGAAGATGAGCAAGAGCGCCAGCGGGACGATGAGTTGCAGGCGCCGCGCCGCGGAGGCGAGCTGTTCGAACTGGCCGCCCCACCCGGTCCAGTAGCCCGCCGGGACCGCCACCTCGGCGTCGATGCGGGACTGGGCCTCTTGGACGAACGAGCCGATGTCGCGCCCGCGGACGTTCGCCGTCACGATCACCAGGCGCTTGCCGTCCTCGCGGCTGATCTGGTTGGGGCCGGGCGCCACCTCGAAGTCGGCCACGGCCCCGAGGCGGACCTCGCCGCCACCGGGGAGCGCGACGGGAAGCCGCTCGAGCGCGCTCAGATCCTGGCGGAGCCGCTCGGGCAGGCGGACCACGACGGGCGCGCGGCGGTCGCCCTCGAACACCTGCCCGGCCTGGATTCCGCCGACGGCGATGGCGATGGTCTGCTGGACGGTCGCGCCGTCGAGCCCGTAGCGGGCCATCGCCGCGCGGTTCGGCGTGACGGAGAGCAGTGGCAGGCCCGTCGTCTGCTCCACCTTGACGTCGGCCGCGCCCTGGACCGTCTGGAGCACCGCCTCGATGTCGCCTGCGGTCTCGTTCAACACCTCCATGTCGTCGCCGTAGACCTTGACGGCCACGTCGCTCCGGACGCCCGCGATGAGCTCGTTGAAGCGCATCTGGATGGGCTGAATAAACTCGTAGTTGTTGCCCGGCACGCCCGAGACGACCTCTTCCAAGCGCTGGACGAACTCGGCCTTGGGCAGGTCGGGGTCGGGCCACTCGTCGCGCGGCTTCATCATGACGTAGTTGTCGGCGACCGACGGCGGCATGGGGTCGGTCGCGATCTCGGCCGTGCCCATCTTGGCGAACACGCGCTCGACCTCGGGCATCGTCCGGATGCGCGCCTCCAACTCCGACTGCATCTCGACGGCCTGCGTCAGGCTCGTGCCGGGGATACGGAGCGCGTGGAGCGCGATGTCGCCCTCGTCCAGGCTCGGGATGAACTCCGATCCCATCCGCGTGCCGATGAGCCCGGCGAGCGCGACGGCGGCGACGGCGGCCGTCAGCACGACGGCCCGGTTGGAGAGCGCGTAGCGGAGTGTCGGGCGGTAGGCCCTCTCCGCCCACTTCATGAGCACGTTCTCCTTCTCGGACACGCGGCCGGTCACGAACGCGGCGACGGCGGCCGGGACGAACGTGACGGACAGGATCATGGCTGCCACCAACGCCATGATGACCGTGAGCGCCATCGGCGTGAACATTTTGCCCTCGACGCCGGTGAGCGTCAGGATCGGCAGGTAGACGATGATGACGATGAGTTCGCCGAAGATGGTCGCCTTGCGAACCTCCTTGGTGCCGTCGAACACGACGCGGAACCGCTCGGCGCGCGTCAGCACGCGGCCCGCGCGCTTCTGGGCCTCAGACAATCGACGGAGGCAGTTCTCGACGATGATGACGGCGCCGTCGACGATGATGCCGAAATCGAGCGCGCCCAGGCTCATGAGGTTTGCGCTCACCTTGCCCTGGACCATGCCCGTCATGGTCATGAGCATCGAGAGCGGGATGACGAGGGCCGTCAGGAGCGCCGCTCGGAAGTTGCCCAGGAACAGGAAGAGGACGACGACGACCAGGAGCGCGCCCTCGACCAAGTTCTTCTCGACCGTCGCGATGGTCTTGTCGACCAGGTCGGTGCGGTTGTAGACGGCACGCGCGACGACGCCCTCAGGGAGTGAGCGCTGGATCTCGTCCAGGCGCTCGGCGGCGCGCGTGGAGACGGCCCGGCTGTTCTCGCCGGTCCGCATAAAGACCGTCCCGAGTACGACCTCCTGGCCGTTCTGGCTGGCGGCGCCCGTCCGCAGTTCTTCGCCCAGGAGCACGTCGGCCACGTCGCGGACGCGGACCGGCGCGCCACCTGTGCGCGTGTCGAGGACGACGTCGCCCAGGTCGTCCAGCCCGCCGAGTTGACCGGGCGTGCGGACGAGCAGTTGCTCGCCGCTCCGCTCGACGTAGCCCGCGCCGACGTTCTGGTTGTTGGCTTCCAGCGCCGACACCACGTCGCCCATGGTGAGTCCGTAGGCCAGGAGCCGGTCGGGGTCGGGCTGGACGTGGAACTGCTTCTCGTAGCCGCCGATCGTGTTCACGTCCGCCACGCCGGGCACGTTGCGGAGCTGGGGCCGGACGGTCCAGTCCTGGATGGTCCGGAGGTCGGTCGGCGTGTAGGCCACGCCCTCGGGCGTCGTCGCGCCGGGCTCGGCCTCGACGGTGTAGAGGAAGATCTCGCCCAGGCCCGTCGTGACCGGCCCCATGGCCGGTTCCAGGCCGGGCGGCAAGCTCGCCTGGACCTGCTGGATGCGCTCGGCGAGTTGCTGTCTCGCGAAGTAGATGTCAGTGCCGTCCTCGAAGACGACGGTCACCTGGCTGAGCCCGTAGCGCGAGACGGAGCGCGAGTACTCGAGGTCGGGGAGGCCGGCGACGGCCGTCTCGACGGGGAACGTGATCCGCTGCTCGGCCTCGAGCGGCGAGAAGCCCGGGGCCTCGGTGTTGATCTGGACCTGGACGTTCGTGATGTCCGGGACGGCGTCGATGGGCAGCCGGAGCGCGCTCCACACGCCGACGGCGGCGACCACGAGCGTGAGCACCAGGACCGCCCAGCGGTGGCGGATCGAGAAGCGGAGGAGGGCTTCGAGAAGCTTCATGGGTCGCCCTAGTGGTCGTGCGTGGCGCCGGACTTCCCGATGTCGGCCTTGACGATGAAGGAGTTGGTCGCCGCGTAGGGCTCGCCGACGCGGATGCCGCCCAGCACCTCGGTGTAGGTGCTGTCGCTCACGCCCAGCTCCAGCATCCGCACCTCGAACTGGCCGTCGTGGCGGGCATAGACCACCCGGAAGTCGCGGAAGTCCTGGATCGCGTCGGTCCGCACCGCCAGCGGCACCTCGTAGACGGCCGTCGCCAGGTCGACCTCGACGAACTGGCCGGGTCGCCAGCGGCCCCCGGGATTGGGCAGCACGATCCGAGCCGTCGCCGCGCGGCTCTCCTGCCCCACGACCGGCCCGACGAAGCGGACGCGGCCCTCGACGGCGGCGCCGGTGTCGTCGGAGCGGACGATGGCCGTCATGCCGGGGCGGACGGTTGCGAGGTCGCGCTGGTAGACCGTCACCTCGACCCAGACCGTCGACAGGTCGGCGATGGTGAAGAGCGTCCGGCTGTCCGACACCGATTCGCCCTCGGACACGTCGCGGGCGGTGACCAGACCGGAGCTTGGCGCGCGGACCTCGACGCGGGCCAGGCTCGCCAGCGCGCCGCGGCTGCCCGTCGGCTCGGTGTCGAGCGCCCTGACGCGAGCGCGCGGGATGCCGGCTGCTACGAGGGACTGCTCGGCGACCTGGAGCGCGATCCGGGCTTCTTCAAGCTCGTGTTCGGCGGCGCGGAACTCGCGCTCGGCCGAGATCCGCCGCTCGAAGAGCTGGCGCTCGCGCTCGTACTCCTGCTCGACGTAGTGGAGGCGGTGCGCGGCGCGGACGTAGTCGTCGGCGACGCCGACGAGCTGGCGGCTCTCGACGACGGCCAGAAGCTGGCCCTGACGGACGGTTTCGCCCTCGCCGACGGTGACCGTCGAGACGACGCCGGGGAACCGGGCCGTGACGTGCGCCTCGCGCTCGGTGTTGAGGGCGACCTCGCCGGGGAGCTGGAGCCCTTCCAAGATGGTCGCGGGTCCGGCGGACATGATCTCGACGCCCGCCCGCTCCATCACGTCGTCGGTCATCGTCGTCCGCCCCTCGATGCTGTCGTAGCTCCACCGCGAGGTCTGCCCCTGGTACGTCGCAATAAGGTCGACCACGAACGAGTGGGGCTCGGTGACGGTCGACGTGCTCCTGAGGAAGTCGCCGGAGCGCTCGAATCCGAGCGTGTCGATGCTGCCGAGCCGCGTCAAGATGACCGTGAGGTCGACCTGTCCGGGCAGGACCGGCGTGTCGCCCGCGAAGGGGTAGATGCGGAACTCGGGCGGGATACCCTCTTCGGCGATCGTGACCTCGAGCGCGAGGCCGCCTTCCGTCTCGGGCTGGAGCAGGCGCCCGTTGTGCGGGCCGCGCGGGTAGTCCACCTCGACGGCCTCGGCCTCCTCGCCACCAGCTACGGCGGGCTCGTCGCGCAGGACGAAAAACGCCACGAGGGCTGCGACGGCCAGGATGACCGCGATGGGTATGACCTGGCGCCCTAGCGACCGCTGGCGGTGGGTGGGCTCGGGAGCGTCCGGTCCGGGAGGAGGCGGGGCGTCCGTCACGTGGACGGCCGGGGCGCTGGGGTCAGACGGAGTCATCGGTCGGTCGTCGAGGGGTCGGGAGCAGGTAGGCGGGGGACCTCAGGCGCGGCGGGCGGGAGCGGCCGTCCCGTCAGGCGCTCCACGTCGGCGGCGGCGCTGGCCGCTTGGGCGAGCGCGTCGAGCAAGAGCCCGCGGGCCTGGGCGGAGGCGCGCTGAGCGTCGAGCACGTCGAGGATGCCGAAGCGGCCGAGCTGGTAGCCCTCGGCCACCTTGGCCGCGGCGTCGAGCGCGCCCGGGACGGCGGTGCCGGACAGGATGGCGACCTCGTCGTGGGCCGCGGCGAGTCGGCCGTAGGCGGGTGCCAGGGCCGAGACGAGCGAGTCGCGGACGGCGTCGCGCTCCGGGTCCAGCGCCGCGCGGCGCTCGACGGCGGCCTGGGCGGCGTCGCTGTTGCGGTTGAAGACGGGGAGCGGCAGGCCGACGCCAGCCACGATCCCGAACCCACCGCCGTCGTCGCCCGGGGCGTGGTACCGGCGCACGCCCGCCGTCACGGTCGGCGTGAGGCGGTACGCGGCGCGCTCGACGCCGACCACGGCGTCGCGGCGGGCCGCCTCGGCGGCGAAGCGGAGCAACTCGGGCGCGCCGTCGAGGTCGTCCACCAGACGGGGGAAGGGCGGAAGCGGAACGGGCATAAGTGCGCCCGCCAGGGCCTCTGGCGGGTCGGTGGCGGCGCCCCACAGCGCGGCGAGGGCGCGGCGCGCACCTTCCGCCTCGCGCTCGGCCCGGGCGACCTCGGCGCGCGCGACGGCAAAGGCCACTTCGGCGCGCGTCTCCTCGATGGGCGAGCGGTCCCCGATGGCGACCTGCTGGCGGGCCGTCGTGCTCACCTCCCCCGCCAAGCCCGCCACCTCAGCGGCAAGCCGGGCGCGCTCCTGGGCTGCGAGCGCGATGGCGAACCGGCCGGTCACACGAGCGGCGACGTCCAGGCGGACACGGCGCTCGGCGGCGGGAAGCAGGTCGCGCTCGGCCTCTGCGAGGCGGACGCGGGCGGCCCGGCGGCTGGGCTCGAAGGGGACGACCACTTCCAGCGTGGTCTGGGCGGCGTTGGCGGTGCCGTCCAGCCCGTTCAGCCCGTTGCCCGACGGGGCGAGGAGGTTCTCGGTGTCGAGCCGGAGCGACGGGTTGAGGCGGCGGTCGGCCTGCGCCACCAGGGCATCACGGGCGCGACCCTCGAAGACGAGCGCCGCGAGGTCGGGGGAGGCGTCGAGCGCCAAGGCGAGCGCCTCGGCGAGCGTGAGCGAGTCGGCCGGTGCGGCGGCGATCTCGGAAGAGTCCACGAGAGCGGGCGTCAGGACCGGCTGGGTCGACGCCGACAGGGACGTGGCCAGCGCCAGGGCGAACGTGAGGAGAGGTCGGGTCATCCGGTGGGCTCGTCCGAGGTGGGCAGGGCCGTTCGGCCGATAGACGGAGAAACACCGCTGAGCCCACGACCCACGGCCCACCACCCTCCGAGGAGGACGAGGACGGAGGCGATCATCGGGCGCAGGAGGGTCGGCCCGTATCTTCGCCAGGGGCCGCTGTGGTGGCCCTGTCGTCTTCCTGTCCGATCCGACAGGTTCGCCTGAGACCGTCCCCGTGCCGCTCGATTCTGTCCCTCCATCGGCCGTCCGCCTGCTCCTCGTCGAGGATGAGGAGTCCATCTCCGGTCCCGTCCGTCGGGGGCTCGAAGAGGAGGGCTACGCGGTCTCGGTCGAGCCCGACGGCGCGCGTGGGCTGGCCGAGGCGCTCTCGGGTGACCACGACGCGCTCATCGTCGACTGGCGGCTCCCGCACATCGACGGGCGGACGTTGGTGGAACAGTTTCGCGGAGCGGGCCGGACGGCCCCGGTGCTGATGCTGACGGCGCTCTCGGGCGTCGAGCACCGCGTGGCCGGGCTGGACGCCGGAGCCGACGATTACCTCCCGAAGCCGTTCGCCTTCGAGGAACTGCTGGCCCGGCTGCGGGCACTGCTCCGGCGAGCCGCCGAGACGCCGGGCGGCGACGGGGCGGCTGGGCTCCAGACTGGCGAGCTCCGGGTGGGGCGCGTTCGGTTCGACGCCTCGTGGCGCCGGGCCGTCGTCGAGGGTGAGGGCGAGCCGGTGGACTTGGGGCTCCGCGACAAGGAGCTCCGGCTGCTGGAGCTCCTGATGCGCCATGCGGGCGAGGCCGTCTCGCGGACGCGGCTGGCCGAGCGCGTGTGGGGCTCGGCGTTCGAGGTGACCGACAACGCGATCGACCAGACGGCGTCGGGCCTCCGCCTCAAGCTGTCCGATGCGGGCGCCTCCGTCCCGCACGGGACGGGCGTGGTGCTGGAGACGGTGCGCGGCGTCGGCTACCGGCTGGTGGCCACCTAGATGTCGGCCGTACCCACGTCGGCCTCGCGGCTCTCGATCTCGACGCGGCTCGCGCTGTGGTACGGGCTGAGCGTGACGCTGCTGCTCGGGCTGTTCGTAGCGTTCCTGTACGTCGGGTTCCACGTGTCACTGCACCGCGACTTCGACGCGGCGCTCGCTGCCGAGGCCGAGCGGGTCGCGGCGATCCTGCCAGGCGGAGCGCTCGCGGGTGGGTCTCCGCCAGGGGCCTCGGCGCCCGGGTTCGTCCAGGCCGCGGAAGCCTCACCCTACGCTGTCCACCTGATCGGACCGGACGGCGCGGCGCTCTTCTCAAACGGTCGGCTCCCAGAAACCACGCCGCACGCGCCCGGGGTGGGCGACGGCGCGGCGTACCACACGCACGGGGACGACGAGCCCGTTCGGACCCGCTACGCGGAGGTGCGGGGTACGGGCGGGCGGACGACGGGCTGGGTAGCGGTGACGGGGGCCGAGTCCGGGCTCCACCGCGAGACGCACCGGCTGGGCTGGCTCCTCGCGCTCGGCGTGGCGCTCGGCGTAGCCGTCGCTGCGGCGAGCGGGTACGGACTCGCGCGGCGGGCGCTCCGGCCCGTCTCGGCGCTGACCGAGGCGGCCGGTCGGATCGGGCCGGCTGAGCGGGGCGCTCGGCTCCCCACGGGCGAGGCGCCCCACGACGAGCTCGGCGACCTCGCAGCGGCATTCAACGGGCTCCTGGCCCGCCTCGACGAGGGGTTCGAGCGGGAGCGCCGGTTCCGGGCGGACGCGGCGCACGAGCTGCTCACGCCGGTCACGGCGGCGCGGAGCGAGATCGACGTGGCGCTCCGCCGGGACCGCGAGGCGGCGGGGTACCGCGAGGTCGTGGGCCGACTGGACCGCCACGTCGAGCGGATGGGCGGGCTGATCTCGGGACTCCTCGCCCTCTCGCGCGCCGAGGCCGAGGGGCCGCCTGCTGCTCGTGAGACCGTCGACCTCGGTGCGCTCGTAGGCGCCCTCGCCGACCGGGCGGAGCCGCTGGCGGTGGCGAAGGGTGTGGCACTCGTCCGGGACCTGACAGCGGGCGTCGTCGCCCACGGCTCCGCGACCGACGTCGAGGTGGCGCTCGAGAACCTGCTCGACAACGCGGTCAAGTACACGCCGCCCGGCGGGACGGTGACGGTCTCCGTGCGGCCGGAGGGCGGCGAGGCTGTCGCCGCGGTGTCGGACACAGGGGCGGGCTTCGGGCCGGCCGAGCGGGACCGGCTCTTCGAGCGGTTCTACCGGGCCGACGACCCGGCCGTCCAGCGCCAGGCCGGGAGCGGGCTCGGGCTCGCCATCGCCCAGCGACTCGCCGAGCGCTACGGGGGACGGGTCACCGCACAGAGCGACGGCCCCCAACGGGGAAGCACGTTTGCGCTGCGCTTGGTACCGGTGGAGTCTCCGTAGCACCACGAGGGATCCGTGCTTCCCGGTGCACCAGGGAGCGGAGGGCGCTGAATACGACCAACGTGGAGCGCGGTGGCCGGGCTGTCCCCGACCAAAGGAGGATCTGTTGATACGACGGACGCCACCTCGCGCCGGGTTCGGGGTCTCCAGTCAAGGCTCAGGCGTCGCGGAGCATCTGGGCGAAGGCGTCGGGGAGCGGGCTGGCCTCGACGGCGCGCGCGGCCTCCTCGACGGCGTACGCGACCCGGACGAACTCGACCTGGCAGTAGTCCGGGTCGGTCTTCGGCCGCTCCGCGTCCACGGTCAGGAGGACGTAGCACGCCCGGGGGTCGCCGTCCTTCGGCTTGCCGACCGAGCCCGTGTTGACGGCGTGGCGGTAGATGGTCTCGCCGTCCTCGGCCTCGACCGCGAGCGCCTTGTGGTAGGGCTTGTGGGTGTGGCCGAAGAGCATGATGTCGGCCCCGGCCTCAGTCACCCGCTTCACGATCAGGTCGTCGGGCCGGTCCTCGAACAGGTACTCGTTGACCCGGCGCGGGCTGCCGTGGACCATGAGGACCTCGACCGGCTCCGCCTTCCGCTCACGCGGCGGCGCCAGCGTGACGCGCACGTGGCGCGGGAGCGAGCGGAGGTACTGGCGCGTGGTCTCGGTCACGGTGGCGTTCGTGTACGCGATGGACTCGGCCCCGCGCGCCTTGTCCTCGTCGGTGACGTAGGCGCACCCGCAGTCGTCGGAGCCGAGCCCGACGCCCTCGTCGTAGTTCCCGGCGATGGTGGGGATGCCCCGCTCCTGGACGGCGACCACGACCTCGTTCGGCCACGTCGCGTAGCCCACGAGGTCGCCGAGGCAGTAGACGGCGCCCACCTCGCCGCGGCCGAGCCGGGCGTCGATGTCACGGAGGACGGCTTCGAGGGCGGGGAGGTTGGCGTGGACGTCGGAGAAGACGGCGAGGGTCGTGGGCACGAGCGGAGGGGTCAGGAGGAGATGGGAGCGGGCGTCTCGGCGAGGGCGGCGGCGACCTTGCGGGCCGTCGCGCGGGCGGAACGGCCGACGCCGACGAGCGTGGCCGAGGCGAACCCGGTCCACGACCCGTAGCCGACGAGCCAGAGCCGGGGCTCGGCGACCGAGCGCGTGCCCCCGACCGCGACGCGGCCGTCCGAGCCGACGACGCCCAACCCGTCGAGGAAACCGAGGGCCGGGCGGAAGCCCGTGCACCAGACGACGGCGTCGATGGCCTCCTCGGAACCGTCGGTCCAGACGACGCCGTCGGCTGTGAACCGCGCGATGGGCGAGCGGAGGTCGTCCAGCCGGCCGGCCTCGCGCGCCGCGCGGACGGGCGGGACCTGAACGATGTCGCCCAGGCCGTACGGCCGGCCCGCGTCCTCGCCGTTCTGGAGCGCGTGGTACCGGGCCGTTGCGGCGTCGAACAGGACGCGGCCATTGACGTCGGCGGGCAGGAGCCGGGGCTCGCGCTCGACGACCCACGAGGCGTCGGCGACGGCCGAGACCTCGGCCAGGACCTGCGCGCCGGAGTTGCCGCCCCCGACGACGAGCACGCGACAACCTGTGAATGGATCGGGCAAGCGGTACGCCGACGAGTGGACCTGGACGCCCCCGAACGCCCCGCGCCCGGGGACCTCCGGGACGAACGGCTGGCCCGCCGTCCCCGTCGCCGCGACGACGGCGCGGGCCGCGACGGCACCGCGGTCGGTCTCGACCCAGAGCGGCCCCGCCGGGTCGCCGTCGACGCGCCGGACGCCGGTCACGCGGACGGGCCGCCAGACGGGGAGCTCGTAGCGTTCCTCGTAGGCGGCGAGGTAGTCCAGCACGTCGTCGCGGTGGGGGTACTCGGCCGCCTCGCGGCCCGCGAGGTGGCGGGGCAGGAGGTAGCCCGGGAGCGACGACCATTCGGCGGGCGAGAACAGCCGGAGCGAGTCCCACCCGCCCCGCCAGGCGCCGCCCGGCCCCGGCTGGCGGTCGAGGAGCGCGACCGTCGCGTCCGTTTTGCGGAGCTCACGCGCGAGGTGGTAGCCGACCGCGAGCGCGGCTTGGCCGCCGCCGACCACGACGACGTCGCGCGTGGCGAACGGGAGCGGCTCGCCGTCGGCAAGGGTGCGGGTGGGCTCCGTCGTCATCGGGTCCGGGCGAGCGGGTGCCGGGCGCGGTCGCCGTAGACGGCCCGGTAGGCGGGGACCGCCAGCAGAGCGCCGAGCCCAGGGCCGACGAGGTAGACCCAGAGCGAGCGGGGGTCGAGGGCGACGAGGGCGGGGCCGAGCGACCGCGCCGGGTTCATCGACGCGCCCGAGACCGGCCCGCCCATCATGGCCTCGAACGCGACCGTGCCGCCGATGGCGACGCCCGCCAGCAGGCCGACCTCCTTCGCGCCGACGGCCACGCCCAGGATGACGAACATGAGCAGGAACGTGAGGACGGCCTCGAGCCCCAAGCTCTGGAGCGCGGTCCCAGCCGGGAGGGTCTGCCCGAGCGTCGTCGCGTCGGGGAAGAGCCCTCGCAGAAATCCGCTCGCGACGAGGGCGCCAGCGACCTGGGCGAGCACGTACGGTGCCACGCGGGCGCCGGGGAACCGGCCCGAGGCCCAGAAGGCGACGGTGACGGCCGGGTTGATGTGGGCGCCGGACACCTCGCCGACGGCGTAGATCGCGGCCATAACCACGAGCCCGAAGGTGAGCGCGACGCCGACGTGGCCGAGCGCGCCGGTCTGGGCCTCGACGACAACGGCACCAGTGCCTGCGAAGACGAGGGCGAACGTGCCGAGGGCCTCGGCGAGCGCGGCCCGCCAGGCGGCCGGAGCAGCGGCGGCCGGCACGTCAGCAACAGTCAGCTCCATCGTCACCGGGGGGGAGGGCGTCGAGGACCGGGCCGAGGAAGGCCGCGAGCCCGTCGGCGAGGGCGCGGAGGACGGGGGCGTCGACGCAGTAGCACGAGCGAGGACCGTCGACCTCGCCGCGGACGAGCCCGGCGGCCTTGAGCGCCTTGAGGTGCTGGGAGACCGTGGCCTGAGCCAGCGGCAACTCCTCGACGACCTCGCCGCAGACGCACGTCCCGCGCTCGGCGAGCGTACGGAGGATGGCGAGTCGGGCGGGGTGACCAAGCGCCTTGGCCGCCTCGGCGAGGCGGGCGAGGTCGGGGGGGAAGAGGTCGGTCTTGGCCTGCATGGCGAATGGTTATCGTACTAGTACGATAAGACAGCGGGCCGACCTCGTCAACCCACCGTGCCCCGCACCCGTGCCCCTACGTCGTCTCCTTGTCGGCCAGCAGCCTCAGCGCGTTGAACACGACGACGAGCGTGGACCCCTCGTGGAGCGCGACGGCCGGGCCGCTCCCGAGCCGCGGAACCGGCACGCAGGGTCCGGCGGGGCGGGAAGCGGCACCTCAGGCAGCGCAGCAGGAGAGCTGGCCGACGTCTTTGCGGAACGTGAGCGCGGCGAGCTTGACGGCTTCCGAGAGCGTGAGGTAGGGATGGAAGGCGCCAGCGAGTTGCTCGGTCGTGATCCTGTGGCGGATCGCGAGGGCGACCTCCATCAGGAGCTCGGACCCCTCGGGCGCCAGGACCCGGGCGCCGACGAGCCGGTCGGACTCGCGGTCGCGGACGAGCGTGATGGACCCACGCGTGTCGCGGGCGGCGATGGCGCGCGGGACGTGCTCCATCGGGAGCGTCGTCGCCTCGGCGTCGATGCCTACGGCTTCGGCCTCGGCGAGGTCGAGCCCGACGCCCGCGAGCTGGGGGTCGGTGAACACGACCCACGGGAGCGCGGTGTAGTCGGTCTCGGCCCAGAGCCCGTCGCGAGCGTTCCGGGCGGCGAGGGCGCCCTCGTAGGCCGCCGTGTACACGAACATCTTGTCGCCGAGCACGTCGCCGGCCCCGAACACGCCGTCGGCCGCCGTCCGGAGCGTGGCGTCGACGGGGAGGAATCCCCGGGCGTCGGGCGTGACGCCGAGGGCCTCGAGCCCGAGGTCGGCCGTGTTGCCGCGGCGGCCGGTCGCGAGGAGGACGTGCGAGCCGCGGATCTCCTGCGCCTCCCCGTCCGCCTCGAAGGCGACGATGGTCTCACCGCCGTCGTGGTGGGCTGACCGGAGCGAGACGCCGGTCCGGACATTGACGCCATCGGCCTCCAGGTGTCCCGTGAGCGCGTCGGTGAGCGCAGCGTCCTCACGGGGTAGGATGCGGGGCGACCGCTGGAGGAGAGTGACGGGGACGCCGAGACGGGCGAATGCCTGGGCGGTCTCGACGGCCACGTACCCGCCGCCGAGCACGACGAGGCGGTCGGGGGCCTCGGTGAGGTCCCAGACGGTCTCGTTCGTGAGATACCCGGAGTCGGCGAGGCCCGGCACGTCGGGCACGAACGTCCGGGCGCCCGTCGCGACCAAGACGGCCCGAGCGCGAAGCGTCCGCGCGCCGCCGTCGACCTCGACCGCGTGGAGGCCGTCCGTGCGACCCGCCAGCCGGGCGCGGCCGGCCACAAGCGTCACGGCGGCGTCGGCGCCCGCGACGTCGACGTACTTCGCCTCGCGGAGCTCGCTGGCGAGCGCGCGGACCTGGGTCAAGACGGCACCGAAGTCCACGACGCGGCCTGAGGTCTCGACGCCGTCGAACGCTGAGCGCCGGGCGCGGTGGACGGCCTCGGCGGCGCGGATGGTCGCCTTCGACGGGACGCACCCGACGTTGACGCACGTTCCGCCAATGGGGAGCCCGCCCGCGACGTCGTTGACGATGGCCGCGCGCCCGCCGAGCTCGCTCGTCTTGAGCGCCGCGGCGAACGCGGCCGAGCCGCCCCCGACCACGACGAGGTCGTAGGCGTCGGTGGGGAGGTCCGAGAGCAATGGAGTCGACGAGGGGGCGCCGTCGCCCGAAGGCTCGGGTTGCTCGTCAGCCGGAGCTCCGTACCCCGAAGCGGGGCCATTAGCGGGAGGTGCAGGCGGAGCGCCTCCGTCGACCGCAGCCCGGTACCCGGCGGCCTCGACGGCGGACACCAGGTCGGCGGGGTCAGCCGGGGCGGCCGCGTCGAGCGCGACGTCGGCCCTGCCGGACTCCCAGCCCGGGACGTCGGCCGAGGCCACGCCGGGGGCTCCCTCGAGGGCCTCGGTGACGCGGTGGGCGCAGCCGGCGCAGGTCATGCCGCCGACGATGAGGGTGAGGTCAGGCATCGGTAGCGGGGCGCGTGGGGTAGCCCGCGGCGGCGGTCGCCGCCGTGAGGTCGGCGACGGTCGCGCGCGTAGGGTCGAACGAGACGACGGCCCGGGGCGGCTCAAACGAGACCGCCGCGTCTACAACGCCTTCCACATTCAAGAGCGCGCCGCGGACAGTCGCGTCGCACGACGCGCACGTCATGCCCTCGACGGCGAGCGTGACGCGGGCCGTCGCGAGCGGGGCCGCAGCGCCGGCCTGGGCGAGGGCCGGGTCGGTCGGCGCGCCGGAGGCCCGGACGAGGTACGGCGAGGCGAGCAAGAGGACGGCCGCGAGCGCGCCGACGCCGAGGACGGCGTACCGCGTACGCAGGGGCACCGCCTCGTCCTCGCAGTCGCAGTCGATGCCCGAGGCTGCGAGGCGGGCCACCCGCCACTCCCGCCAGCCGACGTAGCCGAGCGCGGCGACGGCGACGGCGACGAAGAGGGGCCGGAACGGCTCGAACGCCGTGAGCGAGCCGACCCACGCCCCGCCCACGCCGAGCGAGACGAGGAGGAGCGGGACCGTGCAGCAGGCGCTCGCGGCGACGGCCGCGCCGAGGGCGACGGCGAGGCCCCGGCGGACGCCCGGATCAGGCGCTGCGTTGATCGGTGGGGTGGTCATCGGTCGAGTCGTCATCGTGGCGGAGGGCGTCGAGGATGGGGCACGGGGCGGTCGGCGCGTGGTCGTGACACGCCGCGATGAGCGTGTCGAGCGTCTCGCGGATCCGCTCGAGGTCGCGGACCTTGGCAGCGACGTCGTCACGATGGGCCTCGGCCCGGGCGCGGACGCCGTCGCAGGGGTCGCCCGCGGACACAGCGAGGTCGAGGAGCCCGGTGGTTTCGGCGAGCGTGAACCCGAGGTCCTGGGCGCGTCGGACGAACCGGAGCCGATCGACGTCCTCGGGTCCGTAGACGCGGTACCCCTTCGCCGTCCGCGCGGGCTCGGGGAGGACCCCAACCCGCTCGTAGTAGCGGACCGCCGATGGGGCGACGCCGACGGCGCGAGCGAGGGCACTTCGGGTGAGGGCCACGGCGGCTACGCGGCGAGCGCGGCGCGGAGGCCCTCCTCCGTCACGCCGCCGGACTGGCAGCACGACGCGAGCGCGCCGTCGACGGCGACAGCCGGGACGGCGCGGACGCCGAGGGCGGCGGCCTCCGCGGCGGCCTCGGCGTCTGTGAGCGGGCGGACGCGGACCGTGTCCTCGGACGCGGCCAGACGCTCGATGAGGTTGACGGCGTCGTCGCAGAGCGGGCAGGGGGCAGTGTAGACGTCGATGGTGCGGGGCATGTCGCGGTGGGGAGGCAAGGGCCTTGAAGGGTAGGGGCTGAACGTGGGTGCAGGGACCTTCACGCGCCAGGCCCTTCGTCAGGCCGGTACGGAGACGAGCATCGGACCGGCCGGTGTCCTGGTCCAGGGGTCGGACGTTGGCGCCCAGGAGCGCCGAGCGGCGTCTCCACTCCGGGCCGTTCCTTGAGACCCGGAGGGGGAGGCGATCAGGCCTCTTTGTACGCGAGGAGCCGGAGCGCGTTGAACACGACGACGAGCGTGGACCCCTCGTGGAGCGCGACGGCCGGGCCGATCCCGAGACCGAACAGCGTCGCCGGGACCAGGAAGGCGACCATGCCGAGGCTCATCCACAGGTTCTGCCGGATGATCCCGCGCGTCTTGCGGCTGAGGCCGACGGCGAACGGGAGCTTCGAGAGATCGTCGGCCATGAGCGCCACGTCGGCCGTCTCGAGCGCCACGTCGGAGCCTGCCGCGCCCATCGCGATGCCGACCGTCGCGTTCGCCATCGCCGGCGCGTCGTTGACGCCGTCGCCGACCATCGCGACCTCGCCCCGCTGGCGGAGCTCCTTGATGGCGGCCACCTTGTCGTCGGGCAAGAGATCCCCGCGCGCCTCGTCGATGCCGACGGCGCGGGCGACCGACTCGGCGACGACCTGGGCGTCGCCCGAGATCATGATCGTCGTCTCGATACCCAGGTCGTGGAGGCGGCGGATCACGTCCTTCGCGCTCTCGCGCGGCGTGTCCATCAGCCCGACGACGCCCAGGAACCGGCCGCCGCGCTGGACGAGCATCGTCGAGCGGCCGTCGGCTTTGAGCTGGCGGTCGCGCTCCAGGAGCGCTTCTGGCGCGGCCGTGCCGCCGTCCAACGTGAAGAGGGCCGGCTTGCCGACGGCGACGGGCTCGCCCGCGACTGTGGCACGGACGCCGTGGCCCGTCACGCTCTGCAAGTCCTGGGCCGCCGCCCCGCCCGTGGCCCGGTTCCCGAGGTCGCGTGTGACGGCGCGAGCGAGCGGGTGCTCGCTCAGCTTCTCCACCGCGACGACGGCCTCGACCAGCTCGGCCTCGGTCGCGCCCTCGGCCGGGACCACGTCGGTCACGCGGGGCTCGCCCTCGGTGAGCGTCCCCGTCTTGTCGAAGGCGATGGCGGTCAGGCCGCCGAGGGCTTCGAGCGGCCCGCCGCCCTTGACGAGCACGCCGCTCCGCCCGGCCCGAGCGACGCCCGAGAGGATGGCGGACGGCGTGGCGATGGCGAGCGCGCAGGGCGACGCCGCCACCAGGACCGCCATCGCGCGGTAGAACGAGACGCTGAACGCCTCGGAGATCACCCCGAGCGCGTTCAGGATTGGCGGGCCGACGATGAGCAGGACGACGAGCGCGAGCACGGACGGCACGAAGACCCGCTCGAACCGGTCGGTGAACTTCTGCGTCGGGCTCTGCTCGGTCTCCGCCTCCGCCACGAGTTGGACGACGCGGGCGAGCGTGGACTCCGACGACGTCTTGGTGACCACGACGGCGAGCGCGCCCGACCCGTTGATGGTGCCCGCGAACACGCGGTGCTCGGGCGCGAGGTCGGCGTCGGCGAGCGCCGCGTCGGGGTCGTTCACTGGCTGCTTGTCCACGGGCACGCTCTCGCCCGTGACCGGGGCCTGGTTGACGGCGCTCGTGCCCTCGATCACGAACCCGTCGGCGGCCACCCGCTCGTCGGGGCGGACGACAACGGTGTCGCCGACGCGGAGGTCCTCGACGGGCACCTCCGTCTCGACGCCGTCGCGGCGGACGGTCGCCGTCGCGGGCGCCAGCTCGGCGAGCGCCTCGATGGCCCGCCGCGCGCGGCCCATCGCGTAGCCTTCCAAGGCGTGGCCGATGGAGAAGAGGAAGAGCAGGAGCGCGCCCTCGAACCACTCGCCCAGCGCGGCGGCGCCCGCCGCCGCGACGAGCATCAGGAAGTCGATCTCGAAGCGCCCGGCTCGGATCGAATCGACGGCCTCGCGAACGGTGAACCAACCGCCGAAGAAGTACGCCCCGATGAAGAGCGCCGTCGGGACCCACTCCGTCACGTCCGTGAACGCCTCCAGCACCCACCCGACGCCGACGAGGAGGCCGCACAGGAGGGCGAAGATCAGCTCGGTCCGCTCGCCAAAGATGCCGCCGTGGTTGTGCCCACCGTGGGCGCCTGGGGCGTGGTCATGGCCGCTGTGGTCCTCGGCCTGGGGCGCGTGGCCCTCACCGGGCGCGTGATCGTGGCCGGCGTGGTCGTCGCCGACCGGGGGCGGGCTCTCGGCGAGCGCCCGAGTCTCGGCGGGCTCCGGGGCGACGGTCACGCCCAGGTCGGCGAGGGCGCGGCGGAGGTCGGCCTCCGTCGTCGCCTCGCGGTCGAACTCGATCCGGATCGGGCCGGTCGCGTTCGCCTCGGCCTCGACGACGCCGGGCCGCTGGCGGAGCCGCTCGGTGACGGTCCGGGCGCGGCGCTGGTGGCCGAGCCCGTCGGCCCCCCAGAGCACGTGGCCGTAGCGCTCGGTGATGCGGGCGCCCGTCCGCTCGGCGGCCCGGCGCAGGCGCGGGAGCGCGACCGCGTCGGGGTCGTAGTGGAGGCAGAGCTGGGCGGGGTGGTCGCCGTCGGCCGGGACGACGTGGGCGCGCTCGACGCCGGGCGTCGCCGCCAGTTCGTCGGTGAGGCGGGTTACGCAGGCGTCCCGGGCGTCGGGCGCGTCGGGCAAGAGAACGTCGAGGTCGAGTCGGAGGGGGTCGGGCATTGGGTAGAGGTGCTGGAGTATGACGATCGGTGTGAGAGGTGGTGGAGGGCGCGCCGTATCAGGTCTTCTCATCCAAGACTCGCCGGAACGCCTCGACGTTCGCGCGGACGTCGCCCTCGAAGACGGCGCTCCCGGCGACGAGCACGTCGGCGCCCGCCCGCACGAGGTCGGGGGCGTTCGAGGGCGAGACGCCGCCGTCGACCTGGAGGTGGGCGCCGGAGCCGGCCTCGTCCATCGCCTTGCGGAGGCGGCGGACCTTGTCGGTGCTCCGGGGGATGAAGGCCTGCCCCCCGAAGCCGGGGTTCACCGACATCACGAGGACGAGATCGAGGTCCGGCAGGACCTCCTCAACGGCCGAGATCGGGGTCGCTGGGTTGAGGGCGACGCCGGCCCGCACGCCGAGCCCCTTGATCTCTTGGACGGCCCGGTGGACGTGGGCCGTCGCCTCCACGTGGACGGTGAGCACGTCGGCGCCCGCCCGGGCGAACGCCCCCAGGTACCGCTCCGGCCGCTCGACCATGAGGTGGACGTCGACGACCACGCCCCGCTCGCGCCGCAGGCGCTGGAGCGCATCGACCGCCGCTGTCCCGAACGAGATGTTGGGGACGAAGTGGCCGTCCATCACGTCCACCTGGAGCCAGTCGGCCCCGGCGTCGAGGGCCTCCCGCGCGTGCGCCTCAAGGCGAGTGAAGTCGGCGGCGAGGATGGATGGGGCGAGCTTGACGGCCATGGAGTGGGGGGGTTCAGGACGTTGACGCGGTCCGCAGCCGCGTCGCCCGGGACAGACCGCGTGCGGCGCCGACGCCCCGCATCTCGCGGGGCGTCGGCGAGAGCGGGCGGACGGGTGCGGACCCTAGAGCGGCTAGCAGAGAGACGTGGATTAGGGACACGGTTTAGCCGAAGCAGACGGCGACGAGGGCGAGCGAGGCGCTGGCGAGGCGGACCGGCACGTCCCTGCCTGGGACCGCCTCGGCACGGGCCGTCGAGGCGCCCCCGGGTTTCAGGAGCGCGACGAGGAGCGCGGCGGCCACGCGGAGGGGAGCGCTATGCATCGGCCTCCCCGGGCTCGACGCCGGAGGGCGACACCTCCTCAATCGCGGATCGGACGGCGGCCTCGCTCGTCCGGTCCCGGTTGTACTCGACGTGGAGGCCCCCGTCGTCCGTCGTCTCGACGGACCGGACGCCGGAGACGCGCCGGACGCGCTCGGCCGCGAGGCAGGCCTCGCCCACGCTGGACGTCCGGGCGTGGACGTGTCCGAAGTGGGTCCGGAGGCTCTCCGAGACGGCGTCCACGACCTCGCGCACGAAGTCGGCGCCGATCACGGCCGGGTCATGGTGGACGCACAGCCGGGTCGGCGTGCCGCCGGGTCCCGTCACCACGTGGACGATGGCGACCCCGTCGTGAGATTCGAGCGTGCCGACGAGGCGGCCTACGCAGGCGTCGTGGGCCTCGTCGACTTCCGGGAAGACCTCCTCAAAGGGGAGGCAGAGCGTCGCGGTCATGGGGGTCTGGGGATGGAGGAGAAGGAGACGTCAGCCGAAGTAGGCGGCAACGAGGGCGAAGAGCGCGAACCCGCCGACGAGCGCGAGCGAGTCCCACCGGCTGTCCTCCGTCTGGTGCGCCTGCGTCACCATCTCCTCGACGGCGACGGTGAGGAGGACGCCGGCCGTGAGGGCCAGGAGCGACACCTTGTAGATCTCCCGGAGATCGCGGACGGCCCAGTAACTCACCGTCGCCCCGAGGACGATGGGGACGGCGAGCGAGGCGGCGAGCAGGACCCGCCGCCGCCGGGGGATCCCCGCGCGGCGGAACGTGGCGATGGTCGCGAACCCCTCCGGCACGTCAGCCGGGACCTGCCCGAGGGCCAGGAGCAGCCCGAGCCCGAGGCTGATCGTCGAGCCAGCCCCGATCAAGACGCCGTCCGAGAAGAGGTCGACCGAGACGCCGAGGTAGATCATCCACACGCTCGCGTCGGTGGCGCCCCCGCCGAACCGGCCCTGGACGTACTCGACGGCCGCGTCGAGCCCGACGGCGACCGCCCCGCCCGCGACGAGGGCGAGGATCGGGATCCACGGCTGCCCCACGCCGAGCACCTGCTCCATCAGCTCGATCCCGACCACGCCGATGATGATGCCGGCGGCGGCGTGGAGCGCCAGACGGAGGACGCGGTCGCTCGGGGGGACCACCTCGGCCAGCAGCCCGCCGCCGAAGTTGGCCGCCGCCGGGAGGGCGGTCAGCAGGAGCACGGTCAGGAAGTCGCTCATGGGACGCGGGGGGAGGTCACAGGGCCATCTCGAGGAGGAGGAGCGCGAGGAAGCCGAGGAAGAAGGTGGCCGCTGCGAGCGGTGTGTCCGGCGTGTCGTGGGCCTCGACCAGGAGTTCCTCGGTGACGAGGTAGAGGAGGGCCGCGACGCCGAAAGCGAGGACGCCAGCGAGGACGCCGCCCGTGAGCGCGCCCGCGGCGAGCGTGCCGCCGACGGCCCCGGCGAGGAGGAGCACGGTCAGCCCGGCCGTCGTCGCGAGCACGCGGCCCCGCGAGGCCCCGGCCCCGACGAGCGCGGCGGCCGTCGCGAGGACGAGGAACAGGACCTCGAGCGAGAGCGCGATCGTGACGACGAGGCCAGCCTCGGCGCCGGCCGCGAACCCGACGCCGACCAGGAGCCCGTCGATGGCGATGTCCACCGCTACCGTCGCCACGAGCCCCCGCGTGTTGGTCGGGGCGGACTCGGGCGCCCCTTCGGCGGGACCGCCCTCGGTCAGTTTCTTGACGCCGAGCATGAGCCCGACGCCCAGCACGAACCCGACGATGGTGGGGAGCGCCGCCGCCTCGTACATCAACTCCGGGAGGAGCTCGCCCGCGACGGCGGCGAACACGACGCCGGCCGCGAAGTGCTGGATCACGCTCTGGAGGCGCTTTCCGGGAGGGCGGAACGCGGCGATGACCCCGCCGAGCACGGCGGCCACGGCCGGAATGGCGAGGAACGGGAGGACGTCGGCGAGCATGGGTCAGGAGGCGGTGGCGAAGTGGAGGCCGAGGTCGGCCGTGAGCGCGTCGAAGAGCCGCTGGACGTCGGCCTCGCGGGGCCGCTCGCCCGGCGCCGTCGCCAGTCGGAAGCGGTCCTCGAACTCGGCCCCGTCGCGGACGACGAGGGCGGCCCCCTCGACCGAGAGGGCGTAGCCCTTCTCGACGCCGCCGACGGCGCGGACGGTGACCGTGAGCGAGCACCGCCCGGGGCCGTCAACCAGGGCTTCGCCTGGGACTACGTCGGCGATCCCGGTCCGCTGGGGGTACGGGAGCCCCTCGCTGAGCGTGGGGGCGGCCTCGCGCAGGGCCTCGACGAGGCCTTCCAGCAGCGTGCCGCAAGGATCAGGGGGCGGGGTGGGCACGGTCGTCGGGGGGGCTAGGAGTGGGACGCGTCGGCGCCGTCCAGGACCCAGGCCCACGCCTCGTCGAGCAGGGCCTCGGAGAACGAGCGGACCTCGTCCGGGACGAAGAGCCGGTCCAGCCAGGCCGTCAGCGTGTGCCACTCGCCGTCGCCGACGAGGGCTAGCCGCTCGACGGCGACGGGGTGCGACGGACCGGAGTCGCCGGCTCCGCCAGCCGCAACGGGCTCGGGGTGCCCGGCGGCGGGGGCGTGGACGAGGAGGCGGACCGTGCGGGACGCGCCCGCCGCGTGGCCGAGGGCCGACCGGACCCGGACGTAGTCGTCGGCCGTGAGCGGACCGCTCACGCGGACGCCGAGGACGTTCCCGTCGGTCCGGGGGAGGATCTCGTGCATGATGTCGGAGGGGTTCGTGGGGGTTAGCGCGAGAGGGCGAGGATGCGCCGGGCGCCGCTGGCGACGACGACGAAGATGAGCGCGCCCGCGACGAGGTCGGGGACCGGCGAGGCCGTCGCCCAGACGACCAGGGCCGAGGCGATCACGAGCCCGTTGACCTTGACGTCGTTGGAGGTGAAGATCCACGAGGCCTCGACGTGGGCCTCGGCCTCCCCATCGCCGCGCGCCTTCCGCAGGACCAGGAGCGTCGCTACGTTCCCGAGCAGGGTGAGCGACGCCACGACGACCATCGTCGCCACGTCCGGCACGTCGGCCCCGATCGCGAACCGGCGGACGACCTCGACGAGCCCGAAGACGGCGAGGCCGATCTGGAGGTAGCCGCTCCACCGCGCGAGCTGCTTCTTGCGGCTCGCGGCCCCGCCGACGGCGGCGAGGCTGAGCGTGTAGACGAGGGCGTCGGCGAGGTTGTCGAGCGAGTCGGCGACGAGGCCCATCGAGCCGGAGACCAAGCCCGCTACGAACTCGACGACGAAGAACGTGGCGTTGATGGCGAGCGCGATCCGGAGCGGCCCGCGCTCCTCGGTCGAGGGCGGCGCGTCGCCGTCGGTCGCCGGGGCGGTCTCGCCGACGGGGTCGGCGCCGAGCCCCAGCTCGCCCAGGGCCGCCGTCACGGGCGCGGCGTCGCCCGTGTGCACGACGACCACGCGGCGGGCCGGGAGGTCGAACCCTAGGCGTTCGACACCCGGGACGCCGTCCAGGGCCATGCGGACGAGCCGCTCCTCGGCGGCACAGTCCATCTTGTCGACGTGGTAGGTGGTGCGGTTCATAGGAGGTGGCGGGCGGCGACCGTAGGGAAAAGGCGTTCCGTGACCCGACTGTGAAATGGAGGAGAGGCGTGCGAACCGAGGCTGTGAGGGGATGGATTCACCCTTATCTAGATCGAGTCTAAACTATTAGATCATGAGAAAGACCCTCACCGTCGGGCTCGCGTTCGGATCGCTCGCCGTGCTCGGCGCCCTCGTGTGGCAGGGGGTGACGTCGGCCGGCAACCCCGACCCGCTCGCGACCGACCTCAGCGCCGGCGCGGTCGTGATGAACACGGGCCTCATCGTCTTCCGGGAGGGCCTGGAGGCCATCCTCGTGTTCGCCGCCGTGACGGCGAGCATGATGGGCGCGCACCGGGTCTACCGGCGGCCGATCACGTGGGGGGCCGCCGCGGCGTTCGCCGCGAGTGTGGCGACGTGGTTCGCCGTGATCGCGCTGCTCGACGCCGTGAACGCCCCGGCCCTCGACGTCCAGGCGGCGACGGGGCTGCTGGCCGTCGTCGTGCTCTTGGTGATCATGAACTGGTTCTTCCACAAGGTCTACTGGACCGGGTGGATCTCGATGCACAACAAGCGCCGTCGGCGTCTGCTCGCCCTGGCCGAGGACGACGACCGGCGGGCGGCGTGGGGGTTCGCGCTCCTGGGGTTCTCGGTCGTCTACCGCGAGGGGTTCGAGGTCGTCCTGTTCCTCCAGAACATGCGGCTCCAGGCGGGCTCCGGCGTCGTGTCGCAGGGGGTCGCCATCGGGCTCGCGTTGACGGCCGTCGTCGGCGTTCTCACGTTCGTGGCCCACCACCGGCTGCCGTACAAGAAGATGCTCGTGTTCACGGGCGTCATGCTGGCGGGCGTGCTGATCGTGATGGTGGGCGAGAGCGTGCAGGAGATGCAGCAGGCGTCGTGGGTCGGCGTGACGCCCGTGCCCGTCGCGATCCCGGCGTGGATGGGGATGTGGTTCGCCGTCTTCCCCACGGCCGAGTCGCTCGGCGCCCAGGCGGTGGCCGCGCTCCTGGTCGGCGGGTCGTACGTCGTCTCGCGGTACGTGAAGGTGTGGCGGCCCCAGAGGAAGGGACTGCGCCCGGCCACCCGGCCGTCCGCTCCCCCGGAAGCGGCGGCCCCCCAACGGCAGAGCCGTCCGGGACGGGTCGCCGTGCCGTAGCGGCTGCGCGAGCCGCTCTTCGGCGGTGCCGTCCGTGGTCTCGACGTGGTATGGGGTCCGGTTCATCCCGTCCGCGGTTAGAGCGCCCAGAAGTAGACGACGGCAGCCCAGACCGGCACCACCGCCGCGAGCGCGCCGACCTGCCACCGCTGGAACCCCGTCTCCGCCCCGCCCCACCAGATGAACGCGGCGTAGAGCGCCGGCACGGCGCCCACGAAGGCGAGGTTGACGGCGAAGAGTCGGAGGTTCTCGACGGGGAGCCCGACGAGGGCGAGCGGGACGAGGGCGACGGTCATCGTCACGGCGTGGTCGCCGATCACGCTAGACGTCGCCGCCGTGACCTGCCCGCTCCGGGCGATGCTCCACGCCCCGAACAGCTCCGGGAGCGCCGTGGCGAAGGCGGTGATGAACAGGCCCGTCACGATCTCCGAGAGCCCGAGCCCGGAGGCCAGATTCTCGCTGGCGCGGACGACGAAGTAGGCCCCCACGCCCATCGCCGCCACGCCGGCTACGGCGAGGGCGATCTCCTTCCGCGACCACGAGACGTCCTCGCCCTGGCCCCGCCCCCGCTTAATCGCCTGCGCGAGGTAGAGGGCGTAGCCGACGAGCAGGATCACGGCGTCGACGGGCTGGAGCCCGCGCCAGGGCGCCGGGAGCGTGAGCACGGCCACGAGCGCGAGCAGCCCGAAGTAGGGCAGGGTGAGCACGGTGACGACCTCCTTCGAGACGTGGAGGACGTGGCGCTCGACGTGGCGCCGGTGCTCCTCCGACGCCTCGCCGTCCTCGGAGCCCGACTCGCTTTCGGAGCCCGAGCCGTCGGAGCCCGAGCCGTTCCCTTCCCCGTCGTCGCCCCCGAGCCGCCGCTTCCGCGTGGCGAGGTACACCACGAGGACGGTGAGGGGGACGGCGAAGACGTTGGACCCGAGCGACATCCCCAGCCCGATGTCGGTGACGTCGCGGAGCGCGCTCGTGGTGTTGATGCCGACCTCGGAGCCGGCCGTGAAGAGGGCGACGAGGGCGCCGGCGGCGGCGCCCGTGATGCCCCACTGGCGGGTCAGCTTGCCGAGCGGCTTCGCGAGGCGCTCGGCTCCCCAGTGGGTGAGGACGGCGGAGGCCACGAGCACGGCGGCCCAGATCCAGGTGCTCATGGGACTCGGGGGCACTCGGGGTCGGGGGCCTGGCCGACGGCGAGGTAGACGGCGCCGAGCACGTCCTCCTCGTACGAGACCGTGTCGGCGTGGGCCTCGACCGCGCGCCACGGCTGGACATCCTCGTACGCCCGGCTCACCCCGAACGGGCGGTTGACGAGCTCGCCCAGCCGGACGGCCCACTCGGGCCACCGCTCGGGGCGGCGGAGCCCGCCGACGGCGATCCGCCGACCGGGCACGAGAGCCCGGACCGCCCGAGCGATCACGGCGTCGTGCTCGGGGACCATCTCGAGCGCGAACAGCCCAACGACGCCGTGGAGGGTCTCGGGGAACGAGAAGTCCCGTACGTCGGCCTCCACCAGCTCGACGTTCGCCCAGCCGTGGCGCTCGACGCGCTGGCGGGCCTGGGCGAGCATCCCCGGCGAGAGGTCCACGGCGACGACGCGGCCGGTCGGTCCGACTGCCTCGACGAGGTGGGGTAGGTTGGGTCCGGTCCCGCATCCGAGGTCCACAGCGGTCTCGCCGGGCTGGAGGTCGAGAGCCCGGACGGCGCGCCCGTAGAAGTCGCCGGTGCCGATTCGGTGGGTCCACGCCGCAGCGGCGTCGTAGACGGGCCCGAGCCGGTCGTAGAGGTCGCGGACGGCCTGGGGGCCGAGGATGCCTGGGTCGTCGGTAGAGCGTGCTCGGCGCCAGAGGAGGAGCCCGCCAGTGGCGGCGAGAGCGAGGACGGTTGTCCGTTTCATGGTCAGGGGGAAGTCATGAGAGGAGGAGAGATCAGTGCTCGTGCTCGGTGAGCTCGCCGCGGCTCCGGAAGCTCTTGAGCGCGAACACGCCGTCCACGACGACGCGCTCGCCCGGCTCCAGGCCCGCCGTGATCTCGACGCGGTCGCCGGTCGCCTCGCCCAGCGTGACCGCACGGCGGGCGTAGGTCCGCGCCTCGCCGTCCACCGGCACGTAGACGAACGCCTGGGCGCCCTCGCGGTCGATGGCCTCGGTCGGGACCGTGATCGCGGTGCGGCCCTCGGCGCCCTCGGTCCCGGCCTCGACGTCGAAGAGGACGGTCACGAACGTCTCGGGCCGCAGCTCAGCCGTCGCGTTCGTCACGCGGAGCCGGACGGTCGCCGTTCGGGTCTCGCCCGTGACCTCGGCCCCGACGAACTGGACGACGCCGCGGAACCGCCGACCGCCGGGCGCCTCGATCACGGCCGCGTCGCCGCGCCCGATGGCGGCGGCCACGTCCGGGGACACGCTGGCGTCGGCGTAGACCTGGCCGGGCGCGACCACCTCGTAGAGCGGGGCGCTGGCCTGGACGAAGGCGCCCAGCTCGGCCTGGCGCTCCGAGACGACGCCCGAGATCGGCGACGAGACCGTGACCCGGCCGGTGACGGCGCCCGGCCCCGAGGGGACCGCCCCCCCGTGGGCGCGGATCTCGCCCGCGAGCGCAGCGGCCTGGGCCTCCGTCGCGCGGGCGTCGGCGACGGCCTGTTCCAGGAGCGTGCCCGAGATCAAGTCCTCGGCCGCGAGCTGGCGACTCCGTTGCTGCTGCTGGGCCGCCTGGGTCACGCGCGCTTGGACCTGGAGGTACTCACCCTGAAGCTGGGCGACCTCCGGGCTCTCGATGACGGCGACGGCCGCCCCACGCCGGATCGCCTGGCCCTCGGCCGCCAGGAGCCGGACGACCCGGCCGTCTACCAACGCGCCGACCTGGGCCTGGCCCGTCTCGGTCGGGACGATCCGGGCGGGCACACGGATCTCGGCCGCGAGCGCCCCGGCCTGGACGACGGCCGTCTCGATCTCTGCGGTCGCCTCTTGCTCGGGGGTGAGCGTGATCTCGTCGCCGTGCTCTTCTTCGGCTTCGGCTCCGCCCTCGTCGTCGTGGGCGCCGGGCGCCTCACCGGCGTGGTCGTCCTCGACCGGGGCGGCCTCGGTGTCGGAGCCGCACCCCGCGAGGGGGAGGGCAAAGAGAGAGAGGAGGAGGGTATACAGCGGGAGTCGGTTCATGGGAGTCGGGGGATCCGGGGCGGCCCGGAGACGGGTCTAGTTGGAGTCGGAGGCGCCGTGGTCGTCGCCAGCGTGGTCGTCGCCAGCGTGGTCGTCGCCAGCGTGGTCGTCGCCAGCGTGGTCGTCGCCAGCGTGGTCGTCGCCAGCGTGGTCGTCGCCAGCGTGGTCGTCGCTTGGGTAGTCGGCGTCGGAGCCGCACCCGGCGAGGGGGGCAGCGATCAGGGCAAGGAGGAGAATGAGGCGGTTCATGAGGTTAGAAGTCGGGGTTGAGGAGGGCGTCGGCTTCGGTGCGGAGGCGGACGGCGTCGAGGCGCGCTTCGAGCGCGTCGGCGCGCGTCTCGACGAGCGCCGTCTGGGCCTGGAGCACCTCGAGGTAGGTCGCGGCCCCCTCGCGGCGGAGGCGGATCGCGATGGCGTAAGCGCGCTCGGCCTGGGGGACCAGCCGGTCCTGGTAGAGCCGCACCTGGGCGACGGCCGCGCGGAGCGAGGCCACGCGCGTGCGGAGGTCGGCGGCGAGCCCGACCAGGAGCCGGTCGCGCTCGAACCGGGCCACCTCGACGGCCGACTGGGCGGCGCGGTCGGGCGCGTCGTTCGCCATCCGCGCGAGCGGGACGGCCACGCCGACGCGCCCGCCCAAGAAGCCGACGGCGCCGCCCTCGGTCTGGAGCGCGGCCTCGGCCCCGAACGACGGGAGCCGCTCGGTGGCGACCGCGCGCGCCTCCGCCTCGGCCACGCGGACGGCCGCTTCGGCGGCGGCCAGCCGGGGGTTGGCGGACACCAAGAGCGAGTCGAGCGCGCCCGACGCGGCCAGCGCGTCGATGTCGGGGAGGTCGGCCGTCGGCTCAGGGAGCGCGTCGGCGAGCGCGATGCTGTCGCGACGCGCGAGGTACGTCCCGAGCGCGGCGCGGGTGGCGCGGGCCTGGCCCGCGGCCTGGGCGCGGGCGCGGTCGGCCTGGGCGAGGGCGACCTCGGCCTGGAGCGGCTCGAGCGGCCCGGTCGCGCCGAGTTCCTGGCGCCGGTTCGAGGCGTACGCGAACGAGCGGGCGACGGCCGCCGACGAGTCCGCCAGCGCGAGGCGGGCGTCGGCGGCGACGGCCTCGACGTAGGCGAGCGCCGCCCGCAGGCGGACGCCGCGCCGGAGCGCCCCGCGCTCGACCTCGGCCTGGCGCAGGAGCGCGTCGGCCGCCCCGCGCTGGGCGCGGTAGAAGGCGGGCAGCCGGAACGACTGCCCCACGCCGACGGACGTCTCGGTCCCCCCGAACCCGCCGTCGATGGTGGGCACGCGGTCGATGCCGAGGAAGAACTCCGTCGCGGGCAGGATGCCCGCGCTCTCGCGCCGGGCCGCCTCACGAGCGATGGCGGCCGTGCCGAGCGAGAGCTCCGGCGCCACGGCCTCGGCCTGGTCGAGCGCCCCGGCGAGCGTGAGCGGGGTGGCGGGGCCGCCCGGCGGCCCGACCCCCTGGGCCTGCGCCGCGCCCGCGCCCAAGAGCGCCAGCACGAGCCCGAGGGCCGGACCCAACCCCGGTCGCCGCCGTGGCTCGGACGGGGCCGCGCCGTGGCCGTCACCGTGCGCGTGGCCGTCCGGCCCGTGCGCCTCCGCGTCGGCGCGCCGGACGTCGGGGGCGTTCGGCGCCCAGTCCGAGTCGATCTCGGCGTCGAGCTGGTGGTCGAGGTCGGCGTCCACGGCCTGCCCCGGGCTCGACCCGGGGTCGGCGCCGCCGGGGAGCTTGGCGGGCGCGTGCCCGGACCCGAACCAGGCGTAGACCGTCGGGAGGACGAAGAGCGTCAAGATCGTGGACGTCACCAGTCCACCGATGACGACGGCCGCCAGCGGGCGCTGGACCTCGGCCCCGGCGCCGCTGCCCAGCAGCATCGGCGTGAACCCGACGCCCGCGAGCGTGGCCGTGGTCACGACGGCGCGGAGCCGCTCGTCGGCGCCCGCGAGCACGGCCTCGCGCCGGGGAAGCCCGTGGATCTCGAACTTCCGGATGGCCCCGACCATCACGAGCCCGTTCAGGACCGCGATGCCGAAGAGGGCGATGAAGCCGACGCCCGCCGAGATCGAGAACGGGAGCCCCAAGAGGTAGAGCATCCCCACGCCGCCCACGACGGAGAGCGGGACGCAGAGGTAGATGATCGCCGCGAGCCGGATCGACCCGAACGTCTGGAACAGCAGGACGAAGATGAGGACCAGCGCGAGCGGGACCACGAGGCCCAGCCGGGCCGTGGCCGCCTCCAGGTTCTCGAACTGCCCGCCGTAGTCGATCCGGGAGCCCGGCGGCAGCGCGACCTCGGCCGCGACGCGCGTCTGGACGTCCTCGACGAACCCGGCCAGGTCGCGGCCGGTCACGTTCGACTGGACGGAGACGAACCGGCTGCCCTCCTCGCGCGAGACCGACACCGGGCCGGACGTGACCTCGACCTCAGCCAGCTGGCCGAGCGGGACCCGCGCGCCGGTCGGCGTCACGACCGGGAGCGCCTGGATGTCGGCCGGGCTCCGCCGCGCGGCCTCCTGGAACCGGACGACGAGGTCGAACCGCCGCTCGCCCTCGTAGACCTCGCCCGCCGTGGCGCCGCCGACGGCCGTCTGGACGATCCGGTTGAGCGCGGCGACGGTGAGCCCGTAGCGGGCCAAGGCCGCGCGGTCGGGCCGAATGACGAGCTGGGGCGAGCCGGTCGTCTGGTCCATCGAGACGCTCGTAGCGCCCGGCGTCTCCTGGACGATGGCCTGGACCTGCTCCGCGAGCGGCGTCAGCTCGTCGTAGCTCTCGCCGAAGATCTTGACGACGACGTCGCCGCGCGCGCCCGCGATGAGCTCGTTGGTCCGCATCTCGATGGGCTGGTAGAACTGGACGCCGGCCGGTACGTCCTCGACGGCCTCCTGCATGGCCTCGACCAGCTCGGGCTTGGTCCGGGCGTCGCCGTCCACCTCGGGCCACTCGTCCTTCGGCTTCAGGATGACGTAGGCGTCCGTGATCTCGACGCCCATCGGGTCGGTCGAGATCTCGGCCCGCCCCGTGTTGCCGACGACGGTCTCGACCTCGTCGAACTGCATGAGCCGTCGCTCGACGTCGCCCGCGATCTCGACGGACTCGGTGAGCGAGACCGAGGGCAGGCGGATGATCTGGACCGCGATGTCGCCCTCGTCCAGGCGCGGGACGAACTCGGCCCCGAGCCCGCCGAAGCTGGCCACGGCGACGGCGAAGAGCACGGCCGAGCCGCCGACCACGACGGCCCGCAGGCCGAGCGCGCGGTCCAGGAGCGGCCGGTACACCTTGTGGAGCCAGGTGATGATGGGCGAGTGCTTGACCGGCTTCTCGGGGTCGAACACCAGCGAGCACATGACGGGCACGTAGGTGATCGACAAG
>NZ_JAVTTN010000003.1:0-72958 GCF_032248475.1 Rubrivirga sp. S365
GCGGCCAGGCGGCTCTCGGTCGAGGGGCCGTTCGACCCGCTCCTCGACCCCCGGCTCCGGTAGCCCCCCGGGGGGGCTCCAGGCCACTCCAGCGTCTCGGCGCTGGACACGGCCGCCCCCCTGGGGCGGGCCGCCCCGCCCCCCGCTTCAGAGGAACGGGCTCGGGCTCCCCTTCTCCGCCCCGATCACCCGGCGCTCGTGGTACGCCGCCGTCCGCATGGCGTAGACGACGACCGAGTCGCCCTCGGCGACGAGCGCGGCGGCGGCGGCCTCGAGCTCGGCGAGCTGGGCCGGCGAGAGCTCGCCCTCGAACACGGAGTTCTGGACGTGGGCGAGGTACCGCCGGAAGAGCCGGAGCGCCCTCGCGTTCCGCTCGACGGCCACGTCGTAGACGGCGACGACGTAGGGCACGGCCGCTACCACCAGGCCCGGAACCCCACGTACGGGTCTCCGGGGTCCGTGAGGTGGCGGACGAGCCGGTACGCGTCGAGCCGGACGAGCCGCTCGTACGACACGTGCCGGCCGAGCCCCCGGTGCTTGACCGTCCGGCGGAGCCGCTCGTCCCAGGCCTCGACGAACCGGCGCCGCCCGGCGTCGGTGAGGTACGTCCCGCCCAGGCGCGGCTCGAAGTGCTTTGGTCTGAGGCGTCCGGTCTTGAGGAGCCGGAAGATGGCCCGGTCGACCAAGAGCGGCTTGAACACCTCGGCGAGGTCGAGGGCCAGCGAGTACCGGCGGTCCCCGGGCTCGTGGAGGAAGCTCACGGTCGGGTCGAGCGCCGTCCGGTAGAGGGCCTTGAGGCAGACCGCGTAGCAGAGGGCGTTCCCGAACGAGATCGCCGCGTTCAGCGCGTTCTGGGGCGGCCGCCGGGTCCGCCCGTCGTACGGGAACGCGGCCGCCGTCGCCGGCCCGAGCACGGCCGGCCACGCCCGGTAGTACGCGTCGCGGGCGCGGCCCTCGGCCGCCATGAGTTCCGGGACGGCCGGCTCGTCGGGGACCCGGGCCGCCTCCCGCTCGACGGCCGCGAGGGCGTCGCGGATGGGGCCGGCGTCGCCCGCCCGCTTCTCGTGGTACAGGAGGGTCCGGCGGACGTTGAAGAGGGAGGCCCCGACGAACGCCCGGGCGAGGGCGAGCCGCTTCGTCGGGCGGAGGTAGTGGTCGGCCTGGGCGACCGTGAGCCGGCCCGAGAGGAGGTACTCGCGGGGGTAGAGCGTGGCGGCGTAGTTCCCGTAGTAGTCGTAGACGTGGACGGGGACCCGCTGCTGGGCGAGGAAGACGACGAGCTTCGAGTTGAGGTCGACCTCGCCGAAGAGGTGGAGGGCGTCGACGGCCTCGACCGGGAGCACGGCCTTCTCGCCGACGAGGGACCCGGACGGGGCGCCCGTGTCGTCGGGGTCGTCGGCGGGGATCCGGTCTCCGGTGGCCCGCTCGAACCACAGCGTGTTCTGGCGGCGGCGGAGCCGGCCGTTCGAGAAGAGGTAGTGGTCGCGGGGCACGGCGGGGCGGGGACGGGGGACGGAGAGGGTAGAGCCGGCCCCGTCCCCTACCGGACGGCCACGTCCGCAACCGCCGCCGCCCGCTCGGTGCCCCCGGGGCCGGCGGGACCCGGCGTGCGGAGCGGGTGGGGCGGGAGCGCCCGCCAGCGGTCGAGGAAGGCCCGGAGGTGGTCGGCGTCGGCGGGCTCGCGGGCGCCGGCCTCGCGCTCGAGGAGCCGCTCGACGCGGCCCTCCTCGGCCGCGTGGTCGGCGGCCGAGAACAGCCCGGCGAGCCGGGCCACCCGGAGCCAGAGGACGTACGTCGTGAGCGCGTCGGTCTCGTTGTAGCGTCGGATCGCGCCGCGGTCGCCGGCGAGCCAGAGGTCGGCCACGTCGGCCCCGGAGACGGCCCGGTCGCCGAGCGCCTTGGCCGGGACCCCGCAGAGGGCGGCGAGGTCGGCGAGGCGCGGCGACGACGGCCCGCGCCGGCCGCCGAGGGCGCGGAGGAGGTCGACGTTCCACTCGTTGTACGGGTGCGAGTAGTCGGGTCCCTCCCAGGGCTTCTCGGGCCGGGCGCAGAGGGCGGGGGCGGCGAGCCCGAGCGCGAGCGCCCGCTGGCGGAGGACGGGGAGGTCCGAGGCGTGGGAGTTGTATCCGACGAGCTGGGGGCGGCGGCGGGCGAGGCCGGCGAGGAACGGGCGGAGCACGTCGGCCTCGTGGGCGTCCGGGTCGCGCGGGGTCGAGCAGAGCGCGAGGGCGACGGACCTGTCGGCGCGGACCCGGCGCTCGACGACGGCGACCGAGGCGACGCGGCAGTGGAGGAGCGTGAGGAACGGGCGGGGTCGGTCGGCGGTGGCCCCGGCCGCGTCCCACATGGCGCGGAAGACGTCGGGCTCGGGCGTGGCGGGGTCGAGGTCGAGGAGGAGCCGGCCGGAGCGGGCGCAGGGGACCCACTCGCAGTCGAAGGCCCACACGACGGGCTGGACGGAGCGGAACACGGGGGCGGGGGCTGGGGGAACCGGAGCGTAGGGTGGAGTCCCCCAGCCACCGGACGGGGGCGTCCGGCGCCACCGGCTGGCCATGCGGTCGGGACCCGTCTTCGATGCCTCAGAGGAGCGATTGAGGCCGTCCCGTCGAGGGTCGGGTCGAAGGCGTCGGCCTGCTTTCGATGCCTCAGAGGAGCGATTGAGGCGCAACGTCAGCGGCCCACGCAGCGGCCATGAACGCCCTTTCGATGCCTCAGAGGAGTGATTGAGGCTAGGCGCCCCCGTAGACGTCCCCGAGGTCCCGTTCTTTCGATGCCTCAGAGGAGCGATTGAGGCCCTGTTCACGCCGGCCCAGCTCGCCCGCGTGGCGACCTTTCGATGCCTCAGAGGAGCGATTGAGGCCGGCGCCCAGTACGAGTAGTGCCAGCGGGCGCCGTCCTTTCGATGCCTCAGAGGAGCGATTGAGGCCCTCCGACTCGTACTCGCTCCACACGCCGCGGACGACCTTTCGATGCCTCAGAGGAGCGATTGAGGCTCCTTCTCAATGTGGTCGGTCAGGCCCGCGACACGCTTTCGATGCCTCAGAGGAGCGATTGAGGCGGTCCTCGTGCCGCCGTCGCTCCTGGGCGGGTCCAGCTTTCGATGCCTCAGAGGAGCGATTGAGGCGAGCCGCGAGCTCCACCTTCCCAAGGTGGACCCCGGCTTTCGATGCCTCAGAGGAGCGATTGAGGCGACGTGGCCGTGGAGCCGGTCGGCCTCGCGCTCGAACTTTCGATGCCTCAGAGGAGCGATTGAGGCACGCGCGAGAGGGCGCCGCCGAGCGGGCCGAGCCGCCTTTCGATGCCTCAGAGGAGCGATTGAGGCCCGGGCGGGGGGCCGGCTCGTCGCCCTCTTCGGGGCTCTTTCGATGCCTCAGAGGAGCGATTGAGGCTTAGTCGGGCGGCCCCGTGCTGCGCGGCGGCTACAGCTTTCGATGCCTCAGAGGAGCGATTGAGGCTCGCGGAGAGCGAGCGCGGGCTCCACGCCATCGACCCCTTTCGATGCCTCAGAGGAGCGATTGAGGCGTCCGTGTAGCGCTCGTACTCCGCGTCGTAGACGGCCTTTCGATGCCTCAGAGGAGCGATTGAGGCCGTTTGACGTGAAGCGAGCGGCAGGGCGTTCGCGCTCTTTCGATGCCTCAGAGGAGCGATTGAGGCTCGACGTCGGAGTGGTCGGCCGCGCTGGAGGCCGACTTTCGATGCCTCAGAGGAGCGATTGAGGCGGTGCGCGTGTCGCTCGGGACGACCGTGTTCTCGAACTTTCGATGCCTCAGAGGAGCGATTGAGGCTCCGCGGCCGAATCGTGTTCCCCGTCCTCGACCCGGTCCTTTCGATGCCTCAGAGGAGCGATTGAGGCCGCGCAGCGGGCGCCGGTGTCGCTGCTGTCTCGACGTCTTTCGATGCCTCAGAGGAGCGATTGAGGCCGTCGTGCGCCTGCTCGGCGTCGACACGCCCGAGATGCTTTCGATGCCTCAGAGGAGCGATTGAGGCCGGGCGCGCGCCTCGCGTTCTCGGCCGTCGGGCCGGACTTTCGATGCCTCAGAGGAGCGATTGAGGCTCTCAGGCGAGGCGATGAGGTAGCCGACCTCGAACTTCTTTCGATGCCTCAGAGGAGCGATTGAGGCGCGTGGCAGGCCCTACAGGATGCCGCCTCGCTCCTCGCTTTCGATGCCTCAGAGGAGCGATTGAGGCACCCGGAACGCGGCCATTCTCACCGCCCATGAACCACCTTTCGATGCCTCAGAGGAGCGATTGAGGCCGGGCGTCGAGTCGAGCGGGATGTGGTGGTGGAACTTTCGATGCCTCAGAGGAGCGATTGAGGCTTCCAGCGCTCCCGGGGCTTGGCCGTCGACGGCGTCGCTTTCGATGCCTCAGAGGAGCGATTGAGGCGGGCAGGGTCGGGGGGCGCTACGCGCGTGTGCGGGCTTTCGATGCCTCAGAGGAGCGATTGAGGCGTCCACCGACTTGGCGAGGTCCACGCCGAACGCATCGGTCTTTCGATGCCTCAGAGGAGCGATTGAGGCCGGACATCGGCAACTGGGTCCAGGAGGTGTCCTCGCCCTTTCGATGCCTCAGAGGAGCGATTGAGGCGAGAGAGGCCGGCGGGGCGTTACTGGCAGGTGCCGCCTTTCGATGCCTCAGAGGAGCGATTGAGGCACCGCGCGCGCTCCTGGAGGCGGCCGCGGCCTACCTCTTTCGATGCCTCAGAGGAGCGATTGAGGCGCGGCCCGGCTCACGGGCGGGACCGAGGCGTACATCTTTCGATGCCTCAGAGGAGCGATTGAGGCCGTCTTGTCCCGCGAGCGCGGCGTCGGCGGCCGTCAGCTTTCGATGCCTCAGAGGAGCGATTGAGGCCAGGTCGCGCTCATGGGCGACTACGCGACCGCTACGCCTTTCGATGCCTCAGAGGAGCGATTGAGGCCATCACGACCTCGAGGACGGGGACGCCATCGGGGGACTTTCGATGCCTCAGAGGAGCGATTGAGGCTCGCCCGCGCCGAGGGCGTGCCGATCTCGCTCCACGTCTTTCGATGCCTCAGAGGAGCGATTGAGGCCGGCGAACGAGACGAGCGTGTGGTGCTGGCGCCCCTTCTTTCGATGCCTCAGAGGAGCGATTGAGGCCGCGCACACCTCCGCGACCTCAGACGCCGACGGGCTCCTTTCGATGCCTCAGAGGAGCGATTGAGGCTGAACAACGGCGGGCCGACGTGGCAGACGGATGCCCCTTTCGATGCCTCAGAGGAGCGATTGAGGCATGCTCGCGTCAACGCGCCGGGCTGGGACGCCGCGACCTTTCGATGCCTCAGAGGAGCGATTGAGGCCCGGCCGCCCAAGCGCCCGCCCCGCCCCGGACACGACCTTTCGATGCCTCAGAGGAGCGATTGAGGCACGGTCGCGTGGTCGGCTTTTGCGGACGACCTCGTCCTTTCGATGCCTCAGAGGAGCGATTGAGGCTCGACGGCTACCCCGCGACGGCCACCGAGTGCTACGACTTTCGATGCCTCAGAGGAGCGATTGAGGCCGGGGGGAGTGGACGACGATCACGGACCCACGATAACTTTCGATGCCTCAGAGGAGCGATTGAGGCCTCGACGACCTCGCCGAGATCAGTGGGAGCTACCGTCTTTCGATGCCTCAGAGGAGCGATTGAGGCACCACGACTGGGCGTTCTGGGCGCGCGACAAACAGCTTTCGATGCCTCAGAGGAGCGATTGAGGCCGCGCGGACCGTCGCCGGCGTCGTCATCGAGTCCTTTCGATGCCTCAGAGGAGCGATTGAGGCCGGCCGGGGCCTCGTCGGACAGCCACACGTCGGCCCACCTTTCGATGCCTCAGAGGAGCGATTGAGGCGCCTTGTAGGTGAGCGGGCCGAAGTCGCCGTCGACGCTTTCGATGCCTCAGAGGAGCGATTGAGGCGGGCTCGCGCGTGAGATCGCCTTCCTCAAGGAGAAGCTTTCGATGCCTCAGAGGAGCGATTGAGGCCCTCAAGGCCGGCGAGGCCAACGCCCGGCGGATCGCTTTCGATGCCTCAGAGGAGCGATTGAGGCCGGGCTTCGGGTCGTCGCCGACGGCGATGTGGACGACTTTCGATGCCTCAGAGGAGCGATTGAGGCAAGGCGCCTACGCGGCCGCTGCGAGCGGTCAGATCCTTTCGATGCCTCAGAGGAGCGATTGAGGCGCGGCGGCCCCGTACGCCGTGATAACGACGGACCTCTTTCGATGCCTCAGAGGAGCGATTGAGGCGCCGAGTGGCCGTAGGGCGCGGTGGGCACCTGGATACTTTCGATGCCTCAGAGGAGCGATTGAGGCTCGTCGGTGACGAGGAGCGAGATCGGGTTGATCCCGGTCTTTCGATGCCTCAGAGGAGCGATTGAGGCTCGAGGACCCATGCCTCGACGTCGAGCGCGGGCGCGACTTTCGATGCCTCAGAGGAGCGATTGAGGCCGGTCCGTGACAAACAACGTCACGGACCGTGACGCTTCTTTCGATGCCTCAGAGGAGCGATTGAGGCCCGCCGAGGACGTGGCGGCGATCTGGGAGCGACAACGCTTTCGATGCCTCAGAGGAGCGATTGAGGCGACGAGCCCCACGAGCGCCCCCGGCTCCCAGACGACTTTCGATGCCTCAGAGGAGCGATTGAGGCTAGACGCGGAGGCCGTGCGAGCGTGAACGGCTCGTGCTTTCGATGCCTCAGAGGAGCGATTGAGGCCCGCCCCGCCCGCGGCGACGAGCTCGGAGACGAAGTACTTTCGATGCCTCAGAGGAGCGATTGAGGCAGGTCGAGTGGTCGTTCGACGCCGCCGCCGACACGCTTTCGATGCCTCAGAGGAGCGATTGAGGCTCACCGACCGCTCGGGGGCCTACCTTGCCGAGAGCGACTTTCGATGCCTCAGAGGAGCGATTGAGGCTGGACCTCACCTACTCGGTCAACAACCCCGACTCGACCTTTCGATGCCTCAGAGGAGCGATTGAGGCCCGAGCGAGCTGGCGACGGCGACCTACGAGGCGGGGCCTTTCGATGCCTCAGAGGAGCGATTGAGGCCGGGCGGTGGTTCGTCTCGGCGAACTACTTGTGTTTCTTTCGATGCCTCAGAGGAGCGATTGAGGCCTGTCAGGACGGTCGGGGACGTCGAGGCCGGATCGGTCTTTCGATGCCTCAGAGGAGCGATTGAGGCCGCCCTCGGGATCTCCGCCAGCGGGCCGCTCAAGAGCTTTCGATGCCTCAGAGGAGCGATTGAGGCGGCCTCCGCCGAGGCGGTGGTGGGGGGAGACGAATGACTTTCGATGCCTCAGAGGAGCGATTGAGGCGGGAGTGACCATGCCCGCACAGACACAGACCCCCGCCTTTCGATGCCTCAGAGGAGCGATTGAGGCTCCCCGCCACGCCGTCTACTACAGGCGTGGGACGGTTCTTTCGATGCCTCAGAGGAGCGATTGAGGCCTGACAGGAGGACCGACAGCGCTTTCAGCCGCGACTTTCGATGCCTCAGAGGAGCGATTGAGGCGATCCGCGCGATCCTCGACACGTTCGTTTTCACGTCTTTCGATGCCTCAGAGGAGCGATTGAGGCCCTGCGCCTTGACCTGTTCCCGGTCGTCGTCGCCCGAATCGCTTTCGATGCCTCAGAGGAGCGATTGAGGCCGGTGGCGTCCCTACGGCGACGACGACGGCGGGGCGGCTTTCGATGCCTCAGAGGAGCGATTGAGGCGTTCCGATTCCGGCCGGTCGGGGCCGGGGCAGCCACCTTTCGATGCCTCAGAGGAGCGATTGAGGCCCCAGTCCTCGTGACGGGCCGTGATGCGGGCGAAGCACTTTCGATGCCTCAGAGGAGCGATTGAGGCTCGACCCGGACGTGCTTGCCGTAGTGGTTGGCCTTCTTTCGATGCCTCAGAGGAGCGATTGAGGCCACGCGGTGGGGGTAGTCCAGGCTCACGGGTCCAGCTTTCGATGCCTCAGAGGAGCGATTGAGGCGCCGGAGGGGGACCATGACTGACCCGCTCGCCCGTCTTTCGATGCCTCAGAGGAGCGATTGAGGCTCACGGAGCCGCGTTACATTCCCCACACGCCAGCACCTTTCGATGCCTCAGAGGAGCGATTGAGGCCCCGCCCCCCGAGGGCTGGGAGCCGGAGGCGCTGTTCTTTCGATGCCTCAGAGGAGCGATTGAGGCAGCAGCTCGTCAAGCAGACGGCGGAGGAGGCCGGGATCTTTCGATGCCTCAGAGGAGCGATTGAGGCGCGTTCATGGTTGGGGGCGGTGGGGACCGCTAGGGTCCTTTCGATGCCTCAGAGGAGCGATTGAGGCTGAGCCGCCAGCTCGCCACCTGGTCGTCCCACTCGACTTTCGATGCCTCAGAGGAGCGATTGAGGCCGTGCGGCCGGCCGCGCGGCTCCGCTGGTAGGCGCCGACTTTCGATGCCTCAGAGGAGCGATTGAGGCCCCGGCCAGAAGGTCTACGCCGTGATGGCCGAGCCCTTTCGATGCCTCAGAGGAGCGATTGAGGCCGACAACGGGCGCCCCGAGCAGTTCGGCCTGGAGGACCTTTCGATGCCTCAGAGGAGCGATTGAGGCCGGGAATGTCGAACCCACCAGCGCGTGGCGTCCTACTTTCGATGCCTCAGAGGAGCGATTGAGGCACGGCCGGGGGACCGCCCCCCAGGCGATCCGCCGACTTTCGATGCCTCAGAGGAGCGATTGAGGCCTTCGACCGAGACCCGGCCGACCTGGGCCGGCACTCTTTCGATGCCTCAGAGGAGCGATTGAGGCCGCCCGGTGCTGAGAGCGTGCCCGCGGGCACCCATCCCCTTTCGATGCCTCAGAGGAGCGATTGAGGCCGCTCGTTCAGGTTCTTCACCTCCTCGCTGGTCAGCTTTCGATGCCTCAGAGGAGCGATTGAGGCCGTTAGGGGAACTGCGGCCATGCAGCGCGACCGTCCCTCTTTCGATGCCTCAGAGGAGCGATTGAGGCGCGCTCGCGCGGTCGTGGCTCACGGCGGACGGCGAGCTTTCGATGCCTCAGAGGAGCGATTGAGGCCCTCGCCAACTGGCTACGCGCCCTCCGCCCGTTCGCCTTTCGATGCCTCAGAGGAGCGATTGAGGCGCGGCGGCCTCGTCGTACCAGAAGGCGTCCCAACTCCTTTCGATGCCTCAGAGGAGCGATTGAGGCCGAACAGCCTGCTCGAGACCGGCCCGCGGCGCAGTTCTTTCGATGCCTCAGAGGAGCGATTGAGGCCCAGCGCAAGGGGCGCACTGGGCGGCCATTCCAGTACGTCAAGGTACACCCGCCGCCTCCGGGACATCCCGAGGCGCGTCGGCCGCCGGTGACGCAGAATACCCCGGACGACGACGACGCTGGAATCGACCTCCTAGGCGTTCAGCGACCGTACCCGCCTCCCTACCGAGTGGTGGGGAGACGGCCCGGGCGGGGACGACGACCGATCACCCGTAGCAGAGGGGCTCGAACGCGCACCGCCGGCAGAACGTCCGCCGGGGGTGCCGGGGCGGCGGGCTCGGCCGGCGGGCGAGCGCGGCGACGGCGGTGACCGTCTCCGCCAGCCGGGCCTCGTGCTCCGGCTCGAGCTCGACCGGCTCCGTCCGGCGGAGGGCGGGGTAATCGAGCCGGCCCGTGAGCGGGGTCCCGTCCGCGCGCGCGACGCCGGCGAGCCGGAGGACCCAGAGGTAGAACCGGAGCTGGAGCCGGTGGGCGTGGTCCTCGGCCCGCCCCTTCTTCGTCTCGTGGAGGACGCCGGCCCGGAGGTCGACCCCGTCGAGCTTGGCCACGAGCGGGGTCCCGTCGGGGGCCTCGGCCGTGACGAGGGCCGGGCGGGTCCGGCGGGCGTAGGCGGTCTCGTCGAGGAGCCGGCCGAGCCGGACGTCGTCGGACTCGTGCTCCATCCACAGCCCGCGCATGGAGTACCACGCCTTCCGGGGGCAGACGGCGTGGTACCCGACGAGCATCCCGCCGACACGGACGGAGCGGGCGGGGCGGGTATCTTCGGGCATCACGAGAGCGCCCGCGAGGGGCGTGGTTCTGACTGTGGACCCCGACCGGCTCCGGACAACCCTCGACTACGTCGTCGCCGAGGCGGCCGTCGTGAGGACGGCGGTCGAGGGCGTCGACCGGGCGGCGTTCGAGGCCGACCCCGTCCTCCGCCGGGCCGTCGAGCGGTCGGTCGAGACGGTCGGCGGGGCGCTCTCGAAGGTCCGCCCGGCGCTCGAGCCGCGGGCGCCGGACCTCACGAGGCGCGAGGTGGTCGGGATGCGGAACGTCCTGGCCCACGTATGTTGGGCCGTGGACCCCGACATCGTGTGGGAGGCGGCGACGGTCCACCTCCCCGCCCTCGCCGCGCGAGTCGCGGCCCTCCGAAGCGACCCGTGAGCCCCTCCCCCCCCGCCCCGCCCGCGACGCTGCCCGACCCGGCCGCGGCCGTCCGGTCGTACGTGTCCGCGCACGCCGGGGCGCTCCTCGCTCGGGGGTTCGCGTCGCTGGCCCTGTTCGGGTCGGCGGCCCGGGGCGAGGCCGGGCCGGGGAGCGACGTCGACGTGCTGTACGCGTTCGCGCCGGGGCGGGCGTCCTTGGGGGCCGTCCTCGACGTGCAGGACGCGCTGGCGGCGGCGACGGGGCGGCCGGTCCAGATGGTCCCGCGCGGGCACCTCCACCCGGTCCTGCGGGACCGGGTGCTCGGGGGGGCCGTGACGCTGCTGGGGGCGGACCGCGACGCTCACGCCGCGACCGCCTCGTAGTCGTAGACCCGGAGGCGGCGCTCGATCTCTGCCTGAGCCTGGTCCATCGCGTTTGCGCTCGCGTCCACTCCCCGGAGGACGCCGCGAGCCACGGGCGTCACGAACAAGGAGTCCTCACCGACCGAGTCCAGCACGACGGTCGCGGACGGCCGGGACAGGCCGGCCTCCGGGTCGAGGTCGGCCCGGATGGCCGTCGCGATCTTGTCGGCCCGGTCGGCGAGCGCGACCGCCAGCGGGGGCATCGGGCTGAACGTCCGCGCCTGGTTGCTCGTAATCGACCAGTGGAGGAGCGCGTAGGCGAGGGCCGGGACGATCCGCTCGCGCTCGGCCTCGGGCGCCACGAGCGTGTGGCCGACCTCGGTCCAGCCCTCGCCCCTCAGCTTCTCGATGGTCGCGGCGTCCAGCTCGGGGTCCTCGTCGGCCGTGCTGACCGAGAACAGCCGGCGCATGTCGACGGCCACGTCGTAGACGTAGAGGCCGTACGCCCGCTTCTGGGGCGCGAGGTAGTTGAGCCGGGTCAGCTCCCGGTCGTTCTCGTCCAGGAACTCCGCCAGCGCCTCGTCGGAGACCACGTTCCCCTTGGCGTCGCGGACGACCACCTTGTTCGTCGCCGGGTCGCTGTCGCGGCGGTCGAACGTCAGCGCCTCCTCGGTGTTGACGCGCGCGAGGTGCGGCGAGACCGGGCGGAACGCCGAGACCGAGAGCGGCGCCCGGCGCCGGACGCGGCGGCTGTCGCTGGACTCCGACCGTTTCTCGGCCCGCATCCACCCCCCGATCAACTGGTCGGGGTAGGACGGGTCACAGGCCGAGTGCGGCTCGCCGTCCTTGAGCGCCCCCTTGCTGAGCACTTTGTAGAACGTGACGGGCGCGCGGGCCTCGCCGATCTCGTCGGCGAACGTGTCGAGCAGGGACCGCTTGACCTGCTGGCCGCTGGCGTAGGCCATCTCGCGGCCGTTTGCGAGCGGGTCGCGGTAGGTCTTCTGGCCGTCGGCGACGGCGAACACGGTGTGCTCGACCTGACGGAGGCCGCGGACGTAGAGCGTGTGGCGCATGGGTTCGGGGGTGCTGAGGGTTTACTGAGTGGACGCCTTGCCGCGCAGGAGCGCGACCTGGAACCGGAGGAGCGAGAGGAACAGGTAGAACCGCTCTTGCGACAGGTCGAGCCCGTCGCGGACCAGCCCGTCGAGCGCGTTCAGCGTGTCGGCCGCGTCCTCGTCCGAGAGCGCCGTCTTGCCGCTGGTGATGGCGTCGGCGATCTCGGTGAGGCCGTCGACCAGGGCGGGCAGGGACTTGGCGTCGAGCGCGTCGGCGACCGGCTTTTTGAGGTTGGTCTTGCCCCCGAGCGCGCCGGTCTCGACGCCGAACAGGAGGTCGGCGGTGTCGCGGGCGCGGTCGTAGAGGGCGGTCCGGTTGTCTCCGAGCATGGCGTGCATCCAGGTTTGGTAGAGGAGCGGGGTCTGGGCCGTCTCCGGGGTCACCGGGCGCGGCGACTTGTGTTTTCCGGTCGGCAGGAAGTCGCGGATCTTGGCCGGCTCCAGCGCCGCCAGCCCGACGGCCCCCTGGGCGCACGCTCGGGCGAACCCGGCGCCGGCGTCGTAGACGCTGTCGAGGCTGTCGGGCGAGACCGTGGCCTGATCGACGGCGACCCCGAACAGGTCGCGGTAGAAGCTGCGGACGGTGGCGTAGCTGTCGCGGAGCACGCCGGTCGCGCCCAGGTGGAGCGGGACGAACCCGAGCGTCGAGTTCGTCTGGCCCAGGCTGTAGACGTAGGCCGAGACGGGCTCGTCGCCCAGCGCCCCGCCGAGCGACAGGAGGAGCCGTGCCCAGGGGACGGTCTCGATGGCCGTCCCCGACGCCGTGGTCTTGAGCGCGGACGGCAGGAACGCCGTCGGGTCCTCGGCCTGGTAGGCGGGCGAAAAGTGGTGGCGGAGCCACTGGCCGTTCCAGGTCTCCACCTGGTTCGCCTTGAGCCCCGGCGTCTCCGTCAGGACGCGCCGGTACATGCGCCACCCCTCTAGGACCGCGTCGAGCACGTCGTCGTGGTCGACGAGCAGCACGAGCCCCCCGGCGACGCCCGCCCCGCCAGCGGCGCCGATCCACGAGAGGTAGACTTCGTCGGCGGTCGCGTCGTGGTTCAGGCCCGTCACCTGGCCCGATGTGGTCCCGTCGAGCCCGCTCGCGTAGCCGCCGAGCACGAGGTGCCCCTCGGGCTCCTCGACCTCGACCGCGGCGGCGTGGAAGTCTGCCAGGGCCTCGGATCGGAGCCGCGCCCACTCGTCCTCGTCCCACGCCCGGCCCTCCTTCTCGGCGGCGGCCCGGTTCTTTTTCCGGTTGTTGACGAGCTGGCCGAACTTCGAGTTGCCGGCCGTCATGAGGTACTGCTCGTCGTCGAAGACGAGCGGGAAGAACACCTCGTCGAAGAACTCGGCCGGCGTGCGGCCGGGCCGGTCGTCGCGGCGGTTGGCGCGGTCGAGGAGGCGGCGGCCCAGGAGCGGCGTGTACATGGCTAGTGGATGCGGGAGAGGACAGCCTCGAAGGGGTCGGCGGGCTCGACCGCGCGGAGGGGCAGGAGTCCCAGCACGTCGTCGTACTGGTCGTCGGGGACGACGACGGGCCACGAGCCCCGTTCGCACCGCGTCCACCCGTTCCGGGCCGCCAGTCGCCCGAGCGCTTCGGGGGCAGGAATCTCTAAGGGAACGCGCACGCCGGCCGGTCCCCTCTTGTAGGCCGCCTCGTCGCTCGCCCGGATCGCCGTCTCGGACTCGATCTGGAGCGCGTCCACGATCACCGAGCGCGGGTGATGCTGGAGCCGCATCAGGCGCGGGCTCAGGTCCGGGTGGTGGGCCAGGTGGAGGTCGATGGGTAGGGCGTCCACGGCCGGGTACACGCGGTCGATCCGGCCCTGGAGGTCGCGCTCGCGGAGCGGCCCTGTTGGCAGCGCCTCCACGCTCCGCCGGACGGTCGCGGCGTCGTAGGGCAGGACGTCGCGGTCGGCGTCGGGGGGCGCGACGATCACGACCGGCTTGAGGTCGGCCCCGCCGCGCGCGTGGCGGTTGACGCGGCCGAACCGCTGGGCGAGGGCGTCGAGCGGGGCGGCGTCCGTCACCAGGACGTCGAACGAGACGTCGAGGCTCACTTCGACCACCTGAGTCGCGCTCACGACGCATGGTTCGGGCTTGTCGGCCAACTCCAGCACCTCGTCTTCGAGCCGGGCTCGGTCCCCCCGTCGGAACCGGCTGTGGACGAGCAGGCGCGACACGTCGGGGAACGCGGCCTCGGCCCACGCGAACCGCTCCTGGGCTCGGGCGACCCGGTTCGACACCACCAACACGCGCCGGCCCGCCTCCACCGCCCGGGCGATCCACGCACGCGCTGCGCCCTCGTCGGCGACGTGCTCGACCGTGTGCCGGTCGTAGCGGTCGAGCTCGCCCTCCGTCAGCCGCACCTCGCAGACCCGGCCCCCTCCACCCAGCGCCGTCACGACCAGGTTTCGGAGGGCCGTCGGGATCGTCGCCGTCCCGACGTGGACCCGGCACCCCAGCGACGCCAGCACGCGGACCAGCCGCTCGACCATCGAGAGCGCCAGCGGGCCGTAGGTGTGGACCTCGTCGAGCACGACGTCTTGGCCCCGGAGGTCGAGCGCCGTCGCTTCGTGGCCGGCCGTCCCGAACACGACCGACGCGATCTGGTGCGGCGTGAGCACCTTGACGGCGGCGCCCGGGAACCGCTGGAGCGACACGTCTTCCTCGCCGTCCTCGGACCCGATCCCCGACGCCGCGTGCAACCGCCGGACGTCGGCGTCCTCGCCCAGGTCCTTCAGCACACGCCGGGTCATGGCGTTGATCGACGCCTGGAACGGGAGCGTATAGAACACGCGGCCCCGGCACCGCCGGAACAGGAAGTTGGTCTTGCCGGCCCCGGTCGGCGCGACGACCAGCGTGTGGGGGCGAGGGTCGGCGGCCTCGTCGTCGCGGAGGGACAGCGGGTAGTCGTCGGAGGGCGCGTACTGCCCTTCGGGACCGTAAACGGTTGCCGCGTCGGGCTCCGAGAACAGGGCCTCCGCCCGGCCGGCGGCACGGTCGGCGTAGTTCGACGCGAAGTGGTCGGCGCTCATCAGGAGTCCGCGCCACGGCGACCATCCGAGCGGCTGAGCACGGACGGCCTCGAACGCCCACTCGAACGCCTGGGCTGCCTGGTCCTGAGATACGTCCCGGACGCCGAGCCCGAACGACGCGGCCACGGCGCTCGCGGCGGGCGCCCAGTCGTCCCAATCGCTGAGGTGGCGGTCCAGGGTCGGTCCGAGGTCGGGCCTCCCCTCGGACAGGGCGAGGTCGAGCAGGCCGCGCCCGCTCTTGTCCCCGGCGACCGACTTATGATGGGCGACGACCATCTCGAGCACCGCCGGCCAGTCCTCTCTGGGGATGAGCGGCAGAAAACCGAGCGACGACAGCTCGTGCCGGTGGGGAACGCGGCGCTCGTAGGCCTTGAGCTCCCGGACCACCGCGTCGCGCCAGGGGACGTCAGGGAACGCTCGATAGAAAGACCGCCAGCGGCCCCCGTACTTCTTGTCGAAGGTGTCGTGCCACAGCATCGCCTGCGCGGCCGGGTGCCCCTTCCCGAGGTCGTGGACGACGGCGCCGAGCCGGGCGAGCCGGGCGTCGAACCCGTAGGCCCGGGCAAACCGCTCGGCGCACGCGACGACGTGGTCCGTGTGCTCGGCCAGGGTCAGGCCGCCCCGCTCGGGGCTTTTGGCGAGGAGGTCGCGCGTCATGGGGCCGGCGCGTTGGCGGGGTCCCCGACGACCTCCAGCCGCCCGGTCATCATCTCGCCCGTATACCGGCTGACCCCGAGCGGCACGGACCCCGGCCCCTCGGTCGGGTGCATCTCGAAGCCGACGACCTCGTCGAACTCGGCCGGCTCCATCTCGCGGACGAGGGCGCCCCCGACGCGGACGGGGAACACCAGGTCCTCGTTGCGGCAGAGGCAGAGGTGGTCCGAGGCCGCCGTCTCGGCGTCCTCGGCCGACGAGAACGCGAGCGCCAGCGACGGCCGGAGCAGGACGCCCCGCACGATCACGCCGGTCGCCCGGGCGACGGCCTTCCCGCCGTCCACCCTCTTCCCCTTCCACCCCGCCGCGTGGACGTGCTCTTGCTGGCGGCTGATGCCCCCGTGCCGGAGCCGGTGCCGGAGGATGGCCGAGACGCCCAGCTTGATCCGCATCCCCTCGACGGTGCTCGGGCTCAGGAATGGCTGGCTATAGGTGAGCCCGTCGCGGACGGCCGTCCACGGCTTGATGAACCCGAACGGGCCGGCGTAAGTGACGACGTGGTACGTATCGGGCATGGGTCTAGCGGAGGGCGCCGAAGCCGGACCCGGTCATCTCGCCGGCCCCGGCGAGCCAGAGGAGGCGGAGTTGGTCGGGTGAGCCCGTGGCAACGACGGGGCAGGCGTTGGCCCGGTAGGCGTTCCCCTTGAAGCGGCAGAGCTTGGTCTTCGCACCGCCGAAGCTGCGGTCGAACCCGACGGAGGCTCCGTCGGTGGGAAGCCCGGCGGCCTGGAGCTTGGTGTGAAACGTGCGCGTGAGGGTGTCGTCGGCGGCCGAGTCGTCCCAGCGGAGGTGGTCACGCCCGCCGTCGTCGCGGGTCCGGCGCGTTAAGACCGGACTCGCGGTGAGGAAGCGGTGCTCTGGGTCGAGGGCAGGCTCGGGCACGACCTGGGCCTCCAGGACCTCCATCCCGCAGAGGACCGACGGTTCGGCTACGAGCCCGCCGAGGGCTCGTTTGGCGAGGGCCGGGTCGCAGAACGAGAGCGTCCACCCCGCCCCGCCCTCGAACTGTACGTGCCCTGAGCGGGCTCGGCCGCCGGAGAGCCACCCGAACGAGTAGAGCGAGAGGCCGTCGTGGGCGTCGTTCTCGCCGAGCCACTTGTGGAGGGCGCCCGTGAGGCGGTGGAGGTGGTCGAACGGGACGGGCTCCGTGTTCGGGGAGAGGGCGAGGCGGAGGCGCATGGGGGGCGATTGAGGGGTCTGGGAGTCTACGAGTCCGCGTACAGGTTTGCCGCCTCCCGGTGGGCCTGGGCCACGGCGTCGGCGAGGGCCGGCGGGTCGAGGACGCGGACGAGGGCGCCCCACCCCATCACGAAGGCGCGGGCGTCGTCGAGCCCGGCCGTCTCGAACGAGACCGTGAGCGCGCCGCCGGCGTGCTCGGCCTCGACGAGCTGGGTCCGCGAGTACGCTTTCCGGCGGAAGTACGGGGCGGCCTCGGGGGACACGAGGAGCCGGACCGTTTCGGGGTCCCCGTCGAGCGCCCCGAGCCGGTCGGCGGCGTGGGCGTCGGGGTCCCAGGCGGGCGCGGGGTGGGCGGGGCGGTCGGGGAGCGGGGTGGCGGCGCGGAACCCGGCGAGGGCGAAGTCCTTGACGGGCGGGCCGTCGGGTCCGGGCTCGGCGTCGAGGTCCTGGCAGGCGGCGAGCCAGGCCCCGGACCGGACGAGGAGGGCGAGGGGCGCGAGCGTGCGGCCGCGGGTGAGCGCCTGGCGCGAGGCCGTGAAGTAGTCGGCGCGGACGGCGTGCCGCCCCCGGGCGGCCGTGAGGAGCGCGCGGAAGGCGTCGGGGTCGAGCCCGGCCGTGACGCCGCCGGCGGCCCCGTCGAACGACCAGAGGGCGGCGTCGGCGTCGGGCTCGAACGAGACGACGTCGGCGAGGGCGGCCGCCTGGAGCTTGTCGGCGGCGGCCGCGAGCGGGGCGGCGAGCGGGGTGGGGGCGAGGAGCGGGCGGGCGGCGCGGGCGGCGACGGCGAGGGCCTCGGCCTCGTCGTCGGTGAAGCGCGGGACGGGCGTGGCGGGGTGGGCGCCGTCGGCGAGCCGGTAGCGCGTGGCCGGCCCGTCGGCGGTGGCGACGACGGTGCCCTCGGCCTCGAGCGCCGTGAGGTGGCGGCGGGCCTGGCGGGTCGAGAGCGGGACCCGGGCGGCGAGCTCGGCCTGGGCGAGGCCGGGGCGGGCGGCGAGGAGGTCGAGGAGGCGGTCGCGGGTCGTGGGCATGGGGCGAGGGTACGGGACGGGCGGCCTTCACCGGACACCGGCGTCCGGAGAGGGCCGGAACCTAGCGGTCCATACTCATCCCGCCGCGGTAGGTGGTGCTTCCCGACTGGGTTTCCAGTTCCGGCGCCCGTTCGGTAGCCCCTCCCCTTTAGAAGAAGGGGTTCGGCGAGGCCTCGCGCGCTCTCGTTCTGGGCCTACAGGTACTCGACCTGCCCCGCCATGTCCTCCGCGTCGAGGACCCCCGCGATGAGGACGAGCCCGCGGACCACGTCCTCGATCGACGTCCCCTGCCGGGCGAAGACGACCCCGGCGTGGTCGGCCGACGCCGAAGCCAGGCGCAGGAAGTCCGCGTCCTGCGTGAACACGACGAGCCCCTCCCGACGGGCGAACGCGAGGTGGGCCTCGTCGCTCTCGCCGAGCCGGCCCGCCTCCGGGACCCGGACCACCCCGATCCCCCGGCGGCGGAGACCGCCGACGACGGCCTTCGGGACGTGCTCGTCGACGTAGAACCGGACGGCGCTCACGGGCGGACTGCGGGACCCGGCCTCAACCGTCCGACCGGGCCGCCAGCTTCCGCTCCAGCGGGGACGGCGTCTCCGCCCGCGCCCGCTCGGCGTACGCCTCCCCCTCCGCGACCCGCCGGTCGACGTCCCCCTTGTGGTCGTAGTAGTACGCCAGCGCCGCGTGGACGTCGCCGAGGGTGAGGTCGTACTCGGTCGCGATCTCGTCGACCGTCTTCCCCTCCCGCTCGTGCCACAGGGCCACGTTCTGGACCGTGATCCGGCGGCCGGCGATCCGGGGCTTCCCCCCGCAGACGCCGGGGGTCGCTTCGATGTGCTTGTCTAGGACGGAGGCCACGGTTTCAGCGGAGGGCTTCGGGTTCCGGCGTAGTCAACGCCGGTTGTCGGCCGTTGACGCCCGGTCCCTGAACAAAGCTCCTCAGCGTCACGCGGCCCGTCGGCGCCCTCCGACGGGAGTTGGGTTTCCGTTTCCGGCGTCTGGACGGTCATTGGACCCCTCCACACCGTTCTCGACGCTTGACTCCGATCCCGTAGACGGTCCCCTCACGGGGGGCAACCCTCGAACGCCACCGGACGTACCTTGCCACCTGGCCGTCCCTCCACGCCACCTGGCGCCATGACCCCGATTGCCCCCCACGGCTGGTCCCTCGGCCTCCGCCCCCGGACCGCGGCCGACGCCGTCGCCCGCGTCGAGCGCGGGCTCTCCCCCGCCGCCGCCGACCGGCTCGCTGACCGGCTCGGGCTCTCCCCGGCCCAGCTCGCCGAGGCCGCCGGGGCCTCTACGCGCACGCTCGCCCGCCGGCGCCGGGCCGGCCGGCTCGGCCCGGCGGAGTCCGACCGGCTCTACCGGCTCGCCCGGCTCTTCGAGCGGGCCGTCGAGACGTTCACCGGCCGTGACGGCGACCGGGGGGCGGCCGAGGCCGACGCCCGGCGGTGGTTCCACCTCCCCCAGTGGGGGCTCGGCGGGGCCACCCCACTCGACTACGCCCGGACCGACCCCGGCGCCCGCGAGGTCGAGGCCCTCCTCCACCGGATCGACCACGGCGTCCTCGCCTGACGGTGGTCGCCTGGCGCGTCGTCCCCGAGCGGTACGCCCGCTCCGCCTTCGACGGCGAGGGCGCCCGGCTCAGGGGCGGCCGGTTCAACGGCCCCGGGACCGCCGCCGTCTACGCGGCCGACTCGCTCGCGCTCGCGGTCCTCGAGGTGGCCGTCCACCTCCCGTCGTACCGGGCGCTCCTCGGCCGGGTCGGCTTCCGCGTCGAGATCCCGGACGCCCTCGTCGAGACGGTCGCCGAGGGAGACCTCCCGTCCGACTGGCGCTCGTCGCCGCCGTCGCGGTCGACTCAGGCGCTCGGGGACGCGTGGGTCCGCGAGGGCCGGTCCGTCGTGCTCCGGCTCCCGTCGGTGCTCCTCCCCCACCACACGAACGTCGTCCTCAACCCGGCCCACCCCGCGTTCGGCGAGGTCATCGTCGGCCCGCCCGAGCCGGTCCCTATCGACCCCCGCCTGATCAAGTAGCCCAGCCGCCGAGACCGGCGAGGGTCCGAGCCGCCACCAGTTTCCGGTTCCGGGTCTCACGAGGTCCGGCACGCGGACCGCTACGACAACCCGTAGTGCCCGCGGGTCTCGCGCTCGCGGCCCCGGACGACGCGGCGGCCGTCGAGGTTGCCGGAGCGCGCCGTGACGACGGTCCACTGGCGGCCGAGGTCGGGGGCGTCTTGGTAGATCACGACCCAGTCGTCGGTCGTCCCGAGGTCGTGGGCGCGGTCGGTGTTCGAGTAGAGCGCCGTGTAACGGCGGCGGCCCCGGCGCGTGTTCAGGATCGGGAGCCAGGCCCCCCCTCGGGGTTGTTCCGGCGCGGGGCGATCGTGTGGAGGTTTCCGGCGTCGGCGCGCTCACGGTACTCGCGGTCGACGTCGAGGAGCTCGGCGACCGACGGCGGGGCGACGAGGTTGTCGTCGGACCGCTCGCCGCCGAGGTGGTCGAGGACGGCCTCAGCCGTCTTGTGGCCGACGCCGGGGACGGTCGAGAGCCGGCCGGTCTCGGCCGCCTCGCGGAGGGCGTCGAGGGAGTCCACGCCGAGCGCGTCGCGGACGCGGACGGCGAGGGCGGGGCCGATGCCGGGGACGGAGGTGAGGTCGTCGGGCACGGATCAAGGGTCGAGCCGCGACAGAGTCGGCTCGTACCCTGTGGCTGGGGATCGCGGTCCCAGGCGCTTGAAGCGGAGGTGGAACCGCTCGTCGTAACGCCCGCCTGCGTGGCGGTCGCAGCACGACAGGCAGGCCGTCGCCCGCTTGGGACGGCGGGCGCGGCGGACGGTGTGGCCGCAGCGGGGGCACGTGGCCGTGACGCCGGCGGTGCCGCCGTAGGGGCCGCACTCCGCCCCGCCCCGCCAGACGACGCGGCCGGTCGGCCGGTGCGTGACGCGGAGGTAGGCCGGTCGGCTCGGCCGCGAGCACGTCGGGCAGAGGTGGGCGCGGACGGGCTGGCGGTAGAGGTCGTGGGAGCCGCCGCAAGATGGGCAGACGGCGGCGTAGGGCGCGGCCGGGTCGTCGGGGACGTCGCCGTCGAAGCACCGCTCGGGCTTCGCCCCGCAGCGTCGGGCGAGCGCCTTCCAGGTCCGGTCGTGGGCGCGTCGGCCGCGGCGGTCCGGATGCAGCTCGTGGTCGAGGGCGTGGGCGACTTCGTGGCGGACGGTGTCCTCGACCTCCGCCTCGGGGAGCGTGCGCGAGAGGTGGGTGGACAGGGTAATGCGCTTGTCGCGGGGTCGGCAGACGCCGAGACGTCGGCGGGCGCGGTCGAACCCGAAGGTCCAGCCGCGGTCGGCGAGGGAGGCGCCGAGGACCTCGCGCCCCAGCTCGTCGAAGAGCCGGAGCGCGAGGGCGCGCGTGTGGGTCTGGGTCGGCATTACGCTGCGCGCTGGGTGACGGCCTCGGTGCGGCCTGCCAGCCAGGCGAGCACAACGGTGCGCTGGATGACGGCGCCGTGCTCGGGGAGCAGGGCGATGACCTCGGCCTTGAAGTTCTGGTAGTGGCGGTCGGCCGTGGCCTCGTCAGTGAGCGTGAGGAGGACCGAGCGGGCACAGTCGGCGGGACCGCTCCCGCCGTAGCCCCATTCGGGGCCGGAGGGCGAATGCCGGACGACGTGGGGGCAATTGGCTTCGCCGTCGCCTACGGCGGTCATGCGGGCCGTGCCGTCGGCGTCGCGCCAGAGGCGGACCGCGAGGGCGGGGGTCCTCTCCCCTCCCCCATCTGTCTCGTAGCCGACGGGCGGCTCGGCGGCCGTGCAGGGGCGGGCGTCGAGGGCGGGCCAGACGACGACGCGGACGTTGACGCCGAGCGTGGTCGGGAGACCCTGAGCGCGGCGGCCGAGCCCGGTGACGCGCAGGAGGTGGACGGCGGCGCCGGCCCGAAGGAGCGGGGTGAGCCAGGCGGCGTGCTTGGGCTGGACGCGGCCGACGGGCTGGAGCGAGCGGTCGGACCGGACGGCGTAGACCGCCAGCCCTGCCCCGCCGTGGCGGGCGGGGTGCGGGACCGTGAGCCGGGGGCGGGCCTCGATGGGGCGCCGGTCGCCCAGCGTCAGGGCCTCGACGGCGTGCGGGTGGCGCGACGTGCCGACGAGCTTGGACGGGACCGAGAGCTCGCGGAGGCCGTTGGCGAGCGAGAAGGCGACGGCGTCGAGTGCCTTGCGGACGACGTAGGCCGGCGGAAGGGACTCGGTCGCGAGGACGTGATCGGCCCACCGGGCGGCCTGGTCGGTGAGCGGGGGCGGCGTCGGGAGCGCGGGGGCTCCGAACAGGCGGAGCGCGAGGGTGTCGGTCGCGGCTGGGACGGCCGGAGAGGGGGCGTGGGACATGGCGGTGCGCGCCGGTCGGGCGCGGGGACGTTGAGACGGAGCGGGCGGCTCGGGTTAGGAATCCCGGACCGATCTTGTGCTGTCAAAGTACGACATTGTTTGCACTAAAGCAAGCAGAAACAGTTACCTCGCAGCCCTCGATCGGCTCTCCCCTACCCCACCGGCGGCCATAAAAAACGCGCGGCGCACCCGAAGGCACGCCGCGCGGTCTCAACATCACTGGCTCGTGCGCGGAACCGCCCCCTCCGCCGTCGTCGGCCGACGTGCGGCGGCGGGGTCCTAAGCGGCGGCGGGTCCCGGAGCTCTCGGGTCGCCCCCGCGCGGTCGCCAGCCATGCAGGTGGCAAAGTACGGCGGGCGGCAGGCGGTTCCCAAGCGGCGCGCTCAGTCCGACGACGTGGGGACGGCTTGGGCCGCGAGCACGTCGGCCACGAGCTCCTCGACGGAGTCGTAGGGGTAGGCGTCGCCGACGTGCTCGCGCATGAAGTCGAACCGGATCTGGGCGCACTGGCGGAGGGCCTCCTCGTACCCGTACTTGTCGATGGAGCGGACGCGGCGGCGGGGCTTGCCGCCGTCCACGGCGGGGAGGTAGGCCACGGCCACGCGGTAGGTCACGCCCTTGGTGCTCGTGTTGATGATGCCGACGCCGGTGGAGGGGCCGTCGCTCCCGGCGGATCGGAGCCGGCCCTGCTGGGTGTTGATCGCGTTGATCGTCTCGTCGCGCCACGCGACGGCCCGGCGGAGCGCTTCGACCCCGTCGCCCCGGTCGGGGAAGTTGCGCTCGAAGGCCCGGCCCCCGTGCTCGACGACGACGCGCCAGCCGGCCCCCTTCGTGCCGGGCATCCGCCGCTCGATGTGGTCGAGGAGGTCGAGGTCGCGGGCGGGGGTCAGGGCGGGCATGGAGAGGAAACGCAGGGGCGCCACAGGGTAGCGCTCCCTACCGCCAGCCGGTCAACCCTCGATGCGGACGCGGGCGACGGCCCCGCGCATCAGGTCGCAGACGGTGGAACGGCGGAGGGCGGATCGGTGGGCACGACGGGCGTCGGCCGCGCAGCCGAAGCGCGCCGCCTGCGCACGGACTGCACGGCGGGCGGCCTCGACGACCTCGGCCGGAACGGCGAGGGACCGGACGGCGCGGACGACGGTGCCCTCGGCCTGGCAGAGCGCGAGGGTCAGCGACCGCGCTTGGGAGCACGGTCCGCCTGTGACCCCGTTCACGTGGGCGGCCCCGTCGAGGAGGACGAGCGGGGCGTGAGTCTCGATGCGGCCGGGGGTCCCGGGCTCCCCCACCCGGAACGCGACGGCGGCCACCCCGTCGGCGTGGTAGACCCCGAGCTCGACCGGGCCGGTCTCGACGGCCTCGACCTCGGCCGGTGTCGGCTCCTCGTAGACGACGAGGGCGCGGATCGTCGGCCCGTTGAGGAGGAGGCGAGCGCCTTCGATAGGGATGGGATCGCCGGCGTGGACCGGCGACCCCACCCGGAGCGAAGAGGTCATGGGCTGCGGGTGGGAGCGGGACGGGCGGGGCGCCCACCAGAGCCGTCCCGAAGTGCCCGTCGGAGCTCACGGCGAGCGGGAACGTAACGCAGCCGTACCCGCGAGGTCCGGCGCCTACCCGACCCCGTCCAGGACCACGAGCCTGGTCTTGACGCCGGTGCCGGACTCCCGGAAGGCGTCGGCGGGGAGGTCGATCCAGTAGCCTCCCCGGTCTTCCACGAACGCGCGGAAGGCACGGTAGCGGCCCTCGCGGCGGAAGTGGCACGACTCGGGGACGACGGCCACAAGCCGACCGCCCGGGGCGAGCATCGAGGCCGCCCGCTCGACGTGGTCCATTGCCCGAATGCCACCCCGGCCAAAGGGAGGATTCATGACCACGGCGTCGTAGGGCGCGCTCGGCTCGAAGTGCTCGAACGGGCGTCCGAAGGACGCGGCGTGGCCTTTGGCCTCGATAATCTGGCGGAGCGTGTGACTAGGCTCGACGGCCTCGACGCGGGCCTCGGGGTGGCGCTCGCGGAGGACGTCGAGGATGGCGCCGTCGCCGGCCGACGGCTCCAAGACGCGGACATCTCGACCCGTGCCGTACAGCCCGGCGGCGTCGATCATCTGCTCGGCGAGGGTGCGGGGCGTTCGGAAATAATCGGGGATGCCGGACAGGCGCGCGGCCTCCACCATCCGCTCGACCTCGGCCTCGCGCTGGCGAGCGGCGGCCTCGGGGTCGTCGTGGCCGTCCATGAGCCGGGCGAGCGCGGCGACGGCGGCCTCGAACTGCCCCGCGTCCTCGATGCCCATGCGGGCGAGCGCGCGAAGGCTCTTCTGCCGGCTGGCCTCTCCCCACTCGGTCGGGCACGGCTCGGTGCCTGGGAAGCGGGGCACGGTCGGGCGGGACTCGGGGCCGCTGGGGACGCCGACCAGGCGTTCGACGTGGGACCGGGTAGAGACGCCGGCGAGGGCGGGCGGGCACGTTCCGGCGCGGAGCGCGGTGGCGACGGCCCGGAGTGCGGTCGCGTAGATCGTCAGGCGCTCGGCCTCCTTCGTGCCGGCGGCGCGGTGCTGGGCGCGGCGGCGCGTGAGGTTGGCTGCGCCGTCCCTTCGGGGTCATTCCGGCGTAGAGGCCCCGCTGATGTTCGGCCTTTGCCTCGGCGGTCGTGGCCTGGGCGTCGAGCCGGTCGGCCTGCTGCCGGTCACGATCCGACACGGCGGGCGGTACGGCGGGCGCGGGCTGGCTCTCCTGCTCCCTGCTCTCGCCGGGCTCTCCCCCACCGGGCGGGGTGGTGGGCGGGGTGTCGGTGGGCGCCGGGTCGTCTCCGTCAGCGCGGCCGGAGCGGAGCCGCCCGGCCTCGTCGCGGCGGAACGGGCGCCCGGTGCCGTCCTCCTGTCCCCACGCGAACGGGAGCGGGCCGAACACGACGGCCCCGGTGATCCAGTCGCGCGCGGCCTCGACGGCGGCGCGGACGCTCAGGCCGAGATTGAACGCCTCGGCAAAGTCGATCCCGTGGAACTGCGTGACGTGGCCGATCCAGCCGACGGCGGCGCGGGCGGTCGCCCTCTCGGCGTACGCCTCGACCGTCGCGGGGCGGTCCTCCTCGGCCGTGCGTGTGGCTTCGGACGCCAGCGCGGCCGGCGCTGAAGCATCCTCCCCGTTCGCCTCGGCTGAGCGGAGGGCCTGGGCCACGGCGAGCGGGAGCACGACGGGCGCCAGAAGCCCCAGGCGCTCGAAGCACGCGCGCATGATGCTGAACCCGCGTGCGCGCGACATGGGGAGCCCGAGCGTCCAGCGGAGCGCCGTCTTTAGGGCGGCGGCGGTGTCCTGCCCGTAGGTGTCGCACGAGAGCAGGGCGCGGACGTGGCGGCGCGTGCGGACGGTGAAGAGCGGGGACGGCATCTCGCGGCGCTCGTGAAGCCCGGCCAAGCGCTCAAACGCGCGGGCGGTACGGGCGGCGGCACGGTATCGCTCGGCGGCAAGGGCCGCGCGGCTGCGCTGCGTCGGGTCCCCGCTGGGGCGGGGCGGGCTGTCGCGGTCGGTGTTGGTCTCAACCTGGCGCTCGGCCCGCTCCATCTGGACACGGGCGCTGGCGGCGTGGGCGCGGAGGGCGCGGGCGGTCTTGTCGCACCCCGACGTGATTCGCTCGGGGAACGGGTCAGACGGCCGGGCGGCGGTGGGCGGAACCGGCTGGGGGCCGGAAGGGAGGCGGAGGGCGGTGGTCATGGCTGGGGATGCTGAGGAGACGCCCGGCCGGGTTAGGCGCCCGGCCGAATGTTGGGGATGGCTCGCCCCGCTAGGCGGCGAGAGGGAGCGGGGCGGGCGCTGCGGCGTCAGGACCGTCGTTGGTGATGCCGAGCGCTTCGCAGAGGTGGGCGTCGAGCGCTTCGGCTTCGACCCGGTGCGCCTCGGCCTCGGCCGACGTCCGCAGGGCGGCCCGCGTGCTCTCCGGCATCCGGCGGGCGTTCCGCCAGGTGTCGGGGTCGGGGTACTCCCACTCGCGGACGGCCTCGGCGCCGAACTCGTGGGTGAGCTCGTCCACGGCGACGCCGAACGCCTCGCGGGCCTGCTCGACGGCGGACCCCTCAAACGGCGGGTGGCCGGTGTCGCGGGCGACGCGGGCGGCGTACCCTAGAAGCGCCTCGGTGGCGTCCCCGGCGAACACGACGCGGCACGTCCCGCTGGGGCGGCCGACGGCCCCCGGAGCGGACGCGGTGACGGTGAGGAACGGCCCGACCTCCTCGGGCTCGTAGTCGGTGAGCAGGTCGGCCGCGTGGTCCTCGCCCCAGGGGTCGGCGGCGTCGGGGTGGGGCTGGCCCCCGGACCGGGGTCCGGGGCAGGCTCTGACGAGGGGCCAGAGGGCGAAGGCGAGGACGGGCGGCGTGGCACGTGCAGGCATGGCGGGGAGCAGGGATGTTGAGACGGTGTCGCGGGGCGGTTAGGAGCCGTCCTCAGACACAAGTAAAATAGCACGACAGAAGCACAATACCAAGCAAAAAAGTAAGCCAGGCGTCCAAAAACGCGATTGGCTCCGCTGGCTACGCCCCCCGCTTTCGCGGGGGGTAGGCTAGCAGCGGGAAGGGCGACCTAGCGGGCAGCGACGGGATCGCAGCCGGCCCAGAGCGGGGACCGGGCCGCGTCGCGGGTGGCCCAGGCGCGGGCGACGACGGCGAGCAACGCGGCCTCGCGGCCCGGCGTGACCGAGGACAGGCGGGCGTCGAGTTCGCCGAGCGCCGCGCAGGTGGTGGGGTGGGTGTCGCGGGTTACGACGAGCGTACGGGCGGGGCGGTCGCAGTCGGTGACGACGTAGCCGGTGTGCCCCAGGGGCTCGAAGCGGATGGAGAGGGACATGGTATTGGGCGGTTCGTGGGCAGCCCCCTCGTGTGACCGACGGCCACAGCGCCCGGGGGCTGAAAGCCCCGTATTGGCGCGCGAAGGGCGGAGGCCAGGGCCGCGCGGACCCGCACAAACGGCGTGCAGGGCCGCTCGTCGGCCCAAGCGACGTGCGGAGGGGAGCACGGAGCGAAGCGACCCTTGCCGTAGCCCGGAGAGGCCGCAGGCCGGCGCGCATTGATTGGCAGAGCCCCCGGGCGCAAACCCGAGACCGCGGCGGTAACCGCACGATGCCGGCTCGCCGGCCCCGCGTCAGCGGTCCGCCTTCGCGGGTGGCGCGGCTTTGGGCGCCTCCTGCCTCGGCCGTCGAGCCGACGGCGCGATCAGCGGCGTGGGCGAACGGCCTGGGTCCCCGTCAGGGGCGGACGCGGGGCCGGCTCTGCCGGCGCGGCGGCCGGGGTGTGCCTCAGCACGGAGGCGGAGCCGGGCGGGGCGGGAGCGGAGCGGGAACGGGAGGCGCCGGGAGGGAGCGGGGCGGGCGGCCCGTCCGCACGGACCGGCGACCGACCAGAGCCGGACGTGGACGAGGAGCGGACGACCGAGCCGGGAGGAGCCGGGGCCTCGCTAGAGGTGGAGGCCCCCCAATGAGCGGGGGCGAGGCCGACGGCGCGGCTGGGGGGCCGGCCGGCGGCAGCCGGCGGGGGGTTAGCCGGGGAGCGCCGCCTGTCGGCGCGCGGGGGAGGCTGGCTGCGCCGACGCTTCGCGGTGTGGCGGGCCGTGCCCACGAGAGGTGCGCCCGGCGAGAACGCCCCCGGCTCTGGCTGCGGCCAACTCTGGACACGCTTTTCCCGTAGGCGGATCTCCGTTTGACCGCTCTGAACAGGTCCATGACCCTCGACCCATTTGCCTCCCGCGTCCGAATGCTCACCCTCTACGCCACCGTCTCGACCCTCCTCCTGATCGCCGTCGTCGCGCTGGCGGCCACGTCCGAGCGGCGGGCGTCGTTCGACGAGATCGACGTCGAGCGGATCAACGTCCGAAAGCCCGACGGGAGCCTGTCGCTCGTGGTCTCGAACGAGGCCCGGATGCCGGGCGTGATCTCCGGGGGGCGCGAGTACGGGCCGAAGAAGGGTCGGTCCGGGTTGATCTTCTACGACGGCTCGGGCGACGAGATGGGCGGGCTCACGTACGGGAGCCGCGTCGAGGACGGCGTGCTGACGCACTCGGGGCACCTCGCCTTCGACGCTCGGGGCAACGACCAGGCCGTCAACCTGTCCTACGCCGAGACCTGGGAGGGCGGCGAGCAGACGAGCCGGGTCGGCGGGCTCCGGTTCATCGACCGGGCGCCGAGCACGCCCGAGGACGGGCAGACGCGGTTGGCGATGGGCGAGATGGCGAAGACGGGCGACGCGGCCGAGCGAGAGCGGGCGGCCGAGTGGTTCCGCGAGAACGGCCGCTACGGGCGGGACTGGTCGAACCGGATCGTGATCGGGTCGGTGGACGGGACGGCGTACCTCGGGCTCAACGACGGCCAGGCGCGGGAGCGGATCAGGGCGACGGTGGGCGAGTCGGGGGCACCGCGCGTCGAGGTGCTGGACGCTGAGGGGGCCGTGGTCCACGTCGTCGCGCTCGAGGAGTAGGTGCCGGACGTCCGGGGGACCCGCGCCACCTGTCCAGCGTCGGCGGCTCGGTCCCGCCTGCCAGCAGGACCCGGCCCGTTAGAGACGCCCGGTGAGGCACTGCCCGGTGAGGCACCAGCGGACTTCCTGGCCGACGATGGTGAGGAAGAACAGCGAGAGCCAGCCGCAGACGAAGCACCCGGCCGAGGACCAGCCGAACCCGACGGACTGCCAGCCGAAGAAGACGGCCAGGGCCGCGTAGAGGACGAGCGGCCCGAGCGTGCTGAGGACCCGCTGGACGACCGGACGAGAGAGGAGAGACGCGGACATGACGGCACCGGAAGGAGAGACAGACGAGCCGAAGCCCGGCCCGCCGACGGCGGACCCCTCCCCCGCCCCACCGCGCGCAGGGCCGTCCAGGTGGAGCCGCCGGGCGCCCGGAGCCACGCGCAGCGGAGCCTGCGAAGCGAGCATGGCGAGGACGGCCGGTGGATCACCTTGACGGCCCGAGCACGGTGGGTTGCTTGTGGAGACCGCCGCCGCCCCGCCCCCCTCCCCTGCGACCACCGCGCAGCGGCCGGCGTGAGGAGCCGGAGGCCAGCGCAGCCCACCCAGGGGCGCAGCCTGTGCGCCCCTGGGGAGGAGCGCCGAATTGCCCTTCGGGCTCGGCGCGTGTCGGACGGTTGCCCCTCTCCCCTCTCGGTCAGCCGAACAGCGCGAGCTGGCGAACTCGGGACGGATCGGGTGCGGCGGCTACGGCCCGGCGCTCGGCGGCGTGACGGCGCTTCCGGTCACACTCCGCCTGGACGTCGCCGGCGAGGTCGAGGCGGGCGCGGTCGAGGAGCGCCCGGATCGCGGCGGCCTGCTGGGCGGGTGCCCGCACGGCGCGGTGCTTGGCGCCGTCGTCGAGGACGGAGTCGTAGCCGTACCAGACGCGGCACGCGCGCCGCTGGTGGAACGTCTCGACACGGCCGCGCTGCTTGTAGACGGCGACGGCCAGGCGCGGGTCGTTCAGCCGCAGCACGACCTCGACGGTGTCCCGGTCGCGCCAGACCTCGGCCGGACTCTCGACGCGCCGCCAGCGGCCGGCGCGCTCAGCGTAGTGCGCGCTCGCTGTCAGCGTCACGCGGGACGGCCGGACGATCTTCAACAGCCCGTCGCGGTCGGTCCAGTCGTGGGCGCCGTGGACGAACTCGCGGCGGCGGGCGGTCTCCCACCGCTCGGCGCTCGCGCGGCTCCGTGCTTCCTCGACGTGCGCGGCGGCCGTCCAGTCGTCCAGCGCCCAGCCGTCGAGGCTGTACGGCCGGAGCAGTGACGGCGGGTAGACCTCCGGCCCCGTCTCAGGGAGCGTCGCCAACTCGACTACGTCGAACCGCTCGACGGTCTCGCCGTCCTGCTCAGCCGTCGCCCGGACGATCCGCCAGCGGGCGAGGTGCGCCAGCCGATTCGACGCGCGGGTCTGCTGGGGCTCCCGGTACCAGCCCCGGAGGTGGCGGAGCGTGTGGAGCGCCGAGTCGAGCGAGGTGAACTCTCCGGGCTCGGGCGGCTCGTTCGGTCGCCAGCGGGACCGCCCCCGGACGAGACGCCAGGCGTGGCCCCGACGGTCGAGGTAGAACCGGGCGGCGAAGGCGAGCCGGTTCCGGTCGAGGGGGGACGTCTCGAAGTGGTCGAGGGCCGAGGTGATCCGGAGCATCGTCGATGCCTCGCCCGAGGCGGACAGGTGGAGTGCGGCGGCGGTGCCGAGGTCGCCGGCGCGGCCGATCCGCTCGAACGGGGCGGGGTGGGGCGCGGGCATGGGTCGGCGGGGATGCGACCGGGCACCCTGCGCCCGGCCGGGATTTTGGTCAGGCGGCGAGGGCGCGCGGCTTCGCGCTGACGCTGTCGGCCTCGGGCGCTTCGAGGGCGGGGCGGGCGGACTCGGCGGTCACCGTCCCCTCGCGGGCGGCCTCCACCAGCTCGACCAGTCGCCACCCGATCCGGTCGATGGCGCCGAGCTGAGCGGTGATGAGGTCGCGGCGCTCGTCCTCGCTCTCGGCCTCGGCGGTCCAGGTGCGGAGGTAGGGGAGCGTCGCGGCCGACGTGTCGAGCCCGAGCGCGTAGCAGGCGAGGTAGGCGGCGCCCTCGGCCTGGACCTCGCGGACGTTCTTGGGGATGTCGGCGGCCTCGGGGCCGGTGTGGGCGAGGGCGTGCGCCAACTCGTGCGCAAGCACGGCCGCTTGCTGATTGGCCGGAGCCGCCTTGACGCCGATCCGGCGGAGGGCCGGATCGCAGAAGCCGCCGGCCCGCCGGTCGCGGGCTGCAAAGGTGCCGACGGTGTAGCCGAGAGAGCGGGCCACGGCTTCGAGGTCGGCCCGAAGGTCGGCGAAGTCGTCGCCTTCGAGCTGCGGGATGGGCGAGACGTAGACGGGCGCGCGGTCCTCCTGCCCCTCGATCACGGCCGTCTGGTCGATGTCGAACACCGTCGCCACGCGGTAGCCGACGACGGCGCGCGTGCCCTCAGGCACCTTCGCCTCGCGGGCCTTCTCGCCGGTAAGCTTGCGGACGATGGGAGCGAACAGCATGTATCCGTGCTCGCCCTTCTGGACTTGGCGGCCGTGCTGCTGCCAGGCGCGGTAGCCCTTGAAGAACGACGCGGACGTGCCGCGCGCGCGGGCCTGCTCCGCCAGCAGCAGGGTGTTACGGAACGAGTAGGACCGGAAGAGGGCGCAGAACTGGAGGTGCGCCGCGAGCGCGGCCGGGTCGTGGGCGACGTGCTCGACGCCCTGGGCGAGGGTGGCGGCGGCCTCCTCTCGGCGGGCCTGGGCCTTCTCGATCTGGGCGGGGGTGGGCTTGGTGCGGGGCATGGCTGGGGGCGGTGTGATGTCGAGACGGACCGCCCGGCCGGGTTAGGAAGCCCGGCCGGGCGGGGTGGGGGTGCCGCGCTAGGCGGCGCGGGCGGTGGACCGCCAGACCGACGGCGCGGCGTGACGAGCGAGCGCGGCGGCGCGGGCGGGGTCGAAGTCGCGGAAGGCGAACGGGACGGCGCGGGGCTCGACGGCGCCGGACGTGAGGGTGCGGACCTCGGGCGGGACCGACGCGAGCGCGGCGTCGATGCTGCGGCGCGTGTCGGCGGTGCGACCGGCGCGGAACGAGACGACCGAGACGCCGGCCTGGCGGCGCTCGATGGGGCACCAGCGGGTCACGTGGGAGCGCTTGATGTGCTGTTCAAGGCGCTGGGCCTCGGTGCACGAGGCGCACCGGATGACCTGGACGACGTCCCACCCGATGCCGTAGGCATTGGCGGCGTTGAGGAGGTGGGAGCCCTGGCCGGTGAGGTGCTGGCGGACGCGGCGGGGCAGATCGACGGTCCAGCCGACGTAGTGCCGGGCGTGGCACAGGGGGCGGCGTAGCCGGATGACGTAGACGGACGCTTGGCGGGCGCGGGGCATGGCGAGAGGAGGATGTTGAGACCGGAGACGGCAGCCGGGTTAGGAGCCAGGCGGGCCGTCTTTGTGCTTGAATAATACTGCTTTGTTTGCCACTTAGTCAAGTGAAAACGAACGACTTAGGCCGCGATAACTTCACAGCAGAGCGGCCCGCAGCCAGGGCGCAAACCGGCCTAGACGGCGGCCGACCCGAACAGCGACGGCGACGCCCCGCCGGCCGGGACCATCCAGAACGAGCCGCCCGCGAACCGCCCGAGCGGCTGGAAGGCCCAGCCCGCCGGGGCCGCGACCGACGGCGGCAGGAACACGACGGCTGGCACGCCTAGCCCGACCGCCAGCGCGAGCGACGCCCACGACCCCGAGCCGCGCCCGGAGAAGCACGCTGAGGCCGAGGGCGACGGAGCGAGACCGACCGGGCACGCCCGCCCCGGCAGCGAGACCCACACGGGCGGCGGCCCGCCCGATACGCCGGCCGCCGCGACCCGACGCACGACGGCGACCGACCGGGCCGCGAGCGCGCCGCGCCCCGTGCCGAACGCCGAGGCGGAGACGACGGAGGCCGACGGCACGGCGCGACGCACGGCCGCATCGATGCCGGCCGCGCACCCGACGACGACGGGGCCGCCCGCTAGGGGCAGGAGACGGGCCAGGGCCGACAGGCACACGGGACCGGGGGCACGGGACCCGGAGACGCCTACGAGAGGCGCAGAGGACAGAAGGGAACGGGCAGAGACGACGGAGGACACGGCAACGGGGGGAAGAGCACGAGACGATGATGACGGCACCGGCAAGCCGGCGGCCCGGCGGGCATACCTGCCGCATTCGGGAGGCCGGAGCCCCGCGCAAGGCCGCCGCTCGCGGCGCTTGCCTTGGCCTTGCGCGGGGCGGAGAGCGCGCCTGCGCGCGTGCCGACCCATCTTGGGTGTGCCCGCTGGGACCCGCTACGGGAGCGCAGCGACACCTTATTTCGGCTCCGATGTGGAGGTCCCGTTTGCGGCATCCAGCCGAGCTGAGTCCCCTCCTGCACGACGAGTGGGCGCCGGGCGGGGGCGTCCGCGCGGCGGGCGGGGTGGGGTCCGCTGCCGGGGCACCACCGAGCGGGCGCGGGGCTGCCCGGCGCGGAGCGTCGGGCGGGGCGGCGGCGCGAGCGGAGGCCTTTCAGCCGTCTCGGGGGGGGAGACACTCCCGCGTGCGTGCGAGGGGGCGCTGCCTGGAGACCGATTGGGCCGGCGCTCTCAGCGTCGCTCTGAGCGCGGGGGGAGCCGGGTCGGCACTCGGACACCTGATCGGCGTCGGCGCGCAACAGGAGCGGACGGAGGCCCCTCTCTGAGGCAGTCAGCGGGTGAGGGCCGCTCGTCCCCCATCGGCGCCGGTGGCTGACTGCTCCCGGCGGTGGTTTTCGATCACTCAATCACTTGATCACTCGGGCGGTTCGTAGCTTGTCACTCAGTCACTTTACAGGGAGCGACCCGCCGCCGGTCGGCTGGCGCACCTTCTCATCCCCCGGACCCGATGCGAGTCGTCTCGATCATGAACCAGAAGGGCGGCGTCGGCAAGACGACGACGGCCGTGACGCTGGCGGCCGAGGCCGCGCTCCGCGGGCTCGACGTGCTCCTCATCGACGCCGACCCCCAGGGCTCGGCGACGGAGCAGCTCTTCCCCGGCGGCGCCCCCGAGGCCGGGCTGAGCGACCTGCTCACGGGCGGGGCGAGCTGGCGCGAGGCGACGGCGACGGCGCGGGAGCCCGGCGCGCTGGGGCCGGGGTCGGGCCGGCTCGACGTGCTCGCGGGCGACGACGGGCTGATGCTCGTCGAGTCGCAGCTGAACGAGGAGCCGAACCCGAAGCGGCTCCAGCGCCACGTGCGGAAGGTGCGGAACGCGGGCGGCCACGACCTCGCCATCGTCGACGGCGCCCCCGGCGTGGGCCTCCTGGTCGTCAACGTGATCGCGGCGGCCGACGTCGTCGTCTGCCCGGTCTCGCTGACCTCGACGTCGATCCGGGGGGTCCAGCGGTTGCGGAACCTGATGGACCAGGCCGAGGAGGCGCTGGGCGAGGCGCCCCGCGTGCTCTACCTCCCGACGGTGGCCGACGGCCGGAAGCGGGAGACGGCCGAGCTTCTGGACGCGCTCTCGGGCTTCGGCCACTTCCCCGACGGCGACCTGTTGCCGCCGATTCGGAGCTCGGCCGCGCTCTCGCGCGCGTTCGGGCTCGGCCGCGTGATCCAGGAGCACGACCGGCGGAACCGGGCGGGCCAGGACTACGCCGCCGTCTACGACCTGCTCGCCTCGGCCGGGGTCGTCCCGGCCTCCGACGTCCACCCTGCTTAACCGAACCGACCGATGGGAGAGTCCACGACGAAGGCCGCCGCCGCGAAGCTGTTCGGGACCGCCCCGAAGAAGCCGGCGGCGAAGCCGGCCGCTGACCCCGCGCCGAAGCAGAGCGCCCCACGCCGGAAGAAGGGCGGGGCGAAGAAGGCGACAGCAAAGCAGGCCCCCCCGAACCGGGGCAACTCGCTCGGCCGGGGGTTCTACCTGTACAAGGGGGGCGTCGCCAAGAAGCTCTCGGCGTACCTCGAGCCCGGCGTCGCGCTCGGGCTCAAGACGGCCGCGGCGGGCGGGGCGGACCCGCGGGGGGCGGACATGAGCGAGATCGTGAACACGCTCCTGAAGGAGGCGGGGTACGAGGCGAAGCTGCCGCCGGGCTACCTCGACGGGCTGCCGAAAGGGTGAGCCCTCAACCGCATCGGGCGTAACAAGCGAGCGGCACGAAATCAGGATGCCGCCGCTGCTCGGGCATAACCCGACCGGCCCGATGCTCCGCTCCGGCCACAGCAGCGATTCAGCCCACGCTGTTCGGCTTGACCTGCCCCGCTACTCCTGCTGCGGTTGGAGCCGGTTCTCGACGACGCCGCGCAGGAGGTGGAACGTGCTCGGCCCGAAGTACTGAACCTCCGCCCTCGGGTCCGGCGTGAACTGCGCCCGGACCACGACGAGGTCGTCGTCGGGGTAGACGGCGATGACGTTGTCGAGGTCGCCGGCCGCGAAGAACGTCCCGGTCCCCTCGTCCACCCACCACAGCATCCCGTAGTACGGGTACGCCTCGTTCGGCTGCCGGACCGCCTCGATCCACTCGGCCGGGACGACCTGCTCGCCGTTCCACACCCCGCCGTTCGCGACGAGCTGCCCGAGCGCTGCCGCCTCCCGGAGCGTGGTCCGGGGGCCGCCGACCGTGCTCGTGTTCCCCGAGGCATCGGTCCCGAGGCTCGTCGAGTCGAAACCGAGCGGCTCGAACAGCCGGGTCCGGGCGTACTCGTGGAGCGGCATCCCCGCCGCCCGCTCCAGGATGGGGGAGAGGAGTTGAGCGCCCTCGTTCGAGTAGACCATCCGCTCCCCCGGCGAGTGGGCGAGCGGGAGCGAGAGGGCGTAGGCCGTGTAGTCGTCGGTGCAGCCGGGCGCGGTGTCGGGGCACCCGAACGCGCGGGGGAGCCCGGCCGTCATCGTGAGGAGGTGGCGGACGGTGACGGCGGAGTCTGCTCCAGCTTCCCACTCAGGGATCCACTCCGAGACCGGGTCGTCGACCGAGAGCGCGCCGTCGCCGACGAGCATCCCGGCGAGGAGGGCCGCGACGCTCTTGCCGACCGACCGCATGGACCGCTCGAGCCCGCCGGAGACGAGGGGGAGCGCGTAGTTCGGCCCGTACCACTCCTGAACGACCTGGCCGCGGTAGGCGACGAGGCACCCGTCGGCCTTGGACCGCTCGCAGAGGTCGAGGTGGGCGTCGAGGACGGCGAGGCTGAGCCCGAGCGAGTCGGGGTCGGTCGTGGCCCACTCGGTGATGGGAGCGTCGGGCGTTCCCTGCCCGAGCCCTTGCGCAGCGAGCGGGGTGGAGCACAGAGTGATTGCCGAAGCGACCACGAGATCGAGCAGCCTCATGCGGGTGCGGTGTTTGTACTAACCAGATAGTACGAACAATCCAGATCGAGGCTGCCGTTCACGTCCAGATCAACCAGGCGCTGGTCGTACGCGCAGAGTGACTGGTTACTCAGTCACTTGACACCGCAGCGCCCTGGCTGAGCCACACCGTCATGGCGTCGCGGCGGGCGTTGCGGAGCGCGCCGGTGAGGGCCGGACCGAGGTCGTCGGTCTGGCCCAACTCGGCGGCCTCCTGAACGTCGCGCCAGCCGGGATGTCCCCCCTCTCGGAGGGCGCGGACGGCCTCGGCGTCGAGGGCGCGGCGGGCCTGCGTGCCGAGGGCGTCGATCCGCGCGTCGAGCTGGCGGAGAGCGGCGTCGGTCTGGGCCTCGGCCTCGCGGCGGGCGGCCTCGTCGAGCGCGGCGGGGGAGGGGGCTGGGGCCGGCGTGTCCGGGGCGTCGGCGTCGAAGAGCGAGGTCTGCGTCTGCTGGGCGGCGGCGTCCGCGCCAGCCCAATCCTCGGTGACGGCCCGGTAGGCGTAGGCCCCGAGGCGGCCGACCTTGGTACCGCGCGCGATCTGGCCGCGGACGTAGCGGAGGTTCCGCTCGACCTGGTCGGGGGGGAGGGCGGCGGCCTCCTCGACCTGGCGCGCGGTGAGCCCGAACTCGGCGAGGCGAGCGGGGAGGGCGTCTGCGGCCTCGCCTGAGGTCGGGACAGAGTCGGCCTCCTCGATCTCCGCCGACTCCGGGAGGAGCGGGACGCCGGGACGGACGGTGAACCGGAGCTCGGCGATCTTGCGGCCTTCGCGGCGGGTCTCGAGCTCGACGCGGATGTGGCCGACGGCGTTCACCTGCTTGGCGGCCGGGGCGAGGACGTGCTGGCGGAACGCCTTGTAGGCCCGGTACTGGTCGGCCCCGACGCCGAGGAGCCCGCGCCAGTCGGCGACGGGGAGCCAGCCAGTCGAGCCGACGCCGACGAACCGGAGGCAGTTCTCGTAGAGAGCGAGGGCGTACTGGCTCGTAAACCGGGACTGGACGGCGAGGTTGATCCGGGCGTAGACGGCCGGGTTGTAGAGGAGCCGGCGGAGGTGGACGGAGTAGGCGTACTGGCACGTCCCGGACCGGGGCCGGGTGACGGCCGAGGCGAGGAGGCCCGAGACGCCCCACCCCTCCTGCCCGTCCTTGTCGAGCACGTTCCAGCGGACCTTGGTCTCGACGAGCGTCTCGATCGTGTCCTTGAGGAGGTCGTGGTCGTTCGAGTTGTACCCGAGCGCGTCGGCGAGATCGACCAGCCGGATCGAGTGCTCCTTGACGGTCTCGTCGGGGAGCTCGTGGTAGGCGTTGAGGAGGAGGGCGTTGACGGCCTTCCGCTGGAGGAGCGTGAGCGCCCCCTTCACGTGGATCGCGCCGACGTGCTTTTTGAGTTCGAGGGAGGCGTCCAACGAGGGGTCCGGGGGGACAGACGAGTGGGAAGGCTAGCGCCCAGGGGACGGAGCCGCAACGGGTTAGGGACGCAGTGGACCGACGGGCGGGGCAAGATCGACCCGTACGGCCCATAGGGGCGGGGTCCATCCTGTAGATCTGTGCCCTTCATCCTGTAGACTGGTGCCTTTCGTCCTGTAGACCTGTGCCTTTTGGTCGGCTGTATCCGGCGGGGGGTTCAAAATCGGCGCTCATAGCCTGCAATGGCCGGTTTGGGCGGGGCGGGGCGGCCATCCTGTAGACCTGTGCCTTTCATCCTGTAGACCTGTGCCTTTCATCCTGTAGACCTGTGCCTTTCATCCTGTAGACCTGTGCCTTTCATCCTGTAGACCTGTGCCTTTGGTCCCGGATATCGTTGGGCCGCAACGGGATAGCGACCCCTAAACGTTCTAAACGGTATTAAACGTCTTAAACGACGACGGCGGCGTCTTTGGGTTGGATGGGGGAGGTCAACCCCCACGGTGTGGGCTCAGCGGGCGACGGTGAACGGTCGGACCTGAGCATCGGCCCCGTCGGCGACGACGGCGCGGAGGACGTAGGCGCCGGGCGCCAAGCGCGTCGTGTCGACGGCGAGGATCACGCGGCCCACTGCCGTCCCGTCGTGGGCCACGGCCACCTCGCGGCCGAGCGCGTCGTAGACCACCGCGCGGACGGACCCCGACTCTGTGCCGGCGGGGAGGGTGAGCGTGAACCGCGCGGAGCCGCTCGACGGGTTCGGGTAGGGCGGACCGAGCCGAAGAGTGGGCGGGGGTACGGGCGGGGCGGCGGCCGTCGGGCGGGTCCCGAACGCGCGGTCGGCGAGCGTGGCGTCGAGGACGAACGGGTTCGGCGTCCCCTGCCAGCGGGCGACGGCGTCTGACCGCCGACGCTCGCAGTCGTCGGCGGGGTCGTCCCCGTGCCACGCGAGGAGGGTCGCGACCTGGCCCTCGAACCACGCCTGGGCGTCGGCGTCGGTCCGGTCGGGGTAGACGGCGGCGACGTAGAACACGGCGCGGGCGACGTCGCCACGCCGGTGGGCCGGCGGCGCGAAGCGGTCGCCGTGCGTGCCGGCCCCGTCGAACTCGACGGTGGCCCAGGCCTCGGGGTCGGGCGGGGCCGTCTCCAGCCGCCGGGTCCCGCGCCACCAGCGGTCGCCCTCGGCCGCCGTGACGTGGCCGAAGGGCCGGTTGCCCCGTGACGAGTTGACGTCGGCGCGGGCCGGGAACAGGTGGTGCCCGTCGCTCTTGGCGTCGCCGCTGCCGGCGCCGTGCGACTGCGGCCACACGTGCTCGGCGTTGACGTTGAGTGGGCCGTTGCACGTCGAGCGGCGGCCGTCGCCGTCGCCGTCGCACGCGACGGCGCGGGGGGCGGCGCCCGGCGGGAGGAACAGGGCGCGGTCGGTGTAGAGCGTCCGGATCGAGTCGCCGGACGGCGAGAGCCGGGCGGAGAGGGCGAAGAGCGAGTCGCGGGCGCGGTCGTACGGGTAGGTCGTCGCTGGCGAGAACTCGGCGTCAACGGCCTCCAGGAGCGCGGCGCCCCTCAGGGTGGGGTAGACGTCGCGCTGGGCGTCGGCGGGCGCTACGGGGCCAGCCAGGGCCACGAAACAGGCGACGACGAAGCGGGTGCGGAGGGCGGGGCGGCTCGCGGGTGAGGGACGGGACATGGGGGCGGGCCGGTCTCTCAGCGGACGACGGCGAACCGTCGGACCGCGGTGACGCCGCCGGTGCCGGCCGTCACCCGGACGGTGTAAGCGCCGGCGGCGAGCGCGGACGTGTCGAGGTCGAGGTGCGCGTCGGCGCCGAGGTCGAGGCGAGCGACGGTCCGCCCGAGCGCGTCGAGGACGACGGCCGTGGCGCGGGCACCGGGCGGGGCGGTGACGGCGAACCGGAGGGGGCCGCCCTGCCGGACCGGGTTGGGCGTGGGCGGCCCGACGTCGAGCGGGGCGGCGTCGGCCGCTGCCGAGCCGACGGTCGGGCGGGCGGGTTCGTCGTCGGTGTTCGGGCCGCCGTCGTGGGCCGGGGCGGCGAGTCCGGGCGGGGCGGGGGCACCACCCCGCCAGCCCGACACGGGGTTGACGGCGGTGCGCGCGGTCCCCCCGGCCTGGTAGTCGCCGAGCCGGCCGGGCGTGGCGGGGTGGGGGCCGCCCCAGGCGAAGTCGGCGAGGCCGGTGCCGGCGCCGGTGAGCTGGATCGAGTAGCCGGCCGGCATCGTGGTCCACTCCTGGACGGGCTGCCAGCCGGGGCCGCGCACGGGCTGGCTCCAGAGGAGGGAGTCGGGGTGGGCGGAGTCGTCGACTCCGTCGAAGGCGGCGAGCGTGCGGACCGGGCCGGCGACGGCGTTGAACCGGCAGCCGCCGTAGCTGAGGAAGTGGGAGACGCGGCCGTCGGGGTCGACCAGGGCCACGCCGTTGCAGCGGTTCCAGAGACCGCGGGCGGGGAGCCAGACGGCCCCGAGGACGCCCTCGGCGGGGAGCGCGCCGCTGAGCGCGGGCGCGGCCGAGACGTCGGGGTCGTACGGGTCGTAGGGCTCCCCGTGGCCGCCGTAGAACACGAGGCGGTGGCCGAGGAGGTCGGTCCCGGCGGGGCCTGCGACCTCGACGCCCTCGCCCGAGTCGGGGCCGTCGTTGGTGGCGTGGACCTCGTTGATCCAGAGGGCGCCGGAACTGAGCGGGGCGCCGCTTGACGGGCGGGGCGGGAAGGCGCGCCGGGCGAGGCCGGGGTCGAGGACGAACGGGTTCGCGTTGCCCTGGACGCCTGCGGCCCGGCCGTGGCGCTCGCGCTCGGCGTCGTTGGGCGGGTCGGCATCGTGCCAGTCGAGGAGGGTCGCCAGGTCCTCGGAGACGGCGACGCCGGAGGCCGGCCACTCGACGCCCCTGGCTTCGCGTCCGGCCTCGACGTGGGCGGGGTAGACGGTGCGGACGTAGAGGGCGCCCCGGGCGAGGTCGCCGCGGGCGCTGTCGGCGACCGGGCCGCCGAGGGCGGGCCAGGCGGCGTGGAGGTCGAGGTGACCGTCTACGGGAGCGGGGAGCGCGCTGGGGGCGAGCGGGGTGCCGACGGTGTGGAGCGTGGGCGCCTCGGCGTCCGGCTCGGCGGGGTGGACCGTCCAGCCGTCGGCGCGCGCGCGGTCGGCGTCGGGGGCCGTCGTCTCGGCGCCGCCGACGCCGGAGACGTAGCGGACGGCCTCGACCTCCCACCGCTCGCTGACCGTCCGGCGGCCGGTCGCGTCGGGCGGTCCGGGTTCGACGGACAGGCTGGCGGCGACGAGCGTGGAGTCGTAGCGGACGCGGACGTCCACGGTCTCGAAGAGGGCACGTGCGGCGGCGTCGGCGTCGAGGAGCGCAGGCGGCGCGTGCCGGGCGCGGAGGCAGGCGCGGAGCCGCCAGCCGTCGCCGGGGCACGAGCTCTGCGCGCTGGCCGTGCCGGCAAACGGCACGGCCAGCACGGCGAGGAGGGTGAGCGTGTGGGCCGTTCGGACGCTGGGACTTACGGTAATCACTCAATCACTTGGTCACTTCAGATCGGACCGGGGTTGGAACATGAAGAACTGCCGGAACACCCTGAACACGAGGTAGCCCAGGATCGTCGCGAGGGTCAGGATGATGTAGAGGTCCGTGTTGCGGACGCCGACCACGAGCACGCGGAGCGCGCCGAGGCCGATGAGGAAGAAGACGTAGATGAGGCCGAGGTTGAAGAAGGGGGCGTCGTCGCGGGCCTGGAGGTCGCGGACGTCCTGGCTGGTCACGAGCTGGCTCTGGGCGCCGTCGTGCATCATGGCCCGGAGGATGGCCGGGTTGCCCTCGGCCCGTCGCAGGACCTCGCGGCGGTAGTGGCCCCGGTCGGCGCACGCGATCCGGTAGCGCGAGACGAAGTACTCGAAGAGCGCCGAGACGTGGGTGTCTTCGAGCGGGGCGACCGGGATCTGGCCGAACGTGGCGAAGAAGGTCCGGAGCGACTTCGACTGCGGGACGCCCCGGACGGCCCCGACGATCGTGGCCCGTCGCTGGAGCTCGCAGAGGAAGTGCCCTTGCGTGGGTCCGGCCCGGTCGAGCGCGTCGAGGACGAGGATGAGGCGGGGCGCTCGCCCGCCGCCCGCGAGGTCGTGGAGGCTGTCGAGGACGGCCCGCTGGCGGTCGTCGACGGTGCGGAGGAGCTTTTTGACCTCGGTCCAGTCGTATTCGGCGCAGGCCCCGGCCCGCATCTCGGCCGGGATGCCGGGGAGGGCGAGGATGCCGAGGTCGTGGAAGGCCCGGCCGAGGGCGTCGACCAGGCGCCCCATCGGCCCGGCCTCGGGGACGTAGACGAGGGTGTAGGCGTCGCCCGGCGTCTGGGGCATCGTGACGTAGGTGCGGCGGACGCGGCGCTGGGCGTCGGGGTCGAGGAGGACGCGGTCGCCGGCGACGACGGCCGCGAGCTCTTCGAGGAGCCGGGTCTTGCCCACGCCCTCGGCGCCGACGAGGAGCGTGTGGCGGCCGAGGACGGCGCGGTCTGCGAGCTCGGCGAGGGCGTGGCCGTTGCCGAGGCGGATGGGGTCGGTGAGGACCGTGCAGTCGGGGGCGCCGGGGACGCCCTGGGGGCGGAGCGAGCCGACGGCCTGCCCGCTCGCGAGGGCGGCGGGGCGGGAGACGGTCGGGGTGACGGGGGCGGCCGTGGGGCGGGGTGGGGTGGGGGATGCCACTCGCTACGCTCGTTTAGGGGTGGAGGGGTGCGGGGGGGGGCGTCGGGAGGCGTGCGGTGGCGTGGAGGGGTGGCCGCACGGCGTGGGGTGTCTCTCGCTCCGGATCACTCAGTCACTTGGTCACTTGTGGAGACGGGTCCAGAGTTGGGCGACGTCGTGGACCACGGGGTCGCCGTAGTGCTTGTTGGCTCCGTGGAAGGCGAGGAGCTTGCCGGCCACGGTCTTGTAGGTCCGCGCGCGGGCGCCCTTGAAGCCGTGGCGTCGGCGGGGGGGGTCGTCGGTGAGGAGGGCGCGGACGTACTCGACGGTGCGGCCGGGGGGGACGGGGCTGGGGATGCCGTGCACGTCGAGGACGTGGGCCTCGTGCTCGAGGGCGTGCTTGGGGCCGACGGCGTTCTCGAAGAGCGCGAACGTCTCGGACCGGAGCCGGTCGAGCTCGTGGACCAACTCGGGGCGGACGCTCGCTGCGCTGGCTGCGCCGACCTGGCGGTCCGCGGGGGGAGGGGGCGGGGGGGCTGCGTTCGTCGCCGCGTCGACGCCTGGGTCGGAGGGTGCCGTGACGCCGCCGGAGTCGGGTGGCGCGGGGTCGCCTTCGGAAGCAGGTGGGAGGGCGTCGTCTCGCACGTCGGCGGCCGGATCGGGGGCGGCCTCGGGCGGGGTGGGCTCGGGCGGCGAGGCCGCCGGGCGGACGGCGGGGCCGCCCTGGAGCTCCTGGACGAGGGCGGCGAGTCCGGCGGCGTGCGGGTGGTCGGCGGCGACGAGCCGGGGCCGCTCGGCGCGCTCGGCGAGGTAGGTCTCGACGGCCTCCGCCTGCGCGTCGGGCGCCGCCGCCTGGCGCTCGGCCGCCGCGGCGAGCGAGGCGACGCGGGCCTCGTCGGACGGGCCGTAGCCGCCGCCCCGGCGGGCCGCGGCGAGGCGGTTCGCCTGCTCGATGGCGCGGTCGAGGTCGAACGGGGTGCCGGCGCGGGCGGGGAGCGTCGCCTGGTTTTTCGGGCGGTCGTAGAGGAGGACGCGGCCCGTCACCCCGTCGAGGTACCCGGCGAGGAGGGCCGTCAGCGGCTCGTCGCCCGCCCCGCCCGCGTCCGGCCCCTCGTCGCAGAGCGCGAGCTCGTCGAGGTCGAGGAGGCGGACGCGCGGGGCGGCGGGGTCCGAGAAGTCGTTGACCTCCAGGACGCCGTTCCCGCAGCCCGAGCACGCGATCTGCGCGGCCACGAGCGCCGCGCTCTGGGTGCCGGCGACGTGGAGCTTGAGGCACTCCGAGTAGAACACGGTCTCGAGGAACCGCGCGCAGTCGGCCTGGCTGAGCTCGAAGAGCGAGAGGAAGGGGGGGCGGCCGGCGTCGCGGGCCTCGATAAAGCGGGAGAGCGCGACGGCCGGCATGACCGGGAAGCGGTAGTCCGGCGTCGTCCGGGCGACGGCGAGGAGCTGGCCGGAGACGGCCACGAAGGCGTCGTACGTGGGGAAAGAGGGACGGGGGATTCGCTCGCTCCGCTCGCTGGGGATAGGGGATGGGGGGAATGCGTCTCCGTCGGGCGGGGCGGCGTCGTAGCGGACGACGATGAGGGCGACGACGCCGAGGGCCTGCTGGTCCGCGAGCCCGACGGGGTCCGCGAAGGACCCCGGCACGTGCTCGAAGATGGGGCGGGCCGACGTGAGCATGGGGGCGGGGCGGGGTCAGGGGCGGGGCGGGAGGTCGCGGGGCGGGGCGGGCTCTCCGGTCCCGTCGAGGTCGGCGAGCGCGGGGGCCGGGGCGCCGGCGGCCCCGCACGTGGGGCAGGCGTCGAGGGCGGTGAGCCGGGCGGCGTTCGAGGCGTGGGCGTGCTCGGCGGCGAGGACCGCGAGCCGCTGCCGGGCGAGGGCGGCGTAGTCGGCCTCGCCCTGCTCGTACTCCATCTGGGCCAGGCGCAGGAGCTCGCGCTGGGCGTCGAGGCGGCGGGCGAGGAAGCGGGCCTCGACGCGGAGCCGGGCGGCGAGGGCGTCGGACACGGCCTGGGCCTGGCGGCGGCGCTCGGCCTCGCGCTCGGCGCGGGCGACGGCGCGCCTGCGGGCGGCGGCCTCGCGCTGCTCGCGGCGGGCGTGGTGGAGGCTGATCCGGGCCTCGGCGAGGGCGACGGCCGCGTCGGCTCGGGCGGCGGGTCGGTGGTCGAGGACCTGGTCGATAGACCACGAGACCGTGACGCCCCACGTGTCGCCGGGCCAGCGGGCGATCGCGGCGTAGGCCGGGTCGAACCCCCCGGAACTGACTGAGGGGAACGCGAGGCCGCGCGTGGAGACCGAGAGGAAGAGGTCGAGCTGGGGCCGCCAGCGGCGCCAGCCGACCGCGGCGCGGCGCTCGTCGCGGGCGAGCGCGAGCCGGGCGTGCTCGATGCGGAGCGACGCCCGGAACGCGGCCTCCGACGTGTCGGCGGCGGCCTGGAGCGCCGAGAGCGGGTCGTCGCCGGGCGGGGCGGTGGGGGGGCCGGGGACGACCTGGGCGGCGGGGGCGGACGCGAGCGCGGCGAGGAGGAGGACGGTGCGCACGGGGCACGCGGGCAAGGGGGAAGAGAGAAGGGGCAAGGGGCACGAGGGGGGACGCGGGAAAGCCTCTTGCCCCGTCCCCCATGCCCCTTGCCGACGAGCGCCAGCGAGCTACCCCTCGGTGTTCTCGCGGACCACGACGCCGTCGCCGCCGCGCTGCCTCGTCTGCCGCCACGTCCCGGCGACCTCGTCGGTCGAGCGCGACGTGAGCGCTCCGCTAGAGGTGTCGCCCGACGAGAGGAGCGTGCGGAGGTGGGTGCCCGAGACCGAGCCGTCGGCGTCCACCGAGAAGTCGGCCCCGTAGTAGCGGGTGCGGACGGCGCCGCCGGGTCCGCCGTCGCGGACGTTGCCCGTGCCGTCGGCGTTCTGCGTGACGACGGGGTCGCGGACGGCGATCGACTCGCGGAGCTCGGCGTTGGCGTAGGCCACGACGGCCTCGCCCTCGGCCGGGCTGTAGACCTGGGTGACGCGCCAGGTGTCGTAGCCGCCGAGCCCGGCCTCGGCGTCGTCGGACGCGTCGGTGAAGTAGCCGAGCGTGCCGGCGCCGAGCGCGGCCACGAACGCTTCGAGGTCGGCGTAGGTCAGGAACGAGAGCTGGATGGTCTCGACGGCGTCGAGCTCCGGCGTCGTCCCGCCGTCGGCGTCGTGGTCCACGGACCGGGCGTGCTGGACGCGGGCGCCCCAGACGCCGACGCCCTGGGGCCTCCGGTACGTGAGCTGGACGAGGTAGCCCTTGGAGCCGTCGTAGACGCCGGTGTAGGTCGTCGTGTCGACGCGGGCGTTCACGGACGCGAGCGCGGCCGGGAGCGACCCGGCCTCGGCGGCGCGGGTGGCGGCGCGGGCGTTGCCGTCGTTGAACCCGAGCGAGAACAGGCTCTCGACGTCCTCGAAGGCGAGGGCGACGATGGCGGCCTGGTCGCCGGTGATCGTCTCGACGGGGTCCGGACCGACGGGGTCGGCGCCGGGGCCTGCCGCGTCGCAGGCGGCGAGGGACAGCGCCAGGGCCGGCGCGAGGAGGGCGGAGAGGGCCGCCACGAGGGCGGGGCGGAGGGCGCGGGGGCGCCTCGGGGGTGGGGCGTGCAGCATGGGTGCGGGGGAGCCGCCGGCCCGCCCTTGCCCCCCCGTCCGGGGGCGCGCCTTACGGGGCGCGGCGCCTTACGGGACGCTAGGTTGGGGCCGGACCGACCGCTCGTGTTAGGGTGGTGGTGTCCGAGCAGCCGCCGGGTCTCTTCGACCAGCCCCGGCGGCTGCGTTCTGTTCGGCCCGGTCGTCGGGCCGTGGGGTCAGGGGCGCCTCCCCTGTCGTGAGTGGCTGGCGGTGTCGGTGGGGACGGGAGCCGAGCCGGTAGCGGCCCGGGGACGAGTGGGGGTCCCGGCGGTCCGGGGCGAGACCAGGACGACGCGGACTTCGGTGCGGTCGGGGCCGTAGGCGTGCTCCTCGACGCGCCGGACGACGCCGGCGCCGGGCGAGCGGACGAGCCCGTCGCGGACGGCCGACTGGTGCCGGTGCCGGGCGCGGCGGAGGCGGGCCGTCGCGTCGCGGACGCGCTCGGCCTTCTGGCGCTGCCAGTCGGCGGTGCGGGCCTCGGCCTGCGCGAGCTGGTCGCGGAGCTCGGCGGCGTCGGCGCGGGCGGCGCTCAGGGCGGCGGCCGGCTCGAAGCCGGCGGCGCGGCGGTCGGCGACGCGGTCGGCGGCGGCCCCGGCGGCGGCGAGGCGCTGGCGGAGCGCGACCGGGTCGTAGGAGGACGGGACGGCCTCGGCCTGCACGGCGGCGAGGTCGGCTCGGGCCTCGGCGACGTCGAGCTGGGCGTTCACGACGGCGGCCGACGTGAGGACCGCGATCGTGTCGCCGACGGCCACGCGGTCCCCCTCGGCGACGAGGAGCCGGGGCGGCTCGCTGGGCTTGTGCGCGAACGAGACGCGGCGGACCTCGGAGCGGGCCACGTCCTCGGGCGCGTAGTCCTCGGCCTCGCCCTCGGGGAGGAACAGCCGGAGCGTGACGGTCCCCGTCTCCACGACGAGCCCGGTGAGGCCCAGCCGCTCCAGGTCCGCGAGCGTGGCGAACTGGAAGGCCAGGCGCTTGTCCGTGCCCGTGACCGTGTTGAACCGGAAGTCGTCGGGCGTGACGCCGGCCGGCTCCGTCACCGTGACCTGCCCGCTGACGAGGTGCCGGGCGGGTTCGCCGTCGGGGCCGCGCGGGACGAGCGACTCGAGGTCGGCGAGGACGCGGCCCGTGAGGTCGACCTGTCGGCGGGAGACCGTCACGTGCTCGCCCCGGTGGGCGAGGACGCGGTCGGGCTGGAAGTTGGCGCTGTAGGCCGGCCCGAGCGAGTAGACGTGGCCGGCGTCGTCGCGGACGAGGAGCGTGCCCGAGCCCGTCGTGCCGATGGCCTCGAAGGTGCCCTCGAGCCGGCGGAGGTGCTGGGGGTCGGACGCCTCGACCTCGACGCTCACCAGGTACCCGTCGGCCGACCAGTCCAGGAAGTCGCGGACGGCGGCCGACGCGTCGGCCTGGACGCGGCGGACGAGCCGCTGGTAGCCGTCGACCTGGACGAACGCGAGGGGGACGGTGAGGCAGACGAAGCCGACGCCGAAGAAGGCGTCGACGCGGCTGCCGGTCGTCGTGCGGTAGGCGGTCTCGACGCGGTTGTAGTAGGGGAAGACGCCGCGGCGGTCGCTCCACGGCCAGAAGACGCGGACGCCCTGGCGGGTCCAGGTGTCGAGGAACGGGTGGGAGACGTAGCCCACGACGAGGGCGGCGTAGAGGTGGGCGTGTCCGGCCCAGAGGAGCGGGAGCGCGGCGGCGGCGACGGCGGCTTGGAAGGCGTAGCAGTGCGTGAGCGTCCGGTGTCCGAACCGGCGCTCGATCCGCCTCGCGAGAGGCGCGAACGCGCGGCCGACCGTGCTCCCGAGCGTGTCGACATCGGGGGCCGCCGCCGCGGCCGAGGCGACGACGAGCCCCGTGGCGGTCCACGGGAGCTGGAAGAAGGTGGCGGCGACGGTGTAGCCGAGGACGCCGCCGGCGACGTGGGTGCCGAGTCTCACGGGTGGGCCGCCTGCGGCGGCGGGAAGAGGGGGGGGGGAGGGGGCAAGGGGGTCCCGTCCGGGAGGGCGGGGCGGCCGGGGGCCGGCGTCTCGTCGAAGCGGACGGTGCGGTGGGGGGAGAGGCGGCGGAGGTGGGCGAGGACGGTGGGCGGGGCGGCCCGGGCGGTGAAGGGGAGGGGGACGGCGTCGAGGCCGGCGAGGCGGACGAGGAGCGGGTCGTGGAGGACGTACCCGGTCGGCGAGCGGCGGACGGTGAGGGGCGGCCGGGTGCCACCCCGCCCCTCGCTCCTTCCCTCGTGGATTGTGCCCTTTGGCATCAGTTCCGGTACATGACGGTGGTGAGGGTCCACTCCTCGGCCTGGTCGGCCCCGTCCAGGCGAGCGTAGAGCTCGACCGCGTAGGTGCCCTGGGGAGCGAAGAGACCGTTGGGGCCGACGCCCCGCCAGGCCGCGGTCCGGGGGCCGGGCGTCTCCTTTTGCTCCTCGGTGATCTGGCGGACGAGCGCGCGCTCGCCGGCGGGCTGGACCTGGACGACGCGGATCTGGACCCAGGCCGGCTCTTCGAGTCGGTACGAGATCGTGCACGGCTCGGTAAAGGCGTTGAACGTCGGCGAGACGCGGTAGCCCGTGACGAGCTCGACGTCGGCCACGCCGACGGGCGGCGTGCACGCGCCGAGCACGGGGCCGCCGAGCGCGGCGAGCGTGAGGAGGAGGGTCCGGGCGGTCATCGGCCTAGGCCCGCGTGGAGGACGGGTCCGCGCTCGTGCTCCCGGACGCACCCGGGGAGCGCGACGGCCGCGTCCTCGACGAGGTGGCGGAGGCCGGCCTCGTCGACGTGGGTGTAGACCTCGGTGGTGGCGAGGGTGGCGTGCCCGAGCAGCTCCTGAACGCCGCGGAGGTCGCCCGACTGGCGGAGCGTCCGCGTGGCGAACGTCCGCCGGAGGACGTGGGGGGTCAGGGAGACCCGGGCCTCGACGCGCTCGCCGAGGCGGACGCACTCGCGGAAGAGCTGGGCGGGGTCGAGCGCCTGGCCGGCCAGGGTCACGAACAGGCGGTCGGCCAGGACGGGGACCCGCCGGCGGACGGCGAGCCAGTCGACCATCGCCGGGTAGGCGAGGCCCGCGAGGGGGACGGTCCGGACCTTGCTCCCCTTGCCCGTGAACGAGAGGTAGTAGCCGTCGGGCTTGCTCACGAAGGCGGACGGCGACAGGCCGAGGACCTCGCCGCAGCGGAGCCCGCCGAAGGCCATGAGCGTGACGGTGACCCGCCTGCGGGCCGACGTGAAGAGGTCGGCGAAGGCGCGGTTGCGGCCCCGCGCGCGCTCGGCCTCTTCGAGCCGGCGGAGGGCGGCCACGAGGTCGCTGGACAGGAGCGCGACGGCGCGTTCGAGCTCGTCGTCGGTGAGCACCTTGTGCGTCTCGCTCTTGCGGTCGAAGGCCGGGAGGTCGAGGGCGTCGAAGGGGTTCCGGGCGACGATCTCGACGCCGCGGAGGAAGCGGTAGAGCGAGCGGAGGCAGCTCACGCGTCGCCGGACGGTGCGGGGCTTGAACGTGGCCGAGAGGCCGACGAGGTACGCCTCGGCGTCGCGGCGGGCGACGTCGGCGTAGGACAGCCGGCGCTCGCCGAGGAAGGCCCCGAAGTGGGCGAGGTCGGTCCGGTACGCCCGCTCGGTGTGGGGGCTGCCGGTCCGGGTGTGGCGGGTCCGCCCGACGAACAGCTCGACGGCCCGCTCGAAGCCCGCGGCGGGCGGGGTGGCCGGCGGTGCGCCTCTGAAGGCGATGGCCGCCGGGTCGGTGGGTGGGGGGGACGAGGCCACGGCGGTCGGGGAGGGACTGAGGAGTTTGTGGCAGAAACCACTAGCTGACTGCCACAGACTACTTCACCCGATCTCCCCAGACAACCGGGCGGCGTCGGTGTCCGCTCGTTCGCGGCGCCCGCGGCGGCCCCGTCGGGCGGTGCGATGGGAGGGAACGGCGGCCTGGGACGCGTTTACGCCGATCCGCGTCCGCCCCCTATAAGGCTCGATCCTTCCGTCGTGGAGGCTGCATTTTTTGGACGTGTCACGATAATGTCCATTATCACGATGCGTTTAGCGGCCAATTCCGGCGGTTCGTCGAGATCGGTCCGTCTGAGTCACCAGCCTCGATTTGGGCGGTACCGGGGGGCGCTGTCAGCCTGGCAGCCTGTGCGTGCTGGGCCGGCGGACGTGGGGGGCGGTGCATCGGTGGGGGGCAGGGCCGTCCTCGGCGCAGCGCTCGCGTCCGGTGCGGCAGCTCCTGTCGGGTTCGGCGACGCGGGGCCGGCTCGACGGCCGCGCGCCGCCCCAGCCCCTCGACTCCGCGATCTACCTGGCTGCCCGGTCGTCGGGGCGCGCGCGGTCCAGGCTGGCGCCCTGGGCGGGGCGGTCGGCCGGAGCGCCAGGGCTCGGCCGGCCTCGGCGGGCGGTCCGCAGCGCCCCCTCGTCGCTGGGGCTTTTGCGGGGGCGTGGCTGGGAGGGGGCGGCGGGCGCACGGCGGTCCCGCTCAGCACAGGCTCCACGCCCGCCGGCCCCGTCGCGTCGGGTGGCACAGGCCGCGCGAGCGGCCGTCCGCTTGGGCGGGGCACGGGCGCGACTCGGCACGTCGCCGGGGCGGGGCTCGGCGGCCGGGTCCGCTATTGCACCCCGCGTTCTTCCCACCCCATCGTCCGCCGCCCGACGGCAGCCGGGTGTCCGCGTTGTCCACAGCCGACCGCGGCCTGGTTACAGGTGAGTTAAAGGGATGGTTAGAGGATGGTCGCCCGAATATTCGGCCCCCCCGGTGGGCCAGCCGGCCTCTCCCATATAGGGAGGTCTTCGGTTTATTCGGCCGCCGAGCGCTCCTCTTCCCTATAGGGAGGGCTCCTGTTTATTCGCAGGTCTCCCCTTTATTCGGGCCGAAGGCTTCGGTTTATTCGTGGACAACCGGCCCGGCGGGCACCCCGATGTGGACGACGTCGGCCGCCCGATCGGCCCCCGCTGGGCGCCCCCGTGTCGCCGACGTCGCTCCTGTCCAGGCTCGCCGGTCACGGCTTTCCTGGAGGTCCTAAAAACGGCCTCCCGTCAGGCCGTACCGTGGCGGGGGGGCGCAGGACTCCGCGCCCCCCGCTCGACTCGACCTCCGCCGGGCTCAGCGCTTCTTCGGCGGGCGGTGCCCGACGTCGGGGCCGGTGTTGTAGAGGACGACCCGGCCGCGCGGCGTGTCGTAGACGAGGCCGGGCCACATGGCCCGGATCGTCTTGAGGGCGGCCCGGACCTTGTACCCGAAGTTCTTCTTGCCCTGCGCCGTGAGCGCGCCGTCGGCGTGGCACTGGTAGTGGCTCCCGAGCTGGGCGTGGAGGTCGTCGTAGCTCAGGGCGACCGAGCCCCGGCCGGACCGCTGGAGCGCGCCGAGCTTGTAGGTGAGCCAGAGGTAGAGGTCGTAGGCCGTCGGGTTGCCCCGGAGCATCTGGGCCTTGCGGAAGTCGAGGGGGAAGCAGCTCGACGCGACCTCGGTCCAGAACGCGTCCGAGAGCGTGATCGAGCCGCCGTCGGCGGCCTCGGAGGTGGGCGTCGCCCCGAGGTGCCAGAGGTGGTAGCTGCTCACGACGAAGAGCCGCTCGCCGCGGAGGTCGCGCCGCCCCGGCGTGACCGTCTCCCACTCGTAGGTGATGGAGCACGTGGCGAGCCGCTGGAGCTGGTCGAGCAGGTAGCGGAGCCGGCCGTTCCGTCCGCCCGAGGGCGTGAGGTCGACGCGGGCGCAGAACTCGGTGAGCGTGCTCCCGAGGTCGATGGTCGGGCTGTCCTGCTTGAGGGCCGTGGTGATGACGTGGCAGAGCAGGAGCCGGGCGAGGCCGCCGTAGGGGACGCCGCGCGAGACCTGGGGGTGGAGGGGACCCGGCCCCTTCCGCAGCCCGGCCTGGACGGTCAGGGTGAACTCGCCGTTGGTGGCCGAGTAGTGCTCGGCGAGCAGCTTCTCCGGGCGCCCGTCTGCGCCGGCGACCTCGACCGGGCGGCCGTCCGTCCCGAGGAGGTAGACCTCGCGGTGCGGGAGCATGGCCTGGACGAAGAAGGTCGGGCTCATGGCGACGGCGCCGCTCTCACGGGCGCCCTTCTCGAGGACGAGCGTGAGCTGGCGGGTCCGGTTGCGCCGGCGCGACTCCGCGGCGATCTGGGAGCGGGGAGGGCGTACGGAGGTGTGCCGGCCGGAGGGAGGTCCTCCGGCGTCGTGACCTGGGCTCACGCTCATCTAGGGCGAGGGCTGAGAGCCAGGTCGGGCGGGGCGGGTGACGGTGGGGTGCCCCAGACGGGTACCTTGGGGTGCTGTTCACCGACCTGTCACCGGACCCCGTAGGTCCTGACTCGGGTGAGGCCGGGCCGGCTCCCTTTGGCGAGGGGGCCGGCTCAGCCGTATTGGGAGGGTGCGTACGTGCGGTCTCGCGTCGGTGGGGGAGTGGGACGGGCGCTCCGGCCTTTCCGCCGGGCGGCGGCGGCCGGAGACTGTGAATGTAGTGCGCAGGCCCTGAATGTGGCAGTTGCTCTAGCGTTTCTGCCACGCGAGGAGACGGGCGGCCACGAAGCCACAGTTACCGATACGTTGTGGGCGGCTCCGTCCCGGCCCGCCCTCCCCACCCTCCCCGCCGTGACCGACACCCCCGACCCCTCGGCCGCCGGCGACGGCCCCCCGCCCGAGCCCTCGGGCGCGGCGTCCCCGACGTACCGGCACGAGGGGCCGGCCGTCTCCGCGATCGTCTACTACGTCCTGCTGGTGACGCGGCGGCGCCGGCCGCTCTTCGAGGACGCCGCCGTCAAAGCCCGGGCCGAGGAGCTGGTCGTGGCGTCGGCCGAGGGGGCGGGCCTGGGCGTCCGGTTCGTCGACGTGGCGCCGGCGACGGTGACGGTCCACGTCGAGGCCCCGCCGACGATGTCGCCGCACGAGGTGGTCCGGGCGATCCGCCAGCCGACGGCGTCGGCGCTCAAGGCGGAGTTCGAGGCGGTCCGGCGGGCGCACAGCGTGTTCGTGCGCCGCTACCTGGTCACGACGATGCCCGTGCCGGAGATGGACGGCGCGGCGTTCGAGCGCAGCGTCCCGAAGCGGTAGGACGGGGTGGCTCAACGTCGGGACAGGGCGTGGGCGCGGAGCTGGGGGAGCGTGGGGGCCGGGTCGACCCCGGCCCGACGGGCGAGGGCTCGGAGCCGGGCGACGGCGCGGCGGGGGTCGAGGGGCGTGCCGGTCCGGGTGACGAGGAGCGGGCCGGCCGCGCGGTCGCCGGCGGCGAGACGGACGGCCTCGGCGACGGGAAGGGGGAGCGGGGCCAGGCGACGGAGCGGGGTGGTCGGGGACGCGGCGAGGCGGGCGGTGTCGCCGGCCACGTCCTCGACGCGGAGGGCGCAGGCGTCGGCCGCGCGGAGGCCGGCGTGCGCGACGAGGGCGACGAGCGCGCGGTCGCAGGGGGCCGTGGCCGCCGCGAGCAGGGCGGCGACGTGTTCGGGCGGGACGGGGGCGTTGGGGTCGCGGGGGGGCATCGGGGCTATGCTACCCCGCGAGTCCCGGGCGCTCCGTTCGGGGTTGGCGGTTCCCCACGACCACGAGCGACGATGGAGTCCACTTTCGCAGAGACGGCCCCCGACGCCGATATTCCCGGCTACGCCTGGGACGGGCGGGCGGCGTCGGCGCTGACGTACGGGCCGCGCGGCGTTCGTCGAGGCCGTCGGGGGGGGGGACTTCCGATAACGCCGGTTGCCGGAGGTCCCCGCAGCCGCGCCGGCTAGGCCTCCGCCGGAGCCCTCGTGATGTGAAGATCGGGCCGCCCGACCTACCCCTACGCGCTGGAAAGGGCGGTCCCAGGTGCTACCGTACAGTTCCGTTCCATTGGTTGTGGGAGGCCTACCTCGTGTCGACGGAGCCGGTGCCGGAGGGGGACTGCGAGGCGTTCGTGGGGCGGGTGCCGACGCGGTAGGTGCACGGTCGCCTCGACTCCCGATCGGTCTGGAGAGGGACGTCGTTTACGGGCAGTGACCGCGGGCGAGCGCGTCGAGGACGGCGTCGAACGCGGTCGGGTCGAGACGCCGGACCGGCTCGCGCTCGGGCCACACCTTCAGGACGTCGGAGACGTAGTCGCCGTCGAGGACGACCGCGCCGATGGGTGGGCCGACGACCCAGGTCGGCACGTCGGCCTCGGCGATCTGGGCGTGCATGAGCCGGGCGGCGTCTTCGAGCCCGCCCCGGTCCGTTCCCGCCCCGCCGAGGCGGGCGGGGTCGTCGGCGAAGACGAGGAGGGCGACGGGCTCGCCGCACCGCTCGCACGGGACGAGCTCGCCCGCGATCCGCCGCTGGGGTGGAGCCTCGTCCCGCGGCGCCAGAGGCCCGGTGGGCGGTCCGGGGCGGAGGCCGCGCGCGGCGACGGCCCGTTGGAACGAGTCGGCGAGGTCGCGGACGAGCGGGCCGAAGACGGCCTCGCGCTCGGGGCGCACGGGGTCGCCGGGGTGGCCCGCGATCTCGGCGGCGAACTCGGTCTGCCCGTCGGGGCGGGGCCGGAGGACGACGCGGCCGAGGTCGCCGAGGCGGGCGTGGCGGAAGACGTGGGCCCAGGCGTCGCCGTGGCGCTCTTTGCGGACGGTGACGCCGGGCGGGAGGGGGAACGAGGCGGGCACGGAGGGACTGGCGGTCGGTGGGGCAGTCTACCGCGCGTGGCTCTCCGGTGTCGTGGCTACGCTTCGGGGGCGGGTGCCGCGGCGTGGGCGCCCCGGGTTGCGCCCCGGAGTTGCGATAACGGCGCCTATCGCACTGGTGCGCACCAAAGACGCGCTCAGCTACGCCGACCACCAAGGCTTGCCCGAGGCTCACCGCGTGCTCGTCGAGTTCGGTCGAGCCCGGTCCGCTCGTCGCCGGGACCATGGCTGGGCTGGACGCACCTGTGACCGGGGTCGTGAGCGACGTGCGGGCCTCGGGTTCGTAAAGCCATCGCCGAGGCGCTCTCATCTCCAGAGGTGGGCGAGCGCAGGGCTGGTGCTGGGGTCGCAGCGCCTCGGGCGATGTCGCCCGAGCGCTCGACGGCGCGGGCGGCTTCGAGCTAAGCGGGGGGAATGCCCACCCACTCGAACGACCTGCGGGTGGTCGTGGCGGGATCCGGTTTGGGAGTGGCATCCCTGATTGAGCGTCCGGCCTACCCGGGACAGGCCGTGCCCAGCGAAGGCATCGACCTCACGAGGCCGCGGGCCGTGGCGGTCGCACAGGGGCGGCGGCGAGGGCGAAGATGTGCTGGGTCTGGACCGTGACTGGACCCAGGTGCGGGGAGAGGAAGGCCGCGAACGAACGGGGAGTCCAGTGGTGGACGTGGCCCGGATCCGGGGCCGTACCAAGCGCTCGACCTAGCCGGCTCAGCCAGTCGAAGTACGGCTCCCGAGGGACCGTCAAAACGACCCCGGAGCGGGCGACCCGCACGAGTTCGGCGAGCGCGCGGGCCGGGTCCTCCAGGTGCTCCAGGACCTCGCTGCACAGGACCACATCGAACGATCCGTCGTCGAACGGGAGCCCGTAGAGGTCGCCGATCGAGAACGATCCGGCCCGGCCGTGTCGGACCTGAGCGTAGGCGACTGCGGCGGGGTCAGCGTCGACGCCATTGATCTCCAACGTCGGCTCCCGCCGCTTGAGAGCGGCGGCGACGAACCCCTCACCGCACCCGGCGTCGAGGAGAGAGGCCGGACCGAACTCCATCACGAGCCGGTGGACGTCGTCGTGGACGCGGTCCAGGAACCACCGGTAGAGAGCGCCCCCCTGGACGTGCTTCTGGTAGTTGGCCGACCAGTACGCTCCATCATCGTGTGGGGGAGACATGGCAGGCGAGTGCAGGTACGGTGACCGGCCCCCGTCCTTCGCACCAGCGGCTGTGATAGTGCCGACGCCTGATCCGGGGGGAGCGCGCGGCCAGGGAAGGTAGCCGTGCGGGCGCGACTCGTCGAACGACCAGGGCTATTGCATACTCCCGACCCATAGGCGATTCCGCTCGATTCAGGCCGGTGACCGGATCGGACTCGAAAGTCGTCCGGTGACTTCAGCCTCTTGAGGGCGGCTCCAGCCGAGTATGTGATAGGACCTGGTCGAACGGGGTCGTGGGGGTTCGACCCGTTCCCCGTGGCCTGATCCGGTCGCTACGATAGCGCTGCTCCCACCCCGCAGCACCGTGAACAGGCGAACGCCCGGAGGGGTCATCGTCGACGGCCGCGTATGCGGCCGTCGGAGCGGGTTCGGCGTAGGAGGTCGTCGTGCGAGCGTGGGGGACTGGGTTCGTCCCAGAGGAGTCGAGGGGCGTAGTCGGAACCGACCAGTGCGATCGGTCGGTCCGGGGGAGGTGCGGGGGGCAGGCGAGCCCGACTTTCTGCGCCACCGACGCCACCCACCGAAGACATGCCGCACGACGCTCCCGCGAGGTCCCCCTGGTTCCGCCCCCTCCCGTCCCGCGCCCTGCTCACGGGCGCGGCCCTCTTCGCCGCGGCCCTCGCCGGGTGCGACGGCGGTCCCGTCGCGGGCGGCGCGCCCGCCGGACCCGTCGACCCCGCTGCCGAGTCCGTCGAGGGCTACGACGCCGGCCTCCTCTCTCGCGCGGCCACCCTCGGCCCCACCGACGGGGAGTACCGAGCCCCCGCCGTCGCGTTCACCTCGGCCGACAAGCCGCTCCTCCGGTTCGAGACCGCCGAGGCGTTCCAGGAGACGGCCGCGGCCCTCGAACGCCTCGCGGCGTGGGGGGGCGAGCCGCTCCGGGTCCACGAGCGCCTCCGGAGCTACCTCCGTTACCGGGACGTGGCCCCGGCCGCCGAGCTCGCCCTGGCGGACGGGCGCGGGCGGGTCGTGATCGGCGACCGGCTCGTCACGCTCGGGGGGGCCGCCGAGTCCGTGGTCTCGGACCTGGCGACGGGGGCCGTCGTCGAGCGGATCGACCTCGACGCGGAGCTCCCACGGTTCGACCGGGGCGGGGCCAGCAGGACCCTCCTCGACGCCGCGACGCGCGACGGTTCAGGGCCGGTCGCCACGTCCGGGCTCACCGAGTTCACGGGGCAGGACGCGTACGAGGCCTTCATCCTGCCCGACTTGATCTTTGCCCAGAACGGGACCTACAACTACGTCACGCAGCCCAGGAGCGTGGACGCCATCTTCATGCACGACGCGTACCGGACGTGGACGGGGTGGAGGAGCGCGAAGGCGGTCACAGAGCTCCAGTGGTGGAACAGTTGGAAGCAGAGGTGGGAGGTCGTCGAGCACAGGGAGCTCCCCGGGGCGGTCGTGCGCGTGACGATGTCGAACCACGACGACGGGTGCGAGGTGAGCTACTCGTCCCAGACCGTCCCGCCCGGGAGCACCTCCGGCGACGAGATCACCGCGGTGGTCGGGAACGGGCGGACGGCCGGGGAGGGCGTTTCCTACAGCGTCCACGAGGTCGTGGTCCCCGCGGCGTCGTCGATGGACGGCCAGCCCGTCCGGATTTCCCCGTACCGGATCGAGGGCGAGAGCTCGAGGTGCCGGACCACCAGCTAACGAGGCCGGGAGCGACCCGCTCCCGTTTTCCCTAAAAATTCTACATAAGCTGGACGATAGATGGGTCTGGCAAATACTACTTCGTTAGCGGCCAGGCGGCGCGCGGCCGAGGAGGGCGAAGGACGCTTCCGGTGGCAGACAGAGCGGTCCCGTCTGAGCCCACCACGCGGCCAGCCCGGTCAGGAGCGCGAGGACGACCTGGCGGTGGACCTCCGGGAGCGTCGGGACGGCCGCCGGCCCCGCCCGCCACCGCGTGAGGGCGAGGAAGCTGTACGAGAGCATGACGAGCGCCGTGTGGCGGTGGAGCCCGTCCCACCGCCGGCCCTGGAAGTCGCCGAGCCCGCACGTCTGCTTCGCGTCCTCGTAGCGGGCCGGCACTGGCCCGGTGCTCGATGGGCCACCGGGACCGGACCGCCGCGGCCAGCTCCGCGAGCGGCGTCTCGGCCGGGAGGTTCGAGAAGGAGTACTTCGTCTCGACGTCGTCGCGGGTCCGAGCGCGCTCCGCGATGAGCCACCCCTCGGCGCTCGTCGCCGTCCGGTGGTCGTCGAGGCTCCGCGCTTGGCACCCTGCGGATCTCCGATCCGCAGCCCCCAGTGCATCCGGAGCGCCGTGAACCGCCTCCGCATCGGCCCCCGCGCCCCCTCCCGCCACGTCACTTCCTGCCAAGCCTCCGGCGGGAGCGCAGCGACGACCCTGTCAACCCGGTAGAGCGGGGCCGGGTGCCGCTTCGGCTTCCGACCGGCCCCCGGTTTCCGCGGCGGGGGCGGACCGTCGCGGGCGGCGCGGACCTCGTCGGGCCGGCGGACGCCGAAGCTCTTCTTGACGGCGCAGGCGTAGAGGAGCCCGCGGTCGTCGAGCCCGCCGAAGAAGTCCCGAAGTGGCCGTACGCGGCGTCGGCCGTGACGAGCCTGAACGGGACGCCCTCCGCCGCCGTCGGCGGCGGCGCCACGGCCCGGTCGACGAGCTCGAGGGCGATCTCGATCTTCGAGAGCTTCGGGACCCCAGCGGGGACGTAGGCGCGGCGTCGGCGGGGCTCGTCGTGGACCCAGGAGTCGGGGAGGTAGAGCCTCGCGCTGACGGGCCAGTGGACGGCGGGGGCCGACCGGGACCGGCCGACGAGGCACTCGGCCGTCACGAGCGCACCTCCCTCCGTTGGAGGGAGGGCAGTTCGCCTGCGTCCCGAACACGCCGCACCACTGGTGGGCGACGCCGACGGAGTGGGTCCCCTGCTTCGGGAACGTCGTGTCGTCGATGGCAAGCACGCCGCCGGCTGGGGTCGCCTCGACGAGGAGCCTCACTCGCTCGGCGTCGAGGGCGAGCGGGTCCCAGTCGGCGTCAGTCAGGAGGTGCTGGAGCCGCTCGGTCGTCGTGCCGGCGACGGCCGCGGCGATCCCGTCGCACGTCTTGTGCGGGAGGTCAGCCGCGGAAGGGGCTTCCGCGGAGGAGCCCAGTGCAATAGCGCTCAGCGCTCTCGCGGGTCGAGGGCCGCCGGAAGAGCGGGAGGAGCGGGGCGAGGAACGCGGCAAGGCCGGGGAGCGGGGTCGGCGGGGCCTTCGGCGTGGGCGTAGCGGTCACGGGGCGGGGCGCGTGTAGGAGGTCCTCATCTACGCCTGACCCGTCGCCCCTCCTACTCCGCACCCTCCTCGGCCGGGCGGCGCCCGGCCGCTAACGAAGTAGTACTACAAAAGGGCCTTGAGGAGGAACGAGAGCTCGGTCGGGAGGTCAGGGTCCGCCGGCTCGGCCGTCCCGCACCCCGCGAGCGCGGCGGCGGACACGGCGACGAGCGCCGTCACGCGAAGGAGGGCCGGGCGGGTCACCGGCGGCCCGCGAGAACGGTCCGGAACTGACCGTCGGTGACGCGGAGCGTGTCGGGGAGTTCGCGGATCGTCGTCTCGTAGACGTCGTCGTCGATGGACCGGAGGGCGATGGGGTACGTCCCGACGCCGTCCCACTCGCTCGCCGGGACGTTGAACCCGATCCCCTGGCGGAGCGGGAACCGGTCGTCGAACCGGAGCTCGGCGAACACCTGGAACCCGTAGTCCGTGAGCGTCGCGCGAGTCTCGGTGTTGGCCGTCCACCGCTCGGCGTTGAGGAGGAACGAGAGCTCGGTGTCGGGGGCGGGGTCCACGGGCTCCGTCGCCCCGCACCCGGCGAGCGCGGCGGCGAGGGCGAGAGCGGCGATGGAGCGGGTCACCGGCGGTCCTCGACGACGGCCCGGAAGTGGCCGTCGGTGACGCGGAGGGTGTCGGAGAGTTCGCGCCGCGTGACCCGGACGTAGTTCGAGTCGACGACGAACACGCCGGCGAACCGGCCCTCGATGGCGCCCGTCGCCTCGTCGTACCGCGTGACCTCAAACCCACCCCGCTCGGCGGCCCCCCCGACCGGCTCGTAAAGCGCGATCGTCGCGTCGCCGTCGGCCTCATTCACGTACCCGCCCTGGAGCCGTCCCCCCTCACGATGCTCGATGATCGGGTAGACTCCGGTTCCCCGCCAAGGGACGGCGAACCCGATCCCTTGGCGGAGCGGGAACCGGTCGTCGAACCGGAGCTCGGCGAAGACGACGAGGCCCGGCTCCGTGAGGACGGCCTCGACATCGGTGTTGGCCGTCCAGGGCTCACCGTTGAGGGCGAACGAGAGCTCGGTGTCGGGGGCGGGGTCGACGGGCTCCGTCGCCCCGCACCCGGCGAGCGCGGCGGCGGCGAGGGCGAGGGCGCTGAGGGCGGCGGCGAGGGGGTGGGGCATGGCTCTGGGGAGGGGTTGGGGGAGCGCGTGCGGGCACGGCGTAGGAAACGCCGTGCCCGCGGGTCTTGATGTGGGGAGCGCGGGCGCCTACTGAGCGACCGTGACGCGGCGGGTGGCCACGAACGTGCCGGCTCGCATGTGGACCACGTACACGCCCGGCGACAGCGCCGAGGCGTCGAACTGGACCCGGTGGGTCCCGGCCCCGACCTCGCCGTCGACGACCCGGGCCACCTCGCGGCCGAGCACGTCGTACACGACGACGGCGACGGCCGAGGCCTCGGGCACGTCGAACGAGACCGTCGCGGACCCGGCGACCGGGTTCGGGCCGACGGCCCCGAGCGCGAACGCTTCCGGCGCGGCCCCGGCGGTCAGACCCGCCGTGACCGGGGCGGCGGCCTCGGCCCCCTGCGCGACCGGGCAGAGGACGATGTCGGGCGCGCAGCCCCCGTTGTCGTAGACGGTCACGTACTTCGAGCCCGAGGCCGTCTCCGACCCGCGCACGACGTCGACCCGGAGGGAGAAGTCGGCGTACCCGGCCGTCGTGGAGTACGACGGCGACGTGACGCCGGTGTAGGACCCGTTCTTGTACCACTTGTACGACGTCGTCCCTGCCCCCCCGTCGAGGCTCGCCGTCCACGTCCCGGACTCGAGCGGGAAGAGGAGGCTCGGGCCTGAGACCGAGGCCGTGAGGGGGTTCTGCCGGTACGCCGAGATCGTCGTGGCCGTGGCGTCGAGGACGCGGGCGTTGTCCCGGCCGCTCTGGCCCGTCGTCCGCCCCTGCTCTTCGACGTCGGGGTTCGAGATGTTCCAGACGTGGGGGTACACCCCGCCCTCCGTGTAGGCCATGATGGTGGCGAAGCGGTTGTACCCGCAGATCCACCCGGCCCCGTAGAAGCACTGCGACCACCGCTCGCGGTGCCCGCGCCCGTACGAGTACCCCTTGGCCGGATCGATGGGATCCTCAGGGTGGTGCTGTGCGCCCTGGAGGTGGCCGACCTCGTGGGTGAAAACCTTGTCCGTGACTGCGTAAGCGACGTCCACGATGGCGTATGCCCCCTCCGGCGTCGTCTGCCCGGGCGTGTAGATCACGTTCGCCTTCCCGGCGACGCCGCTGTAGGCCCCGGGCCGCGTGAGGAGGACGACGAGGTCGGCCTTGTACGTGTCGCGGAGGGACCGGGCCGTCGGGTTGTTCGGGAGGTCACGGTCAGTGTCCGTCGTGATGATCCCCGACTCGTTGAACCCGGAGAGGAGTTGCTTGTGAGCGAGCTGGAGCCGGGGGGCCGTCCGGCTCCGGCTGTAGGCGGTGTTCGAGTTCATGATCGCCTCGTCGATCAAGCTGCTGATGTTCGCCACCCCGCTCGCCGCTCCCTGCGTATAGAGGACGAGGACGCGGGCGGTCGTCGACGCCCGGCCCCCGGCGGTCTCGCTGGCGGCGGCGAAGGCGTCGTCGAGCGACGGGGCGACGGGCTCGGGGGAGACCTCGGAAGGGGCTCCGGGGGCACGGGCCGCCAGACGCCGGCCCCCGCTCATCGTCGCGTCGCTGCCTCCGTCGGGGATCTCCGCCTCGTCGACATCGACGAGCGCGTGGAGCCTCTTCCCGAGCGGAACGATCGTGTAGAGGTCGGTCCGGACCTGGACCGAGCCCGAGACCCCGACCCCGTCGCGGTAGACGAGCGAGATGGTCCCGAGCGCGGTCGTGGGGTCGTCGGCGACGTAGAGCCGGCCGACCCACCCGTACGCCTCGCCGTCGATGTCGACGAGCTCGTCGCGGACGGCGAGGAGCCGGCCGCCGCCGGCCGGGCGCTCCTCGGCGACGACCCCGAGCTCGGGGGCGTACCCGAACGCGAACGCCTCGGCCGTCGCGAGCTTCTTCGGGAACCGGACGAGCCGGCCCCTCTTGGCGTGGCCGTTCTTCAGCGCCTTCCGGAGTTCCTTGGCCTGGTCGCGGTCGAGCTTCGACGGCTTATCGCGGCCCTGCGTGCGGGCGCCGTCCGCGGCGCCGCCCTTGAGGCCGGCCTCGGCGAGGTCGGACGCGGAGACGTCGCCCTCGGACTCGAACAGGGACGGGGCGCCGCCGGCGAGCCGGGCGCGGTCGCTGGCGGTCTGGGACTGGGCGTGGGCCACAGGGGCGAGGCCGAGGAGGGCGCCGAGGGCGAGGGCCATCGTGGCCCGGCCGAGCGCCGGGCGCGCGTGCCGAAGGGTCATCGGGGTGGGGGTCCAGGGGTGGAGGGCGCGGGCGGGGTGCCGGCCCGGACGGCGACGACGTTAGGGCCGCCCCGGCCGCCGGCCCCCGCCGGTTCCGCGCGTTCGGGCTCGTCGGTTCCGACGAATCGGGCGGGCGGAACCGGCCCACGCCGCCCGGGGCTAGGGCCGGCCCTAGCTTGTCCCGGAGCCCCCCGACCGCCCCGGTGACCCGGTCCGCCGCCCCGCCCGCCCTCGCCCTCCTCGCCCTCGCGACCGTCGCGGGGGCGCAGGCCCCCCCCACCCCCGTCGCCGCCCTCCACGCCGACTCCCTCGTCGTCGACAGCCTCGTCTGGGGCGAGGGCCGGACCGTGTGGCCGTACGCGTTCGTTCGGACGGCCCCCCACGGCGAGACGTGGATGCGGCTCGACGACCCGTACGGGGGCGCGTTCTTCGGGCCGTCGACGATGGTCGCCGCGCTCGGCGAGGAGGCGAGGGCGTTCGCCGAGCGGCGCGAGGCCCGGTCCGTCCTCCTCCTCCCCCGCGCGCTCACGCTCTCGGCCCTCGCCCTCATCGCCGTCGGCCTCGTCGCCGGCTCGGCCCTCCCGTTCGTGTGGTACCGCCGGCGGTACTGGAAGGAGCGCGCCCGGCGCGAGGCGGCCGAGTCGGCCCGGCGCCACCTCGCCGAGGGCCGGGAGGCCGAGCGGGTGCGGACGGCCCAGGACCTCCACGACGGGCCGGTCCAGGACCTCCACGCCCTCCGCATGCGGCTGGCCGTCCTCGCCCGGGGCGCCGACGACGGCCTCCGCGCGGCGCTCGCCGAGACGGCGACCGAGGCCCGGTCGGTCGTCGAGGAGCTCCGCCGGGTGGCCGAGGACCTCCGCCCGCCGGCGCTCGGGCCGTTCGGGCTCGCCGCCGCGCTCCGCGCCCACGCCGCCCGGTTCGCCGACCGGCACCCGGGCCTCGACGTCGCCCTCGACCTCGACGACGACGGGCAGGCGCTCCCGGAGCCCGTCCGGCTCGCCCTGTTCCGCGTGGCCCAGGAGGCAATGACGAACGCGGCCAAGCACGCCGGGGCCGGCCGGGTCTCGGTCGCCCTCCGGGTCGGCCCCGGCGCCGTCGAGGTCGAGGTGGCCGACGACGGGGCCGGGTACGCCGTCCCGGCCGACCTGCTGACGCCGTCGGCGCCGGGCCACTACGGGCTCGTCGGGATGGCCGAGCGGGCCGAGGCTGTCGGCGCCGCGCTCGCGGTCGAGAGCGGGGCGGGGCGGGGCACCCGCGTCCGGGCCTCGGTCCCGGTCGTCCGGGGCGGCCCCGGCGCCCCGTAACCCGTAGCGCCGTGCCCCCCGCCCCGCCCGCCCCGCCCGTGCCGCCCGTGCCCACCCGCGTCCTCCTCGCCGACGACCACCCCGTGTGGCGGCGGGGCGTCCGCGACCTCCTGGCCGCCGAGCCCGACCTCGCCGTCGTCGCCGAGGCCGCCGACGGGGAGGAGGCCCTCGCCGCGCTCCGGGCGGGGGGCGTCGACGTGGCCGTCCTCGACATGGAGATGCCCCGCGTGACGGGCGTCGAGGTGGCCCGGGCCGTCCAGGCCGAGCGGCTCGGCGCCCGGGTCCTCGCGCTCTCGTCGTACGCCGACCCGTCGTACGTGACGGGCCTGTTCCAGAGCGGGGCGTCGGGGTACCTCACGAAGGACCAGTCGCCGGAGCTCGTCGTCGAGGCGGTCCGGGCCGTGGCCCGGGGGGAGGGCCGGTGGTTCGTGAGCCCGGCCGCTCTGGCGGACCCGGCCGCCGGGCTCTCGGACCGGGAGCGCGACGTGCTCCGGCTCCTGGCCGAGGGGAGGGCGAACGGCCAGATCGCGGAGGCCCTGTTCGTCTCGGAGAACACGGTCCGGAGCCACCTCACGTCCGTGTACGCGAAGGTCGGGGTGGGGTCGGCCCGGGAGGCCATCGTGTGGGCGATCCGGACCGGGTTCGCCGACGGCGGCGCCTGATCGGGGCGGCCCCGGCGGGGCGGGACTCGTCGGAACCGACGAGCGGGATCGGTCGGTCCGGGTGAGGCGGCTGCGGGGCGCGGGGAGGACTTTGGGCGCCCCCCACCCCCGCCCCACGCGCAACAGATGGTCCTCCTCCTCCTCGCCCTCCTCTCCGGTGTCCTCCCCCCGCCGGCTGCCCCGCCCCCGGACGCCCCCTCGGCGCCGGACACGATCTGCATCCCGTTCATCGGGTGCATCAACCTCTGACTCCCGACGACGGCCTCAAACCCCCGTCCCGACCTGAGGACCCCTCGGTCCTACGCCCCTAGAACTCCGACGCCCCCACCCCGTGCGCAACCTCCTCCTCTCTCTCGGCGCCCTCTCTCTCGGCGCCCTCTCGCTAGGCGCCTGCGACTCGGCCGGTCTTGAGACGGGTGCCCCGAGCGCCGCGGCCCCCGCGAGCGCCTCGCTCGTCTCCGCGGGCGCGGGCACCGGCGAGGCCGCCGAGCGGGCTGCGCTCGCCGACCTCACCGAGGCGTTCGCGCTCGCGATGGGCGCCCCGGCCGTACGGAACGAGGTCCGCCGCGACCTCGCCGACTCCCGGTTCACCGTCGAACACAAGCTCCACCTCCAGGACCACCTCGCCGCCCAGGCCGCCAGCGGGCGGGGCAAGCTGCTCGCCGCGATGGCCGAGGAGACCGGTCGCTCGACTGACGAGGTCCTCGCGCTCGCTCGATCGGTCCGCGAGCTCGAGTTCTACCTCCCGGTCGACGACCACCGAGCCCGGTGGCGGGGCGGGAAGGACATCGTCGTTGCCTCGATCGTCGAGGACGAGGACGTCCCGACCGCGTTCGACGTGGAGGGCCAGCCCGTCGCGCTCAGGGCGTACGAGGTGCCCGTCCAGACGACGCTCTCGATCGTCCCGGTCGAGACCGACTTCTCGGCCCCGCTCCCGGCCTCGGTCGTGAACACGGACGACGCGGGCGGAGCGGCGATCGGGACGTACGCGCTCGGCGGGCGCGGGGGGATGGCCACGACCAACTTGATCGTGGACCCGTGCGAGGACCCGCTCACGCAACTCGACCCGGTCGCGTGCGGCGGGACCGGAGGCGGGGGTACGTCGTCGTACCCGCCGGGCCTCTACTACACGCGGGCCGACATGGACTTCGTCGGCGAGGCCGGCCTGAAGGGGTCCCCGGAGATCGAGATCATCGTCTTCAACGTCAGCAACGGGCGGGAGTACCCGTTCCGGAAGAACGGTCGGTGCAGCGCGGGGGAGTACGGCTCGCTCGCGGGGTACCGCCGGTTCGATCAGAACGGCGAGTCGTGGAGCGGGAACGCCCTCGCTCTCTCGCAGAGCGAGCTCGATGTCCTCGAGCTCCCATCGGGCGACCCCAACTTCGCCGACCGTGGGTTCGCCGTCGCTTTCTGGGAGGACGACTACAAACAGTGCGAACTGTACACGAAGATGGACCTCATGTACTTCCTCGAGCAGACGGCGAAGGGCGGGGCTCTCATCGGACTGGGCGTCCTCGACGGCAGCGTCAGGGGAATCCCCTTCATCGCCTGGGGCGTGTTCAACATCGGCAGCACCGCGTGGGCCGCGCTCCACTCGAGCGACGACTTCCTCGGGTTCGCCGTCGCGCGCTCGTCGGTAATGAACCCCGGGCACCTCGGGTACTCCCACGTCCTCTACACAATCGAGACGGGGTCCCAGCGGAACGGGGCCGTCAACCTCATCCAGCGCTTCTAGACGCCCCGATGACTCACATCAAGCCCCCTCTCCGACCGACTCCGAGAGGCCCCGCCCTGGGCCGGACCGCCCTCCTCGCCGTCGCGCTCGTTGGCCTGTTCGGTGCCCCCGCAGTCGCCCAAGACGCCGGTGCCCCGTGTCCGTACGAGGACTGCGCGCTCCGGATCGAGCCCACTGCCCTCGGCGTCCGGGTAGTCCGCGGCTCGGAGGGGGTCGCCGTGGGCCGGCTCGTGCCGTTCCGGGAAGACCTCAGCGCCCTCACGGCGTCCTCCGCCACGGCGCTCCCGTACGCACGGGCGGCCGAACGCGCCAGCTCCCGGAGCGTCCTCGCTGCCGTCGCCGCGGGCCTCCTCCTCTGGGCGGCCGCGGACGAGGATGGCCCCCTCGGCGGGGGCGACGGCCTCCGGGTCGGGGCGGCCTTGGGAGGCGCCACGGCGGGGTTCTACGGCGTCGTCCTCGGTCTGCGGGCCGAACAGGCCTCGGCCCGTGCGGTGTGGGAGTACAACCGTGGCCTCGACCGCTAGCCGGCTCGGCACGGCCGAATCCCTGACAATTATGCCCCTGCCCAGCTCAAGCCCCTCGTCCTCACGGCGCTCTTGGCGGTCGCCCTCGCCGGCTGCGACGGGACCGACGCCACCGAGACCGATGTGGGTGGGGAGTACGAGGCCGTCACGTTCACGGCCGACGTCGACGGCGCGGCCGTCGACGTGCTCCGGGCCGGGGGCTCACTCGTGGTCACACTCCGGGACGACCGGACGGTCTCGGGCCGGCTCGTCGTCCCCGAAGCCCTGGCCGACGGGGACGACGCCGACCTCCCCCTCAGGGTAGCGGGCAGATGGATGTTGTTGGCGAACTCTATCAGGCCGCCATCAGCGCCGAGAATGGCGACTGGTAGGACACCGAGCGGGGGACGCCGTCGAGCCAGTCGACCGCCGCTTCAGGTTCATCGCTGCCGCGATCGCTACGTGCTGGAGGTCAGATTCATCCCTTGTCGGCTCTGGGACCCGCTTTGGACGGCCGCCGGCGTTCTTAATTCCCGCTCGTTTTGGCGGGTGCTAGATCACTGGACTTGCCATTACGACGGTTGTACAAGATCCTCGCCGTCGTGCCGGCTGGACCTCCGCCGAGCTCCTCGTGAGGTGGGAGATCGGGCCGCCTGACCTGCTTTCTATCGCTGGAATCGGCGTTCTGAGCGCTACCGTACCATCCCGTTCCATTGGTTGTGGTAGGCCTAACTCGGAGCCTGCCTCCGGGCCAGCGCCGTCGCTACCGGACCGTCCGGAAGGTGGCGCGCACCTCGTCCGTGAACGCGACTGGCTGCTCAAGCGCTGCGAAGTGGCCGCCGGCCTCGAGCTCGTTGCAGTGGAGCACGGTCTCGTACCGAGCTTCGATCCAGCGCCGCGAAGCGCGGACCTGCTCCTTGGGGAAGATGCTGAATCCGGCCGGGGTCGGGTTCGGCCCGGAGGGAGGAGACATGCCGGCCTGGGCAGCCTCCCAGTAGAGCCGGGCCGACGAGGCCCCGGCGTTCGGGAGCCAGTACATCATGACGTCGTCGATGAGCTCGTCGAGGTCGAACACCGACGTCGGGTCGCCGCCGCTGTCGGACACGTCCTGGAACAGCGTGTAGATCCACGCCGCGAGTCCGACCGGGGAGTCGGCGAGCGCGTACCCGATCGTCTGGGGACGCGTCGTCATCTCCTGCATGTAGGCCGAGAGCATGGTCTGGTAGCGCTGGGCGTCGTCGATCATGGCCTGCTCGTGCGGCGTGGCCCGCTCCCGCTCCTCCGGTGAGGGGAAAACGAGGGGCATGTTGAAGTGGACGGCGACGAGACCCTCGGGGGCCATCCGCGAAATGATCTCGGTCACGCTCGCCCCCCAGTCCCCGCCCTGGGCCGCCCAGCGGCCGTAGCCGAGCCGATCCATGAGGGTGATCCAGGCCGCGGCAATCCGGCCGGGACCCCAGCCCGCCTCGGCCGGCTGGCCGGAGAACCCGAACCCCGGGAGCGACGGGATCACGAGGTGGAAGGCGTCCTCGGCCCGCCCGCCGTGGGCGACCGGGTCGGTGAGCGGGCCGACGACGTGGCGGAACTCGAGGACCGAGCCCGGCCACCCGTGCGTCATGAGGAGCGGGAGCGCGCCGGGCTCCGGGGACCGGACGTGGAGGAAGAACACGTCGAGCCCGTCGACGGTCGTGCGGGACGGACCGAGCCCGTTCAGGACCGCCTCGCAGCGGCGCCAGTCGTAGCCGCCGGCCCACCGGTCGACGAGCGACCGCATGGCGGCGAGCGGCGGCCCCTGGCTCTCGTCCCCGACGGTCTCGGCGTCGGGCCAGCGGGTCTGCGCGAGCCGCTGGCGGAGCTCGTCGAGGCGAGGCTGCGGGATGGCGATGGGGGAGGGGATAATCGGGTCGGGCACGGTGGGGCGGAGGAGGGCGTCAGGGAGGTGGAGCAGATCGAACCCGCCCTTGCGTCATTCGTTACATGCATAGTCGTGGAGAGGGCAATGCGTTGAGTGCATCGCTCCTCTCATCAAACCCATGGAGCTCCGTCACCTCCGATCCTTCATCGCCGCCGCCGAGGAGCTTCACTTCGGCCGGGCGGCCCAGCGTGTGTTTGTGTCCCAACCTGCTCTCTCGCGGCAGATCCAAGCGCTCGAGGGCGAGGTCGGCACCCCCCTGTTCGACAGGAGTGGGAGGGTCGTGCGCCTGACGTCCGCGGGCGAGGCGCTCTTGGAGCGCGCCCGCTACGCCGACCGGGCCGTTGACGACGCCCTCGACGCGGCCCGCCGCGCGGGTCGGGGGGAGACGGGGCGGGTAGTCGTCGGGTACACGGACTCGGCACTGCACGGCCCGCTCGCGCCGGCCATCGCCGCCTTCCGCATCGAGCGGCCGGGCGTCGGCGTCGTGCTCCTCGAGACCGCCAGCGCCGACCAGCCCGACGCTCTCCGCTCGGGCCGGATCGACGTGGCCTTCGCGGCGGCAGAGCCGGGTGAAGTGGAGGGCCAGGACTCCGCCGTGCTCTACCGGGTCGACTCGTTCGTCGCCGTCCCCCACTCTCACTCGCTCGCGACGCGCAGCGGTCCTACAGGTCACACCGAAGGTCCCGTCCCATTGGCGGACCTGGCCGGAGAGCCGTTCGTGATGCCCAGCCTGGCGCGCGACCCGATTCTCTATGACGGAATCGTTCGCGCGTGTGGTCAGGCCGGGTTCGCCCCACGAATCGCGCAGGAGGCGAGCGGGGCGTTCACGATGCTCAGCCTCGTCGCCGCGGGGGTCGGCGTGGCCGTGTTGCCCGGGACGGTCGCCGGGTCGTTCTCGCGCGATGGGGTAGGGCTCCGCGAACTGTCGGGTGGGTTTACCCGACTCGAGATGCGGATGTCGTGGACCCCCGACGCGACGAGCCCCGCGCTCCGGACCTTCGTGGACGCCGTGGTGGCGGCGTGCTAGGGCGTGTAGACGGGCCAGCGTCGGGATAGACGCTGTTGGCGAATTGCCGAGCGGTCCAAGACGAACTTGTCTGGACTGCTCGCCACCGACGCTGGCGGCCGCGCGACGGGGACAAACTGGGACTCATCTGGATTCGCCAACAGCATCATTCTGCTCGGTACCCTCTAGAGGCTGGCGAGGTCGTGACGTGGGACCTCGGCGACTTCCCCGAGGGCGCGCTCCGCCCGCTCGGCGCCGAGGCCGTGAGCCCGGACGCCTTCGTCAGTCCGATGGTCGAGGTGGACCCGAAGCGGGGGCCTTTCGAATCGACCGATCAGTGACTTCCGATAAGCGGACATTATCGGAAACGGATCGGACAACGAAGGCTATCTTCGACCGTTGCTCCTCTACGTGGAAGATGATTGACGATGCAATAACAGCTATGCCTTGTGTCCGCTGACCTCGTCCCTCTGGGCGCCGATCGCCTGCCCGCCGCGCTCGCGGCCGACGCGGAGTCCGCCCGCCGGTTCGCCCAGGCCGCCCGGTCCGACGCCACGCTCCGAGCGTACCGCTCGGACTGGGCCGACTTCGCCGCGTGGTGCGGCGAGCGCGGGCTGGCCGCGATGCCGGCGTCGCCCGAGACCGTCGCTTTATATATAGCGTCCCGCGCCGAGGCCGGACCCGCGGGCGACGACGGGCGACCGACGGCGCCGCTGAAGGTGGCCACGCTCGAGCGGCGGATGGCGGCGATCTCCCAGGCCCACAAGCTGGCGGGTGTGGAGAGCCCGGCACTCCGCTCGCGGGAGCCGCTCCACTCCGTCTGGGCGGGCGTGGTCCGCACGCTCGGGACGGCGCGCGAGAAGGTGGCGCCGGCGCTCGCGGCCGACGTCGTGGCCATGGCCACCCAGTGCGACGAGGCGGTCCGGCTGGCGGAGGCGTTCACTGACGACGCGAAACCGGGCGCAGTGCTTCGGGCGAGGCGGGACAAGGCCATGCTGCTTGTCGGGTTCGCCGCGGCGCTCCGGCGGAGCGAGCTCGCCGCCGTGCGGACGGAGCACCTGTCGTTCACGCCCGACGGGCTCCGGCTGCTCATCCCCAAATCAAAGAGCGACCAGGAAGGCGCGGGCCAGGTGGTCGGCGTGGCCTACGGGAGCCGGGCCGGGACGTGCCCCGTCCGGGCGGTCCGGTCGTACCTCGCCGCCGCCGGCCGGGCGCTCGCCGACCAGGGCCGGCCCTCCCCCCTCTCCGGCGCCGTGTTCCGGTCGGTCGACCGCTGGGGACGGCTCGGCCACAAGGCGGTCACGGGCCGGACGGTCGCCAACGTCGTGAAGGCTCACGCCGAGGCGGCCGGGCTCGACTCCACGCTCTACGCCGGGCACTCGCTGAGGGCGGGGTTCGCGACCACGGCCGCCCGCGCGGGCAAGCCCGACCGGGCCATAAGCAAGCAGACCCGGCACAAGTCGGCCGCCATGCTCGCCGAGTACGTCCGCGAGGGACGGCTCTTCGACGACAACGCGAGCGAGGGGATCGGGCTCTGACGGACGAGACGGTGGAGCCGCGCTCGTCCCGGTCCCCGGGAACGGTTCGGAGCCGGAGACGTGACCGATCAGCCATCTGTCGTAACTTTCTACGACACGTGACCGTTCAGGACGACCCCGCCCGCCGCCCCTCACCATGACCGACGACGCCGTCTCCGCCGCCCCCGAGCCCCTCGTCGACGAGATCCTCGGCGGGACCGACCCCGTCCGGGCCGCCCGGGAGGGGCTGCCCCCCCGGGTCCTCGACCGCGTGAGCGACGCCGTCTTCGGGCCGTCGCCGACGGCCGACGACGCGAGGGCTCTCGCCCGGGCGCTCGGGGTCTCCGAGCGGACCCTCACGCGGCGGAAGGCGAGGCCGCCCGAGCCCCTCCCGCCCCAGCAGTCGGACCGGCTCCTCCTCCTCGCCGAGACCTACGACCTCGCCGTCCGAGCGCTCGACGGCGAGGACCGCGCCCGGGCCTGGCTCGCCCGCCCCCACCGGCTCCTCGGCGGCGAGGCCCCGGTCGCGAGGCTCGACACGCTCGCCGGCGTCCGCGAGGTCCAGACCGTGCTCTACCACGTCGAGTTCGGGATGGCCGCCTGACGGCGCCGCCGCCCGACGGCGCCGCCGAGCCCCTCCCCGAGCCGCCCCGCGATGCCGACGTTCTACCGGATCGAGAAGCGCCGCCACGCCCACGACGCGTTCGCGGGGATCGGCGGGCTGTTCAGCGCGGGCCGGTGGCACCGGCGCGGGGTCCGGGTCTCGTACGCCTCCGAGCACCAGGCGGTCGCGGCGATGGAGAAGCTCGTGTGGCTGGGGTCCTTGGAGGACGCCCTCGCCGGGGACTACGTCGTGGTCCCGGTCGACGTCCCTCAGGCCGCGATCGAGGTCGTCCCCCCCGCCGACCTCCCCGAGGGGTGGGACGCGTTCCCCCACCCGCCGGCGACCCAGGAGATTGGGACGCGGTGGCTCCGGGAGCGCCGGAGCGCGGCGCTCCAGGTGCCGAGCGCGGTCGTCCCCCACGCGGCGAACGTCCTCATCAACCCGGCCCACCCGGACGCGGCCCGCCTCACGGCCGGCGGCCCCGACCCGTTCGACTGGGACCCCCGGCTGTTCTGACGCGGCACGAGCGCCCCGTGGGGGGCGACCGGGCCACTGATTTGACGCCCGGTTTACGAGAACGGCGCCACCCCGCCCTCGCGTCGCGGAAAGACCGGTTTCTGGACGACAACGGGTGCCCCCTTTCTTGAACAGAGGGAGCCGCCCGTTGCTCTGGCTCCGCGACGGACGGAACGGGGTCCCCACAGGGTCGTTCATTTGGGTGTACTCTGTTGCCATCTGGTTCCCACTATGGACGCCCCCGCTGTTGACGTGGCCGACGGCCCCGCCGCCCTCGACTTCCCCGAGCTCGCCCTCGACGGCCCCGGCCCGCTCGCCGACGCCGTCCGTGACGGGCTCCCGGCCGACCGGTTCGACGCGCTCCTCGGCGCCCTCGGCGTCCCGACCGCCGAGCTCGCCGCCGCCCTCCACCTCTCCCCCTCCACGCTCTCGCGGCGCCGGCGACAGGGCCGGTTCGACGTCGTCGAGTCCGACCGGCTCGTCCGGCTCGCCGCCCTCGTCGCCCACGCCGTCCGGGTCATGGAGACCGTCGAGGACGCCCGGGCGTGGATGACGAGCCCGGCCCGGGCGCTCGGCGGCGAGACCCCGCTCGCCTACGCCTCGGTCGAGCCCGGCGCCCGCGAGGTCGACCGGCTCCTGACCCGGATCGAGCACGGCGTGTTCAGCTAGGTGGCCGAGCCCGGCCCGGTCCCCCCCGAGGACGCCCCCGAGGGCGGGGCGGTCGTCGCGTGGCGGCTCACGAAGGCGGAGTGGGCCGGGTCCGCGTTCTCGGGCGAGGGCGCCCGGCTCGGCGGGGGCCGGTGGAATAGCCCGGGCGTCCCCGTCGTCTACCTCGCGGGGACCCTCGAGCTCGGCGAGCTCGATGTGCTCGTGAACCTGACGACCGCTCACCTCCTGGGCTCTTACGTCGCGTTCTGCGTGACCGTCCCGGCCGGGCTCGTCGAGACGCTCGAGTCGAGCGCGCTCCCGGCCGACTGGCGGCGGGACCCGGCCCTGCGCTCGGCGAAGCGGGTCGGCGACGGGTGGGTACGGGAGGGGCGGACCGCCGTGATCCGGGTCCCGTCGGCCGTCGTCCCGTCGAGCGCGAACTACCTCGTGAACCCGGCCCACCCC
>NZ_JAVTTN010000004.1:0-55319 GCF_032248475.1 Rubrivirga sp. S365
CCTTCAGCCCCCGCCGGCGGGCCGTGTCGCCCAGCCACCCCTTCCACTCCGGCGAGATCAGGTGGTGGCGGACGTACGGGGGGTTCCCCAGGTACAGCGTCCGCCCCGAGATCGGGGCAAGCGCGAGGGAGCGGTAGTCGCCCAGCACGACGCGGGACTGGGCGGCCAGCCCGGCCGCGGCCAAGTGGCCGCGGGCCAGGATCGCGGCCACGGGGTCGAGCTCGGAGCCGACGAGGTCGGCCCCGTCGAACGCCCGCCCGGCGGCCACCAGGAACCGCCCGGAGCCGGCGCCCGGGTCCACCACACGGGCCGGCGTCGCGTGGCGCCACGACCACAGGGTCATCGAGACGACGATCTCGCGCGGCGTGTACGTGGCCCCCATCGGGCGGCGGTCCTCCGGGCTCCGGAGCGCGCAGAGCGCGTCCCCGAGCGGGTCCGCTCCGGCGTCGACCTCGCTCCGGACGGCATCGAGCCGCTTCGCGTCGGGCGGGGCGCCCGAGGCCGCGAGCGCGGCGGTGGCGACGGCCTCCTCCTCCGGGCTCCACCCCCCAACGTCGCGGGCGCCGAGCGCGAGCGCGAGCGCGACGAGGTGGTCCTCCGACTCGGCCAGGACGTACGGGATCTCGGTCTGCTTCGGGAGCGCGTGGAGGCGTTCGCGGATGGGGGAGTCGGCCCGTCGGCGGGGGGGGCGTGCGGACATGGGTCAGGGGGCGGGGCGGGGGGCCGACGGGCGGGGAGCGGGCGGGGCGAGGGGTGGCCGGTTGCGGGGGACCCGCTCCGTGAGCCGCCGGACGACATCGGTGTGCTCCTCCCCGACGTGGAAGACCATGAGGCGCTGGCCAGGATGGCGGAGGGCGCTGACTGTCATCCCGTCGAGGGCGGAGGCGTCCCGCCACGCGATGTCGTCGCCGTGGACGACGAGCGAGAGGCGGCCGAGGGGCCGGTCCTCCCCGCTCAGCCCGCGGAGGTTCCCGACGGCCCGCCGGATCGCGCGGAGCGAGAACCCGGCGGCCTTGAGCTCCTTGACCGCGAGCAACTCCAGGAGCCCCACCACGCCGATCGTGTGGCCGCCCCGTCCAACGCCGAGCCGGTCCGGCGTGACGAGGCCGGCCCCGATCCACGAGGACAGCGTCGTCGGGGGCGTCCCGGTGTGGGCGGCCAGTGCGCGGGCGGTCCAGCCGGCCATCGTGGGGTTGTGGGTCGTGGGGTCGCGACCGGAATGTACGGCTGCCGGTACGTTCTGGGGACCCCCACCAAGGGCCAGCTTTGGGTGCCGGGCAAAATCCCGCAGTAGGGTGGTCGCCCCCTCGCACAGGCACCGTATGAGCCATTTCCGGGATCGCCCCCTACCCCAGATGGGTCGGTTTCAGAACCGAAGAGCCGCCGGCTTCTGAGTGGATGATTCTGAGGAGGGTTCTGAGACGCTGGGCAGGCTGGAAACAGCCCTGCCGACTCAGAAAGCGCGCTCTTCAGAACCGTACGGTTCTGAGGAGGTCGTCTAAACCCGCCCGTCTCGCCCCGAGCTCGGGATCGCTACTGCGGGATTCTACACCGCTCTGCCCCCTACCCTTTACTCGCCTCCACCAAATGGATTAGCGCCTGACGAAGCTCGTCTCGGTCAGCCTCAATGCCACTGTCAGGCAGCCCGTTGAAGTCTCGGGACGCTAAGTAGAAGTCCGTGACAGCGTCCAGTACTTCCTTCGCCAAACTCATCTCAGGCACAGCGATTCAACGACGCTCAGCCGCGAGGGGCACGAGCGGGGCGGTGGGCGGAAGCTGCGGAGACACCGAGGCCCGGTCAAAGTGGAAACGCTGGCGCTTCACGTCGGCTTGCAGCGGCGGTTTATACAGCGTAGCTCATGCCTGTAGCTTGCGGAGAATGACTTCCTCCTTTTGAGCAATGCAATTTTTCAGGAAATCATTATGGCCGTGCATTGCGAAGGCCAGAACATGCTGAGACTTGAATAGCTCTAGCCTGAGAGTAGAAAGTTGCGAAAGGTCCTCTTCCAAGCTGTTCTGCCGCTCTTCTGTCATGACCCGGAAGCGCCGGTCGATTATCCGCTGCAACTCATCATGGTTGGCTGCGGCTGACTCGGTACCGCGCCTCACGTAAACGACGTTGTCCTTGACGTCGCTTCCCTCGCGAAGGCAGAGATACGGAATCGAGGTGTCGTCATGCTCCACAACAATGACTTGAAACGATTTCCCTGTCAGGGCTGGGTACTCGCTTGCTTCGTAGGCAAAGTCCAGCGTCTCGTGACGTAGATCATTCGGCAGATATTTTTTTAAGCCTTGTGCGACTTCGGCTTTATCGCGGAAGTCACTCAGCCCCTTCGGGTCGAGAGAGTTCTCCGCCTCCTCTACCCCAAACACAATAGCTCCCCCGCCGGAGTTAGCAATTGCCAGAACGTGCCGAGCGACCTTCGGAAAATCGGGCCAGCTAGCCTTGAAGTCGAGTTGGTCGGTCTCGCCGAAGTTGGTGCGTAGCAAATCCCGCAGCGTCTCTCTGGTAGGCTCTTCAAAGAACCTGGAAAAGCTCTCGTGGATATTTTTAGTCGGTACCACTACTGTGGGTTGAAATGCTGCAGAACCTGAATCTCAGTGGAGTCCCGCTGCCTGAAGCCCCGCGGGACGCCCGGATTGCAGAACGGACGCCGGAGTATAGGCCGTCCCGCTCCAGTCGTGGGGAGGGGTTCGGTCTAATGGGAGGGGCTCCAGGCGGCCGGTTCAAGGGGGCGGTGAGCAGGGGAACAGTGCCTGGGGCTGCGTGTACCGTTATTGCATTTGGTCAACCTCCACCACGCAGCGGGTTCACCCGGGATCACGACCCACACACCACGGCGGCGACTCTGGCGCGCCGACGAAGCCGTTCTCCAACGGCCTCGGGGGGGGACCCCTTCACGGGAAGTGGTCTCGGGGACCGAGGAGCCAGGGCTCGTACATCTTTCCCAGGTAGTCCCAGAACCCGGGGGCGGGGAGTTGAGAGCGAGTCGAGGACGGGTCTTCGGGCAGCCACACGGGGTTCTCAGCCCCGGACGCGGCGAGCACGAGGAGGCCGACGAAGACGAAGACGACGACGGCGGCGACTCCGGCGCGCCGACGGAGCCGTTCGCCAGCGGTCTCGGGGGGGAACCCCTGGAAGACCGGGGGGGCCGCGCGCGGGGCGCGGCGCGGACTCCGGGGGGCGTCGTCGGTGGGGTGGCCGAGGTCGAGGTCGGCGGCGGCGGCCCGGACGAGGGCCGGGTCGACCCCGGCCGCGCGGGCGGCCTCCTCGATCTCCGCGAGCGTGAGCCCGAGCGGGGCCGGCGCCCCGTGCCGGCGGGCGGCCTCGCGGAGGACGGCGGCGGCGTCGACCTCGGAGTACGTGCGGGCGGGGGCGCTCATGGGGGGAGGGGAGGGGAGGGGACCGGGGGGCGTGTCAGAAACGGTCCTTAACAGGACCGCCCAAGCGGCCGGAGCGGAGTGGACCCTGCGGCCCGCGTTCCGTTTCGGAACCCGTCGCGTAATCTACGTCACGAACCCCCCCGCGCCGTACCTTTCGGGGCGCCCACCCCGCCCCCATGCTCGTCGGCTACGCCCGCGTCTCGACCGCCGACCAGGACCCGGCCCTCCAGCTCGACGCCCTCCGCGCCGCCGGGTGCGAGCGCGTGTTCGAGGAGCGGGCCTCCGGCGCCCGGGCCGACCGGCCGGTCTTGGCCGAGGCGTTCGGGCACCTCCGCGCGGGCGACGTCCTCGTCGTCTGGCGGCTCGACCGGCTCGGCCGCTCGCTGAAGGACCTCATCGCCCGGGTGGCCGAGCTGGAAGGGAGGGGGGTCGGGTTCCGGTCGCTCGCCGAGTCCATCGACACCACGACGGCCGGCGGGCGCCTCGTGCTCCACGTGTTCGGGGCGCTGGCCGAGTTCGAGCGCGAGCTGATCCGGGAGCGGACCCTCGCCGGGCTCGCCGCGGCCCGCGCGCGGGGGCGGAAGGGGGGGCGGCCGTCGAAGATGACCCGGGCCAAGGTCCGCCAGGCCGCCGTGCTCCTGGCCGACCGGGAGACCGACGTCGGCGCCGTGTGCGAGACGCTCGGGGTCTCGAAGACCACGCTCTACCGCCACGTCTCGCCGACCGGCGACGTCCGCAAGATGCCCGACCGCTAGCCGGCGCCCGTGCCCCGTCGCCCGGCCGGTGGCGGCCGGCCGTTCCGAGGGCGACGTCGTCCCCGCCCGGGGTCCGGTCTCTCCGGTGCCCTCCGGCCCCGCCCTGTAGACGGGCACCTATCGCCCTGTAGACGGGCACCTATCGCCCTGTAGACGGGCACCTATCGCCCTGTAGACGGGCACCTATCGCCCTGTAGACGGGCACCTATCGCCCTGTAGACGGGCACCTATCGCCCTGTAGACGGGCACCTATCGCCCTGTAGACGGGCACCTATCGCCCTGTAGACGGGCACCTATCGCCCTGTAGACGGGCACCCGTTCTTCGTATCCCTCTGTCACTGGGGGAGCGGCCGTGCAATAACAGAATGCCGAGATAAAACGGCACCTCACCTTCCTCAAAGCGCCCGTCCCCTCATGACGTCCCGGCGCTCGGCTCGCAGGGTGCCGTAGAGGATCGCGCCGAGCGCGCCCTTGAGGTCTTGGCCCGTAAGCCCTAGAGAGACGGCCTCGTCAATCTGGCGCCAGCTGTAGTGCCCGCGCTCCTGGAGGCGGCCGACGGCGTCCGCGTTGAGCGCGGCCAGGCCGTCGGCGTCCAGGCCCTCTATTCTCTCGTCGACCCGGCGGTTCTCCTCGTCCTCCTGAGACCGGCGACGGGCTTCGCCCGCGGGAACAGGCGATGGCTCGGCGGCCGTGAGCTCGGCGACAGCCGAGGGGTTGAACAGGTCCGGTTGGGCGCTACTGCCCGCAGCGTAGTCCCTCGTGATGGCCGCGTAGAGGTACCCGAGCGGGTTGCTAATCGCCTTCCCACGGGCGAGCTCTCCCCTGACGTGGGCCACGTTCCTGGCCACCTGCTCGACTTCGACCCTCGAGAGCGCAGCGACTTGGTGGTCTTTGAGGTCGTCGACTAGGTCGCGAGACACTCCGAGGTCGAGGAGCCTCGCTGAGACGCCGATGTCGGCCCCGTCGTCACCGGCGTCCTCCAACAGGGACGCGGGAACGCGCCCCGGTCGGACGTCGAACCGGAGGGCCACCACCCTACGACCCGACTTGCGGACGTGCATCTCGACGTGGATGTGGCCGATAGCGTTGACCTGGTCGACGGCCGGGGAGAGCACGCGCTGACGGAACTTCTTGTACGTGGCGTACTGGCCTTCGCCGACACCGAGGAGGCCCCGCCACTCCTCGACGGAGAGCCACCCGGTCGACCCCACCCGCAGGAACCGGAGGCAGTTCTCGTAGAGGGCGATGGCGTACTGGCTCGTGAAGAGGGTCTGGATGCCGAGGTTGATCCGGGCGTACACCCTCGGGTTGTAGAGGAGCTCGCGGAGGTCGCTCGAGTACTGGTACAGGCACACGCCGGAGCCCTCCGGAATTCGCGCGGCGGCGAGGAGCGTCGACGTCCCCCAGTTCTCGACCCCGTCGCGGTCGAGGGCGTTCCACTCCACCTTCCGGTCCACGAGGTCACCCAGGGCGTCCTTGAGGTGCTCGGTGTTCTTCGAGTTGAGGCCGATGTCCCGGGCGAGTTGACTGAGGAGGATCTCGTGCCGAGTCACGGACTCGTCGGGGAGCTCGTGGTAGGCGTTGAGGAGGAGGGCGTTCGCGGTCTTCCGCTCGACGAGCGAGAGGACGCCCTTCACGTGGACGGCGCCGACGTGCTTTTTTAGCTCCAGCGATGAGTTCTGCGCCATGTAGTAGGGGGCGGGGGACGCCAGGTGGCCTCAATATACCGTGACACACCGGCGTGAAGCACTCGCCCCACAGACGGGCACCTTTCATCCCCGGCGACTTGGACGCCACCAATTCGGAACGTGAGAGACGGTGACGAACGGCCGATCCGGTCCGGAAACGCCCTTTTAGGAGAACGGCGGGGGTTCTCAGGACGAGGCCGGCCGTTCTCACCCCACAGACGGGCACCTTTGCCCCATAGACGGGCACCTCACGCCCCACAGACGGGCACCTTTGCCCCCATAGACGGGCACCTCACGCCCCATAGACGGGCACCTTTGTCGGCGGATACTGTTGGGAGACAACGGGTTTCGGAATCTAAACGGTATTAAACCTTCCTAAACTCTCTAAACGACGACGGCGGTTTTGAATGGATTGGGGAAGAGAAGAACCACGGAGTGAGGTTGTTGGGACCCTAGCCTTCCTCAGCCGACTCCGGGAAGACCGTAGCGGCCACGTCCTCGAAGGTCTCCTGGAGGTCGTGGAGGACATCGGCGACCTCGTCGGAGACGCCGAGACCCTCGGCGACCTCGATAGCCGAGAGGATGATCTGGTACGTCCTCCGCCACGCTTGGACGTCCGGGCCAGCAGCGAACAGCCGCGACCGGGCGTAAGCCGAGGTGGAAACCCCGAGGGCCTTGGCCGTCCGGTCGAGCCGCTCTCGATCGGCCACTTTCATACGGACGTTCAGGCTCGACGCCCGCCGGTTGGGGTTCGGAGGGGGCTCCCCCTTGAGCCAGTCGACCGCCCCGTCTGGGCGGTCGTCTCCAGACGGCTCGTCCGGGACGGCGTCGCTCGGGGTCTCTCGTTTCGGCAGGCTCAAGTCTCGGGGAGGTCGTGCGTCCGGGGGAGAAATATACCCGGGCACGGCCCGAAGGCTCGGCGGACGGCCGAGGACGACCGCGCTCATTGGCCGAAGGTCCGCCGGACGAACGAAGCCGCCGGACGATCCACGAGAGCGCTGAAGTACACGTGGGCCTCGTCGCCGACCACCTCGAAGAAGGCGTCGGGCGGGGCGGACCCGACGGACACGTCGGCAGGGATGTTCTGGCAGTTGGGCTCGCCGTTGTGGGCGTCCGGACGCTGGACGACGAGGTAGCCGGGGCGGCCCGAGACGACAACGGGGGAGGCCACGTAGCGGCCGGTCACGACCTGGTCGCCGGACCTCGCCATGTACTGCCCGTCGGACCGGAAGCCGACGGAGGCCAGGTGGCACGGGCCGAGGGCGGGGTCGGACTCGGCGAGGTCCCACACCCCGAGGAGCGGGACCAGGGCGGTGGGTACGGGGTCGTCAGCGACCGCTGGCGGAGTCGGCCGAGGTGGGGCGGAGTCCGAGCCGGGAGAGCACGAGGCGAGGAGGACGGCGAGGAGGGCGGCGAGCGAGGGGCGGGGCGGCGTCATCGGTGGGGGGATGGATCGGGGGGCGGGGCGGGGACGGCGTGCCGACGGCGGGCGTCGCGGGCGTGGGCCTCGGCGGCGACGGCCCGGAGCTCGCGGGCTGTCCCGGCCCGCCAAACGAGCACGCGCTCGTGGAGCGACGCCGGGTCGGCGGGGGACGAGCCGACCCGGACCTCGTAGTGGAGGTGGGGGCCGGTCGAGACCCCGTCGTGTGGGGATCCCCCCCCGCTCAGGCCGAGGACTTGGCCGCGGCGGACACGGAAACCCGGGCGAACGAGTGCACCCGATAGATGGGCGTAAATCGTCGTAGTCGATAACCCCGAAGGATCCGAGTGGCCGACCTCGACGACAAGGCCGTAACCCGAGCGCCGAGCGGCCGCCCTCACGCGCCCGTCGGCCGTGGCGAAAACTGGGGTCCCAGTAGGCACGGCGAAGTCGGTACCGGCGTGGAGGTGGGAACGGCCCGAGACGGGGTGGCGGCGGGGGCCGTACGGGGAGCTCACGACGCCGACCGAGACGGGGGTACCGAGGGGGAGACCGGGTGGGATGGGAAGGCGTCGGCGGACCGATCGGAGGCGGCGGGCGAGGTCGACGTCGAGGGCGGGGTGCACGGAGAGCCGGGCCGCGACGACGGCGTCGCCGAGGGTGACGTCGTCGGGGAGGGAGGGGACGCCGGCGCTCGGGTCGGGGGGGGCGGAACTGGGGGGAGCGGCAGACGGCGATATGTGTGTGGACGGACCCTTTGGAGGAACGTCGACGGACGGAGCGGTGGCCTCCGCTCGGACGGGGACGAGGGTGAGGGCGGTGAGTGTGGAGGCGGCGCCGACGACGACGAGGGCGAACGTTCGGGCCGACGACGCGGACCCGACGAGCCGGCGGAGCGGCGGCACGGGGACCGGGGTAGGGGCCGACCCCGACTCGGGTCTGCCCGCCCCAGCAGCCGGCGTCGGAGTCGTCCTCCCGAGGGCCGTGTCGAGGACCGCCCGGGCGACGACGACCGGGGCCGGACGGAGGGGCGCGTCGTGGGCGGCGAGGGCGTCGGCGAACCGGCGGAGGGCGGGGCGGTCACGGAGGGCACGGGGGCCAGTGGGGTCGGACATGGTCGGGGAAGCGGAGGGGCTCAAGGGGTAGGGCGTGAGACGGCGAGCGGACCGGACACGCGGGGTCTAAGAAGTCGGCGCCTCCCCTCCGAGCGTCGCCGACGGTCATCGTCGCCGGCCCCGCGTGGGCCGGGCGGTGGTGAGGCCGGCGCCGACGTGGGAGCGCCCTTCGTCGGGGGCTCCGGGCAGGAGGCACGGGCGCCCTCAGAGGCCGTATCTTGGTGGGGTACGGCGGCGGGGTGGTAATTTTGGCAAGTTAGATTCCCCTCCGGGGAAAAACTCTCAGACGCCCGGCCCCGGCCGCCCCGCCCCGCCGCCTTCGCAGTCGCCCTCCGGGCGATGCTCAAGCGGGAGCCCCCGACCCCCCGACGATGACGCCGCCCCCCGACCGACAGGGCCTCGACCGACAGGACCCGACGCCGCCCGGCCCGTCGCCGGCGGGCGGCGGGGGCCGGCGTGTGGGGCGGCCGAAGAAGGCGCCGGGCGAGGGCCGGACCCGTACGCTCTACGTCCTGCTCACGCCGGACGAGCACGGGGGCGTCAAGCGGTCGGCGGCCGAGGCCGGGCTCTCGGCCTCGGCGTACGCGCGCCGCCGGCTGCTCGGGCGGCCCGTGGCCCCGCTCGCGCTCGGCCGGTCCGTCGACGCGGCCCAGGGCGGCCTCGTCGGGGCCGCGACCGAGTTGAACCGGGTCGGGGTCAACCTCAACCAGCTCGCGCGGCGGGCGAACGAGGGCGGACCGCTCGGGGCCGGGCCGGACTGGGCCGCGCTCGCGGACGAGGTCCGGGCGGCTGTGGCCGGAGTCCGAGCGGCGGCGGGGGCGCTCGGACGGGCGGCGGACGGGGACGGCGGGCGGGCCGCGGAGGGCGGGCCGGTATATGTGCGGCCGGCGGGCGGGGACGGGCCGCGGCCGTCGTGACGCGGGCTCGCGCCGGGGGCTCAGCCGAGGCCACCGAGGGCGGGTCGCCCCTAGGCGGGTACGTACGTTTGGCGATTTGGGAGGGGACGTGGGGAGGGGGGCACGGCGTCGGTTTCCGAGCGAGGTCGAGGCGCGCCGTACCGTGTCCCGACGTGCACGACGGGGGCGCCCGAAACTTCAACGCGGGCGGTGCACCGACCGGCGCGGTGGAAGGGGGGGCACGTGGGGGACCGGGGCGTCCGCGAAGCCGCGGTCGATACGCCGCACGTATCGGTCGGCCGGGGGGCTATGGGGTGGGTGCACCTACTGGGGCGGGGGGCAGTCGCACTAGGGCGGGCGGGGGCGGTGCGCTAGGGGGAACGGCCGAGCGGTACCGGACCGCGGCCGGGCGGACGTCGCGGGGGGACACGAACGCGCGGCTCGGGGGCGGGGGCTGGACGGGGGCACGGCCGTGATCGGGGCGTCGTCTTTGGGGTCGAGCTTCGGCCGGCTCGCGAACTACTTGGCCGGGGACCCCGACCGGGTCGAGTGGGCCGAGACCCGGAACATGGCGGCCGGGCGGGACTGGAGCGACGGGGCCGGGCCGGCCCCGTTCACGCCGCGCGAGGTGGCGGCCGAGATGGACCGGCGGGCCGGGGCCGAGCGGACGGACCGGCCGGCGTACCACGTGGCCATCGCGTTCGACCCCGACGACCGCCCGACCGACGCCGAGCTCCGGGCGGCCGTCGACCGGACGCTCCGCGACCTCGGACTAGAGAAGCACCAGGCCCTCGTCGTCCGTCACAACGACGCGGACCACGCCCACGTCCACGTCATGGTCAACCGGGTCGGGGAGGACAGGGCCGTGTGGTCGCCGTGGCGGGACCGGGTCAAGCTCCGGGCGTCGATGGAGGCCCAGGAACGGGAGCTCGGGGTCCGGTGGACGGGCCGGAACCGGGGGCTCGAGCGGGCGCCGGATCGGGCGGACGCCGACCGGCCAGGCGAGGGCCGGGCGCCGGCCCCCGTCCCCGCGGCGCGGACGCCGACCGACGGCCGGGGGTTCGCGCACGAGGTCCGCGCCGCCGCGCTGGCCGAGTTGAAGGGGGCGAAGACGTGGGGCGAGGTCGACGCCGCGCTCGCGGCCCGCGGGTGGCGCGTCGAGCGCCGGGGCCAGGGGGCCGTCGTGACCGACGGGGCGCGCGAGGCCAAGCTCTCGTCGGTCAGCCGGACCGTGGGGCGCTCGCGGCTCGAGGCCCGGCTCGGCCCGCTCCGCGACCACGAGCGGGGGCGGCCGCCGTCGCCGGAGAAGGCGCCCGCCCCGCCCCGCCCGCGCGGGGGGCCGGGCCGGCCCCGGACGGCGGCGCGGGCGCCGTCGGCCCAGGTCCGGGTTCGGCGCGCGTTCGCCGAGGCCGTCCGGCCCGCTAGGGAGGCGGGCCGGACGGCGTGGGACGATGTGAGGGCGTCGGCGGCAGCCCGGTCGTGGGGACGGAGGGCCGAAGTGTTGGCGGGTGAGGCGAGTGGGGCGGGGCGGGCGTTCGGCCGCGCGCTCCGAACGGCGTACGCCGACCCCGGCGAGGCGCGGGCGGCGTTCTGGCGTGCGGTCCGCGAGGGCGGGCCGGAGGCCGCGGCGAAGACGATGGCCGAGCGGCCGGAGGCGTTCGGGCCGCTCCGCGAGACCGAGAGGGCCGGTGGGCTCGTCCGCGGGACCAAGCAGCCCGCGCAGACAGCGGCGGCTGAGGCTGGGAGGGTCGGCGGTGCCTACGTGCTCGCGCGCGACCGTGCCGACGCCGCCGCCCAAGTGGCCCAGGTTATGGAGGCCCGTTCGGAAGGGACGAGCACGCTCGACCGGCTCGCGGTCCGCGCCAGCGAGAGCCGGGCGTTCGCCCGGTTCGTCGAGGACCACGGGGGGCTCTCAGGGGTCCAGGCCGGCGCCGACGTTGTTCGCGAACGGGCCGCGCAGGCGTTGGAGGCGCGAGCCGAGGGTACGGCCCGGGCGTTGGAGGGGGAGGTAAGGGGGAACGCGCGGGCGTTCGGCCGCGCGCTCCGAACGGCGTACGCCGACCCCGGCGAGGCGCGGGCGGCGTTCTGGCGTGCGGTCCGCGAGGGCGGGCCGGAGGCCGCGGCGAAGACGATGGCCGAGCGGCCGGAGGCGTTCGGGCCGCTCCGCGAGACCGAGAGGGCACGGGCCGCGGCCGGGGAGGCCGGGCCGGCGGGGGTCGCCTACGTACGGGCGCGGGGTCGGGCCGGCGATGTCGTCCGGGAGGCCTCCGCACTGGGACGAGAGCGGGGCGAGGCGAACTGGGCGTTCAACCACGCCCTTGGGACGGCCTACGTCGAACGCGGCCCGGCACGGGCCGCGTTCGAGCGGGCTGCCCGGCGGGACGGGCCGGAGGCGGCGGCCGCGGCGATGGCCGAGCGGCCGGAGGCGTTCGGGCCGCTCCGCGAGACGGGCGGGGCGCGGGCCGCGGCCGGGGAGGCCGGGCGGGCGGGGGCCGTCTACCTCGACGTGAGGGGCCGGTCGGAAGCGGCGGGGCGGGTGGCCCAGGCGCTCCAGGACGGGCCGCGTGGGCGCCCGTCGGCGGCGCTGACGCCGCACGGTCCCGGGGCGTCGACGCCCGGCGCGGCGCACTCGGCCCCGGCCCGTGCGCGGAGCGGGGGGCGCACGGGTCGAGCGGGGCTGAGGGTCGGTCAGGCGGCGGTCCGTACACTCGGGCGCGAGGGGGAGCCCGAGGCCGACCCCGGGCGCGTGGCCCTCGGCGCCGCCCGGACGCTGGCCGCCGCGCGGGCCGGGGGTCCCCGTACCGGAGGCCGCCGCGCCCCGCTCGCGGGCCGGACGCTCCAGGCCCGGGCCGTCCACCGCGACGTCCGGCCCGGCGGCCGGGTCGACCGGCTCGCCGTGCTCGTGGCCGAGCACCGGGCGCTCCGGCGGATCGAAGCCGCGCACTCGGCCCCGGCCCGGGTCCAGTCGGCCGTGCTCGCCGTCCGCGCCCGGGCGGCCCAGGTGCTCACGGTCGACGAGAAGCACGCGCGCGGCGCGTTCGGCCGCGCGCTCGCCTCCGTCTACGACGAGCCGTCCGAGGCGTGGGCCGCGTTCGGGCGGGCCGTCCGCGAGGGCGGCCCGGACGCCGCGGCGAAGACGCTGGCCGAGCGGCCGGAGGCGTTCGGGCCGCTCCGGCCCACCGAGACGAAGCGGGCGTTCGGGCTCCTCAAGGCGGAGACGACGGAGCCCGCGCGGGCCGCGTCCCCGGAGGCCGCGCGCGCGGGGGCCGCGCACGTCTCGCTCTCGGACCGGAAGGAAGCGGCGGTCGGGGCGGCCCGGGCGCTCCGGACGGAGCTCGTGCGGGCGGACCCGGCGCTCGCGGCGGCCCGGGCGCGCGAGGCCCCGGGGGTCCAGGCCGTCGTGGCCCGGGCGGAGCGGGCGCGGGACGCGCTCTCGCCGGCGGCCGGCCCGTCGAGGGGGCGGTGGCGGCCGGCCGAGGTCGAGCGGGCGATCGGGCGGCTGGCCGAGCGGGTCGGTCGCCCGGTTCGGGCGAAGACCACTCCGGGCCGCTCGGCGGACCCGGGCGGTGGCCACCGGGGGGGGCACGGCCTCACGGGGCGTTCGGGCCGGGCTCCCGACGCGAAGGGGGCACCGAAGGGGAAGGGGACGCCGACACGGGTCCAGCGGGCGCTCGAGGCCCGCGTGGGGGCGGCCGGGCTCAAGGCCGTCGCGCGGGCGGTGAGGGCGATCGACCGCGGCCGCGGCCGCGAGTGAGGGGCGCCCTTACCTTCGGGGCTCTGAGCCCGACTGGACCATGCGCCGCTTGTCCCCCCGACCGCTCCTACTGGTCGTCGCCGCGCTGGCCACTTCGGCGGGGTGCGACACGGCGTCGGACCCCGCCGACGACGTCACGTGCGCGTCGATAGGGGTCGCCGAGGCTGGGACGGTCGTGGCCACGACGCCGGCCGGCGGTTTTGAGACCGCGTGCGTGGACGTGACGTCCGACGGGGGGCTCCTCGTCGCCATCGCCCGTGAGCCGGGGTCGGGCTCGCTCGGCGGCGAGACCATCGAGCTCTACGTCAGCGGGACGGAGCCGGGGACGTACGTGTTCGGCGGAGACGGCGCCACGGGCGCGTCGTACGGGCGGAGCCCGGAGACGACGGCCGTCGCGCGGGAGGGCTCGGTCACTGTGACGTCGTTCGCCGGCGGGGCCGAGGGGACGTTCTCGTTCGTGACGACCACGGGGGACGAGGTGGCGGGCGGGCGGTTCGACCTCGACTTCTGACCGGACCGGCGCCTCGGCGCTCTCGTAGAGGACGACGACGCGGCGCCGTCTGCTCAGGCCGTCGCCGCCACGGAGAGGGCGGGGACGGCGGTGGCCGCGCCGTCCCCCATCGGCGGGCCGACTGGGAGGGTGCGCTCCATGCGCCGGCTGCTGGGGAGCCCGCCGGGCGAGCACGGGGACTCCTGGTAGCGGGTGACGGCGAAGCCCAGGCGCTCGTAGAGCGCTTGAGCACGGGGGTTGTTGACCGTGACGTCGAGGGCCAACGTCCGGCGTCCGACGCGGTGGGCCGCGGCCGCCTCGTGCGAGAGGAGGACCGTGCCTATGCCCCGGCCGCGGAGGTCGGGGGGCACGCCTAGGTTGGCGGCGTAGTGGGTGGAACGGGGCGGGGGCGGCATGATGACGCGGACCTGGAGCGTCCGCCGGATCACGCCCAGGGCGGCCACGAGCGGGTAGAACCGGACGACCTGGACGACGAGCTCGCGGCTCAGGCGGGCGTGGTCGCGCCCGCCGTAGAACGCCCCCACGCCGACCAGCCGCGGCCCGTGCACGACGGCCGTGTGGGTGCGCCAACCGAAGAACCCCCGGCCGTCCGAGAACGCGTAGCGGAGGAAGTCGGCCGCCGTCCGGCCGCCGGCGCGGAAACAGTAGTCGAGGACGTCGGGACCGGAGCTGTAGACGAGCGGGACGGCGCCCTCGCAGTCGGAGGGCTGGGCGCGACGGAAGAGGGGCTCCATGACGGGGTGGGGTGGCGGGCAGAGGATGAGGAGCAGTGCTGCGGCCGGCCAGGTCCGGAGCCCCAGGGGCTCCGTCACAAACTATGCCGGGGCCGCCGGCGCAGGCTCGGCGGCCCGCTCCCGCCGCTCGGCGGCCCTCTTCTCCTTGCGCTCGGCCTCCGCCTTCCTCGCGGCCTCGGCCTTTTTCAGACGGCCGTCGAACGTCGGGTCCGCGTAGTACGCGATCCGCCGGGCCAGGACCGGGTCCTCCCCGCGCACCAAGAGGACCTGGTCCTCCTCCCCCAGCCGCCGGAGCTCGTCCGGCGTGATGACCGGGCGGGACGTCTCGGACGTCCCGGCCCCCGCCGACCGCGACGTGTGCTTCCCCCGGCTCCGGCCGGCCGACTGCGAGAAGTGGAAGACGGTCGCCGTGCCCGCCATCTTCGAGAGGTACTCGGCCGTGAACTGGTCCGTCGTCCCGAACGCCTGGATCGCGTCGGAGTTGGCGACGAACGACTCCCAGTCCTTCGGGTAGAGCCGCCGGAGCTGGCCGAGGTCCTGGAGGAAGGGCCACACCTGGACGCCGTACCCGGCCATGAGCGAGAACGCTCGCCGGACCGGGGGCATCGGCCCGAGCTGGGCGAACTCGTCGAGGAGGAAGAGCGCCCGGCGCTCCGGCGGCGGCGCCCCGCCCTGGAGCGGGCCGAGCTTGGCGAGCGCCGTGATCGTCGTGGCGACGGTGAGACGGAGCCACCGGGAGAAGGCGTCGAGCCGGTCGGGCGGGAGGAGGAGGTAGACCGAGAGCGGGCGGCCGTCGCCGCTCGACCCGTGCCCGGGCCGGAGAGCCGCGGGGTCGAACGTGGACCCCCTGAGGACGGTGGCCATCCGGGGAGAGTCGAGGAAGTGCGTGTGGCTCTGGGCCGTCGAGATCACCGCGCTCAGCTCCTTCCCGTGTTTCTGGTCGAGGCGGTTCCCGGCCCGTTTGACGAGGGCGTCGTCGTCATTCTTCATGTCCGTGATCAGCGTCTGGAGCCCCCCCCCGTCCAGGGTCAGGAGGTCGCGGACGGCGAGGAGCGACCGGTCCTCGCCGTCGTCCCGCGTCCCGACGTAGAGGATGAGCCCGGCGAGGAGCGCCTTGGCCTCGTCGGCGAAGAACCGGTTGTCGCCCCCGGACTCGTCGCCGACGACGAGCATCTCGGCCAGGAGCGCGGCGTCGCCGGTGGCGTCGGGGGACCGGGGGCCGGTCATGTCGAGGGGGTTCAGCCCCCCGCGGCGGACGGAGCCCCGGCCGTCCTCGACGGGTCCCCGGTCGAAGAGGGCGTCCGGGGCGAGCTCGAAGGGGTCGAGCGCTACGACGTTGTGGCCGAGGACGTCGGCCCGGTAGCGGGCGGTGAGCAGGAGGTTCTCCCCCTTCGGGTCGGTCACAACGACCGGCCCGGGGTGGTCGAGGAGGTTGGGGATCACGGCGCCGACCCCCTTCCCGGCCCGAGTGGGGGCGACGGTGAGGACGTGGCCGGGTCCGTTGTGGCGGAGGAGCACGCCGGGCGATCTGCGCGCCGCCGCGCGCCGCCGCCGACGCGCGCGCTCGACGGCGTGGCCGACGGCGGGGACGCGCTCGCCGCCCCGCCCGAGGACGAGTCCACGTTCGGCCTCGACGAGCGGGAGGCCCTCGCCCCACGTCGCCGTCCCGTGGGCGTGGGACGGGGCCTTCGGGGGCGGCGACGTGAGCACGCCGAGGAGGACGAGGGCGAGGAGACCGCCGGCCGCGCCGGCCTGGACCGCGAGCGCGCCGGGCGCCGAGTCGAGCCCCGCGCTCCGAGCCACCTGGACGGTCCACCGGATGCCGGCGGCGGGCGAGTAGACGGGGCCGCCCCAGGCCGGCGCGCAAGCGACGAGGGCGAGGGCGACGACGAGGGCCTCGCGGCGGCGGCCGTAGACGACGAGGACGACGAGGGCGCCCACGCCCACCACGAGGGCGGCCCGGACGGCCACGAGCGCCGAGCCCCCCGGGTGCCACAGCGGGACGCCGAGGTGGGCGGCGTAGCCGGCCCGCCACGCGAGCGCCGCGGCGGCGTAGGCGGCCCCGACGAGGGCGGCCCCGACGAGGACGGCGGCGAGCGAGGCCGGCGAGCGGCGGCCCGAGGACGGAGCGGCGGACGGCGAGGGGGCGGACACGGGGCTACGGGGCGGGCGGCGGACCGACCGTGCGGCGGGGGGGCGGGGCGGCCCCGGTCTCGGGGGCGCCCTCAGCGGCGCCCCCGGGGGCGCCGACGGGGGCGCCGACGGAGGCGGAGACCGGGGCGGCCGCGGCGAGCGGGCTCCACGAGAGGTCGGTCACGAAGACCCCGAGCGGGTTCCGCTCCACGCCCTCGGTCGTCGTCGGCGGGCTCACCACGACGGCGAGGTAGCCCTCCCACGCCCGCTCCCGGACGCCCTCGCTGGGCGAGGCCTCGCGCTCGTTCCACTGGACCCGGTACGTCGTCGGCCCGCCCTCGACGCCGCCGGGCACCGGGAGCACGTTCGTGACCTCGACGCTCCGGCGGTACCCCCTCCCCTGCTGGCGCGGGTCGTTGGCGGGGTCGGAGAAGTAGGACTCGAGGAACGTCCGGGCGTCCCCGGCGACGTAGGCGTAGGCCCGGTAGACCGCGTCGCGCTGGGCGACCGGGTCGGGGTACGCCGTGCGGATGTTGGAGACGAACCCGGCGATGGCCGACGTCACGACGCGGTCGGCCACCGAGGGGACGGCCTCGGCCGGGGCGATGGCCACGGCCCGCCCGGTCCGGTCGACCTCGACGACGTAGGGGACCACCCGGCTCTGGAGCGCGAGCGTGACGAGGCCGACGACCGAGAGGGCCAGGAGCGCGAGCGAGGCGAACGCGGTGACCTGCCAGTTCCGCTTGCCCCGCGTGAGGTCCGAGAACTGGCGCGCGAACTCGTACCGGCCGCGGACGACGTCGGGCGACGCCTTCTCGCCGTAGGCCCACCCCTCGACGCCCTCGCCAGGGGGCGTCGAGGGGCGGACGCCGCCGGGGTCCGGCGGCGGGACGCCAGCGGCGCCGTCGCCGTGGGGGACATCGGGCGTAGCGCGCCCGGTCTTGAAGCGGGAGAAGAAGGACATGGTGGGGCTTAGGCGTTGCTGAGGGCCTTCTCGAACCCGACCGCGAGGTCGCGCGTGAGGAGCGAGGAGACCTTGATGGGCACGACGAAGGCGAGGAGCGCGAACGTGACCGCTCCCCCGAGCACGGCGAGCATGGCCGAGAGGTCGTCGGCGGCGTTGAGGACGTACGGGACCCACCCCTCGACCACGCGCTGGCCGATCCCGACGACGAGGAAGAGCGAGAACACGCGGATCCCCAGGTTGAACACGTAGGCCACGAACCGGTCGGCGAGCGAGGCCGTCCCCCGGAACGCCGCGAAGCCGAGCACGAGGGCGCCGGCGGCCAGCGCGATGAACGACTCGACCAGGACCACGACGACGTGGGCGGCGACGAGCGCGAACGAGACGACGATGAGGGTGCAGGCGAGGCCGACGAACACGGCCGTCCCGAGCATGGAGAACGAGAAGTCCAGGAGCCCGACGCCCTCGAAGAACGACTGGAGGAGCGAGCCCGAGAGCGTGATGCCGAGGCCGAGGATGTCCGTGGGCGACACGGTCCCGGGGGCCACGGCCTGCCCGGCCGCTTGGAACCCCTCGATGATCGGCGGGAACCACACGCTGAACGAGGCGAGGAGGCTGAAGGCGAACCCCATCCACGCGAGCTTCAGGACGAGCGACCCGAGCACGTCGCTCCAGGCCTCCTTCTTGAACGTCCAGATGATCCCGCTCATCGCGATCTCGATGAGGGCGAGGACCCCGAACGTCCCGGTCGCGATGGCGATGAGGGCCGGGCGGGCGGCCTCGACGGCCGTCCGGAAGTCCTCGACGATAGTGTCGAGGAACGGCGGCGGCGGCCCGAGCGGGGGGATCGGCGGGAGCGCCGGGAGCGTCGGGCCGGGCGTGCCCGGGGGGACCGTGACCGGGGGCAGCGAGATCGGGGGGGGCGTCTGGGCCGCGGCCTCGGGGACGAGCGCGACGGCGACGGCGACGGCGAGCGCGCCGAGGGCGAGGGCCGAGGGCGGGGGGAGCCGGAGGGGGCGGGTCATGGGTCGGGCCGTCACCGGCGGGGGAACCGGCCGACGTCGGGGCGCGGGCGGTAGGGGCCAGCGAACGTGAGGTCGCGGGCGAGGAGGACGTAGAACCGGTAGCCCGGGGAGACCTTGATCGTGGGCTGGACGTCGAGCTGGCGCTTGATGACCTCGGTGGCCACGCGCGAGAGCTCGATGGCCACCTGGCGCGAGGCGACCTCCTGCGGGGACGGCGCGCCGCCGAACACCTCCTGGTCGGGCGACGCCAGCTCGACGCCGACGCCGACGGCGGCGAGCATGACGGCCGAGCCGAAGAGCCGGGCGTAGTGGCGGTCGACCTCGTCGGTGAGGCCCGAGTAGCCCTGGAGGTCGACGCCGGGGAGCCCCGGCAGCTCGACCGACGAGCCGTCCGGGAACAGCATCCGGCTCCACGCGACGAGCGCCCGCCCCTGGCCGTAGGCGATCTGGTCGTCGTACTCGCCGACGAGCCGGGTCCCGGCCGGGATCAACACGTCGCGCTGGGCGCCCGAGTCGTAGACGTTCCGGGTCACCTGCGCGATGACCGTGCCGGGCAAGTCCGAGTTCATCCCGGTCACGAGCGCGGCGGGGACGACCGACCCGGCCCGGAGCGTGAGCGCGCGCGCGGCCGTCGGGCGGACGACGGCGCCGTACTGGGAGCCCCCGGAGCCGGACCGCGACGTCCGGTCCAGGAACGCGGAGCGGGTCCCGGGACCGGCGGGGAGGCCGGCGGTGGGCGCGGCGGTGGGTGCGGCGGCCGGGGGGGGCGCCGCTGCCGGCGCCGCGGCGCCGGGGCCGTACCCGGGCGGCGGGCTCGTGGGGAACAGCTCCGCGACCTCCTTCATGTACGCCATCTCGGCCGCGTACTCCGGGTTCTGCTCGGCGAACGCCGGGTCGGCCGTCGGCGCTCGGGGGGCGCCCGTTTGGGAGGAACCGACGAGGAGCGGCGAGGCCACGGCCCGCTCGAAGGCGTCGCGGGACGGGTCCGTAGGACGGGCCGGCGTGGGCGGGGCGCCGGCCGCGACGGGCGGCGGCGAGTACGGCTGGGTCGTGGCGTAGTCGGGGCCGCTCGCGGGGTAGGAGCCCGTCGCGTACGGGTCCCCCCCGTACGGGTCCGGACCGTACGGTCCGGCGGGAGCCCCAGCGACGGGGACGGTGGGGTCGGCCGCCATGTCGCCGTAGTAGTCCGCCGTCTGCTCGTCGATGTAGGCTCCGGGAGGCGACGTGGGGGGCGGGGCCTGCGCTACCACGTCGACCTCGTCGTCGCCCGCGAACATGAGTAGGAGGAGGCAGAAGACCGTCCCCACGATGGCGAGCCCGGCCAGCACGACCTTCCGGTCCAAGCCGACCGGCGTCGTCCGGCCGTCCGTGGCCGGGTCGAGCACGTCGGCGGGAGCGGCCTCGGCCGACGTGGCCGCCGTGCGTGGGGGCTCCCCCGCCCCGGTCGGCCCGTGTCCGGCGGCCCCGTTGGAGGGCGAGACCACGCCGGACGGCGGTCCGTAGGTGGCCCCCCCGACGGGGGCGCGTGGGGTGGAGTCGGTGTCGGGATCGGTGTAGGACATGGGGGCGCCGCTGACGGCCGGGTAGAGGGTTAGTCGTCGAGGTGGAGGATCCGGGCCGATCGCTCGACCTGCGTCTTGCCGCCGAGGCCGAAGAGCCCCGTGCGCACCGTCGTCCCGAGGGCGAGCTCGAAGACGCCCGCCGTCCGGTCGGCGACGTAGGTGCCCTCGCTGTAGGCGTAGTTCAGGATCTCGCGGTCACCGCTCGGCCCCTGGACGTAGAGGACCGGGACCACCCCACCCCGGAGGCGCTCGGGGTCGAGCTGGACGTAGGTGTGGACGCCGTCGTCGAACACGCGCGCCACGAGCTCCGTGATCTCGCGGTCGCCGACGACGCGGTAGTCGAAGTCGATCTCGTCGAGCGAAGCGAGGTCGCCGGGCGGGCGCTCGGGCTCCACGGGACGCGCGGCCTGCGCGGCCGCGACGCTCGCGGCGAGCGCGTCGTCGGGGTAGTAGAACCGGATATGCCGGGCGTAGCGCGGCTGGGGGTTCTCGCCGCGCCGCCCCGCGCGCGGCGACGGGGCGGCGTCGAGCGTGACGTGGTAGACCCGGCGGTCGGTCGAGATCACCAGGTTCGTGGTCACGTCGTAGGCCAGCGGCTTGACGACGACGAGCGGGACGGCCCCGCCGGCCCCCGTCTGCGTCTGCTCGATGGCGAACCGCTCGGTGTCGCCGGCGACGACGCCGAGGACGACCTCGTCCGCCTCGAGCTCGATGATCGAGGCCCGGAGGGGGGCCGCGGCCAGGACCGGCTGGCTGTGGCCGTACGGGAACGTCATGACCGTCGACTGGCGGAGCACGCCGGCCCGCCCGGTCCGCTCGTACTCGCGGACGAGCTCGCCCAGCGCCTCCTCCATCTGGGCCGGCGTGACGACGACGGCCCCGTCCGTGAACCCGTCGCCGACCGGGCGGCCGTCGGGACCCGGCGCGGCGACGGTGGCCGCCTGGCCGTCGGCGAGCGACACGGTGAGCGCGCCGTTCGGCGACGAGTCTTGGGCGTGGGCGAGGCCGGGGGCGAGGGCGAGGGCGAGGGCGAGGGCGGTCGGGCGCGGGAGGAGGCGGGTCATGGGTTCGGGGGGGGGCGTAACCGTCGGCGGTCGGGGAACGGGGCGGGGTCAGCGGGGGTCGGGGGAGTCGCCGCCGAAGAGGGGGGCGGCGTTGTAGTCCCGGCCGGTCGTGGCCTGGCCGGCCGCCTGGGTCCGGCGGGCGACGACGGCGCTGTAGGCGAGCCCGAAGGCCCGGCCGGCGTCGGCCGCGTCGAGCCGGCCGTCGAGGTCGCGCCGGCCGTCCTTGGCGTCGGCGACGTAGGCGTCGTAGACGTCGACGCACGCCCCGCGGCGGCCGACGACGGCGCCGTCGAGGAGCGCCCCGAGGCAGATCTCGGCGGCGTCGAGGTAGGTGGCCGTCCGGTCGCCCTGCTCGGCGAGCCAGTAGGCCGGGCCGACGCCGGGGACGCGGGCGCACGGCTCGGACGGGGCGGCCTCGACGCAGGCCGCCAGGCGCACGACCGGCTCGGCACGGGGTACGGCGTCGCCGCGGTTGCAGCCGCCGGCGAACGCGACGGTCGCGAGGACGGCGCCGACCGACGCGAGCAGCGCGTCGCGGAGCGTGAGCGTGTAGGGGGGGCCTTCGGGGGACCGGCGGGGGAGCTTCATGGGTCGGAGGGGTTGGGCGCCCTGTGGCCCCGCCCCCCAGGGGGCGGGGCCGTTGGTGGGAGGGCTAGAAAATGCCGGTCGCGTTGTAGTCCCGGCCGGTCATGGCCGAGGCGCTCTGGAGCGTCCGGGCCTTCGCCGTCCGGCCGACGTCGACCACGTAGGCCCGCCGCGCGGCGGCGGAGGCCTGGGCGCGGGCGGCCTGGTCGATCTGGAGCAGCGTGGCCTGGCGGAGGAGCTGGGACTCCTGGACCGCGTAGGCCTCGATGGTCCCCTGGGCCTCGGCCACCTGCTGCGCCGTCGTCGCCGACGTCAGCTGGCGCTGGAACGCGGCCAAGTCGGGCCTCGCGGCCCGGATCTGGACCGCGTGCTCGCGGATCGACCGGAGCGTCCCGAGCGCGCCGCCGAGCTCGCCCTCGGTCCACGACGCCGCGGTCGCGGCGGTCGCGGTCGGGTCGGCCCCTCGGTAGAACGCGTCGAAGTCGCCGACGAGCGACGACGAGTTGTACGCCACGTTCGTGGCCGAGAGCAGGGTCCGGTCGACGGCGTCGACGAACCCGGTCACGTCGCGGAGGTTGTAGCTCCGGAGCTTCTGGACGTTCTGGACGAACGCGTTGACCTGGGCCCTCTGCGCCTGGAGCTGCTGGACGATCTGACGGCCGTTCCACACGCTCTTGGCGATGTGGGCCGGGTCGATGACGGCCCACTGCGCCTTCGCCTCCTGGTTCGGGGCCAGGAGGAGGAGGCCGAGCGGGACGAGGAGCCATCGGGCCCGGTGAGTGGACCGTGGGCGGGCGGCCTTCGGGGGCCGCGGGGGGGGGAGAGAGTGCCTGTGCATGGTGCTAGGGCTGTGGGTCAGGGGGCCGGCGACGCCGGCCCGGGGGTGACGTCGGCGCGAGTCGCCGGCGCCCGGCCGGGCGCCCCCCCCCCGTGGGGCGGGGTGCCCGGTCCGCTGGGTGGCCCCGCGACCGCGCCGTCGCCGGCGGCGGCCCACGCGGGGGCCAAGCCGTCGGCCTCGGCGGGGAGCCCGGCGAGGCGGAGCCAGTCGACGGGCCACGACGGGCCGCGCTCGGCGGCCAGCCGCGCCGCCTCGCGGACGGTCTCGTCGGCGGAGCGGCCGGGGAGCGCCGTGAGCACGGCGAGCTCGACCGGGGACAGGGCGAGGTCGAACATCCGCGCGCCCGACGGCGAGCGGAAGTAGTAGTCCCGCTTCTTGCGCGCCTTCGAGAGCCGGTCGACCTCGGCCCGGTTCAGCCCGAGCCACGTGTAGAGCGCGGCCGTGTCGGGCTCGGCGGCGTCGGGGTTGGGGAGGAAGATCCGGGTCGGGCAGCTCTCGACGATGAGCTGCGCGTTCTTGACGGCGGGGTCGCGGAACTGGGCCGGGGAGTGGGCCACGATGACCACGGCCGCGTTCCGCTTGCGGAGCGTGAGGAGCCACTGGCGGAGCCGGTCGGCGAACCGGCCGTGCATGAGCGCGGCCCAGGCCTCCTCGATGACGATGAGCGTGGGCGAGCCGTCGAGGCCCTCCTCGACGCGGCGGAACAGGTACATCAAGGCCGGCACGAGCACGCGGTCGGACATCCCGACGAGGTGCGAGAGCTCGACGACCTGGTGGCGGACGCCCTCCGCCCCGCCGGGTCCGGTGGAGGACCCGAACGAGTCGCGGTCGGCGTCGAAGATCTTGCCGTAGTCGCCCTCCAGCGTGTACGGCCGGAGGAGCGAGCGGAGCCGCTCGCTCCCGAGGTTGGCCATGAGGGCCGTGAGGGTCCGGAGCTCGGGGGGGTTCTGGGCCAGGAGCCCGACGGCGTGGGTGAGCCGGCCGCGCTCCTCGGGGGTCAGCGCCTCGCCCTGGAGCTCGACGAGCGACTCGACCCAGTCGACGGCCCACGTCCGGACGTCGGGGCGGTCGACGTCGCGGAGCGGCTGCATCTGGACGGGGTTCCGGGCCGCGAGCGGGCCGGCCAGGTCGTAGTGCGCCGCGCCCATCGCGCGGCCGGAGACGTAGTGGCTGTAGCCGACGTCGAACGTCACCGTCCGCGCGCGCTCGTACCGGCGCCACTGCGCGAGGAGGAGGCCGACGAGCACGGACTTGCCCGCGCCCGTGGACCCGACGATGAGCGTGTGGCCGACGTCGCCCTCGTGGAGCGCGAGGCGGAACGGGGTCGACCCGTCCGTCTTGGCCCACAGGAGCGGGGGGGTGTCCGGGGGGAACAGTTGGGAGGGGACGGCCTCGGGGCCGCCCCAGGGGGCCGTCAGCGGGAGGACGTCGACGACGTTCTCCGTCGTGAGGAGCGGCCGGCGGAGGTTGGGGTGGCCGTGGCCGGGGAGCGTGCCGAGCAGGGCGTCGACGGCGTTCACGTCCTCGACGCGGCCCGTGAACCCGAGGTCGCGGACGGCCTTGAGGAGCGCCCCGGCCCGGTCGTCGGCGGACCGCGCGTCGTCGGCCATCACGACGGCGCCGACGGTGAGGAACCCGAACCGGACCTCGCCGCCCGAGTTGACCGCGCGGGCGGCGCCGGCGTCGTGGACCATCGCCGTGGCGTTCCCGTCCTGGAAGGCCAGATCCATCTCGGTGTCCTCCCGTTTCTCCTTCGAGGCCATGTCCTTGGCCCAGTCGCCGGCGCCGCGCCGCTTCTGGAACCACCCGAGCTGGCTCTTCCCGATCACCTTCGTGGCCGTGGCCGGCGAGAGCGGGAGGAACCGGACGCTCCAGCGGTACGGGAAGGGGAGCCGTAGGGCGGGGTCGGCGAGCCCGGGCGTCGTCGCGTTGGGGTAGCCCTGGACGGCGACGACGCGGACGTGCTTCTGGCCCACGCGCGGCTCGTACCCGCCGACGAACGTCTGGTCCGAGAGGGCGTAGTCGAGGTAGGCCCCGTGGCCCGGTACGCCGACGGCGTGGGGGAGCCCGGTGAGGCACTCGTGGAGGTGGCGGAGGAGGCCCGCGCTCCCGAGCCGCTCGACGCGCATGGACGCCGAGAGCCGGTCGCGGACGGCTCCGAGGTCGCGCTCGAACTGGCCCACGAGCCGGTCCCACACGTCGGAGGGCGTCCCGGCCCCGCGGCCCTTGACGACCCTCTGCTGGAGCCGCCCGGCGAGGGCCGAGGGCGGCGTGTAGGTCACGGCGAGGACGGCGTCGGTCTCGTAGTGCTCGCCGACGGCCGTGTACCGGTCGCGGCGGGCGCCGTCGAGGGCCGCGCTCACGGGGTCGGGGAAGTGGCACCGCTCGGGCGGGGCGTACCCGACCGCGCTCCGGCGGACGGCGTCGGCGTGGACCATCCACCCGTCGCCGAGCGAGGCGAGGGCGGTGTTCGCGTGGGCGGCCAGGTTGGCGACCTCGGACGCCGTCGACGAGGCGAGGTCCCGGCCCCGGACCCGCCAGCCGGCGAGGAACGACCCGTCCTTCATGAGGACGACGCCCTCGCCGACCAGGAACCCCCAGCCCAAGAGGTCCGAGAGGCCCCGGGGGGTCTTCTGGTTCTCGCGGAGCCGGCCGAGGCCGGCGGCCCCGATGGCGCCCGCGGTGAGTCCGGCGGCGGCGGCGAGTAGGCTCATGGTGTGGACCGTTTGGGGGGGGTGGTGGGACGGTCGGGGCTACTTGCCGGGGACGGCCCGGGCCGGCTTCCGGGAGCCCGTATGGGCTGGGGGGAGCGGGTCGTAGGCGTCGGCCTGCATGAGGGCGCGGGCGGCGAACTGGGGCAGGAGCGCGTCGACGTCCGAGAGCCTCTTCATGAGCGGGTGGACCCCGAGCACGACGGCGACGACGATGGCGACGCTCGCGACCGAGACGCCGAGGAGGTAGACGAGGCAGACGACGAGCGTGACCTCGAGGACCAAGAAGCTCCGGTCGACCCCGGCGTAGAGGGGGACACGGACGAGCGACTGGTGGACCGGGCGCTCCGGGAGGCGTTCGGGCGGGGGGGGCATGGGAGGGGCTGAGGGGCGATGGGTGGCCCCGCTAAGCGGGGACGGGGGGGGGGTGGGGCCGGAGCCCCACCCCTGGGGCGTCCTGGGGGGGCGCCTAGAAGGCGGCGCCGGAGATCCCGAGCGTCGCGGCGAACGACGCCGCGCCGATGGCGACGCCGAGGCCCATGACGACCTGGGCGATCCGCTTGACGCCCTCCTCGTTCTTCGTGAAGGCCCAGATGATGCCGCCCGCGGCCAGCGCGATCACCGCGACGAGCCGGATCGTGTTGCCGGTGAGCGCGTCGGCGACAATCTGGAGCGGTCCGTCCCACGGCATGGCCGCGCCGCCGGAGGCGGCGGCGTCGCCGCACACGACGAGGCCGACCGCGAGGGCGATGAGGCCCCGGAAGAGCGCCCGGTTACGGGCGTCGCGGTCCTGCGTGGAGTCCTTCATGGAGGGGGAGAGAGTGTTCATGAGAGCTACCCGTGAGGGCTGGTGGTGCCGGGCGTCCCCGGCGGGGGGTGGAGGACGCGCCGGACCGTTGGTGGCCCGAGGCCGTAGCGGTCCAGCGCGTGGGCGGGCGTCCCCGGTTGGGAGGTCAGGTGGGGTGGAGCACGTAGCGCTCGCCGTCGTGGCCGCCGACGCGGACGAGCTCGCGGACGCGGCGGCCCTCGTTGCCGCCCTGGATCACGACGACGACCCCGACGGCCTCGGCCACGAGCTCGTGCTGGGGGGGGACCTGGGCGCGCATGGCGAGCCGGTTGAGCCGGCGGAGCGCGCCGCGGGCGTCGGTCGCGTGGACCGTCGCGCACCCGCCGGGGTGGCCGGTCGCCCAGGCGTCGAGGAGGTGGAGCGCGGCCTCGTCGCGGACCTCGCCCACGACGATCCGGTCCGGCGTGCACCGGAGCGTGAACCGGACGAGGTCGGAGAGCGAGACGTCGTCGGACGTCCGGAGCTGGAGGTGGTCCTCGGCCCGGCACTGGAGCTCGCCCGTGTCCTCGAGCACGACGACCCGCTCGCGGGGGTACTGCTCGCTCATCTCCAGCAAGACCGCGTTACAGAGCGTGGTCTTGCCCGAGCCCGTCCCGCCGCAGACGAGGATGTTCTGGTGGTCGCCGACGGCGTCCTTGACGGCCTGGCACTGGGCGGCCGTCATCGTCCCGTGCTCGACGTAGCTGTCGAGCGCGAACACGAGCCGGGCCGGCTTGCGGATCACGAAGCAGGCGCGGGGCACGACGGGGGCGATGAACCCCTGGAGCCGGGCGCCCCCGAACGTCTCGACCGGGAGCTCGGCCTGGACCGAGGGGGCCGTCGGGCCGAGGCGGTCGCCCCGGAGGGCGGCGACGGCGTTCAGGAACTGCTCGACCTGCTCCCCCTGAAGGGTCGCGCCGAGGGACACCTTGCCGCGCGAGTGGGTGTCGGCGCGGAGCACGGCGTCGCCGGCGTTGACGTAGACCTCGGTGACGTCGTCGTCGGCGAAGGCTTCCAGGACGTCGGGGCCGAGGTACCGCTCCATGAGGGTGCGGTAGCGGGCCTCCTTCTCGTCCGTAGCGTTCTCGGGGGGCGTAGTCGTCACGGGGGGCGGAGCGGGGCGAGCGGGCCGACCGGACAGGGGGGCCTCATTTCGCGTAGGGCGGAGGACCGGCCCCAAACCGGACACGCCCCGGCCACTTTTTTTTGCGGCCCCCTTACGAGCCCCCTCAGCCCCTCTCGGTCGCCGTGCGGAGCACGCCCCGTGCGCGGTCGATCGTGGACGGCCGGGCCGCCCCGCCCGGGGCCGACTCGGCCGCACGGAGGACGGGGCCGAGGACGCCGACGGCCTCGGAGGGGCGGCCCGCCGCCAGGAGCGCGTCGGCCCGGGCGACGGTCGCCGTGAGGAGGGCGCCGAGCGAGAGGCCCACCGACGGCGTGAGGGCCTGGGCGAGCTCGACCGCCCGCTCCGAGCGGTCGAGGGCGCCGGCCACGTCGCCCACCGCTCGGTCGAGGTCCGCGAGCGCGGCGTAGGCCCGCGACGTGGGCCGGGGCTCGGCGCCCTGGCCGACGGTGACGGCGCGTTCGAGCGCGGACCGGGCTTCGGCCGAGCGGCCCGCCTCCACGAACGCCCATCCTTGGGCCGCGAGCACGGCCCCGAGGAGCCCGTCGTCGCCGAGGGCCTCGGCCCCCCGGACGACGGCGTAGAACTGGGCGTCGGGGTCCGCCCCGCGCTCGGCCGCGAGCGCCGCGCTCGCGGCCCGCGCCCGCACGGTCCTGGGGTCGCCCTCGCCGAAGTGGAGCGCGAGCACCGAGGTGGCTCGCTCGGCGGCGTCGAGGGCCGGCCCGAGCTCGCCGTCCCGGCGGAGGGCCTCGGCCCCCGTGGTGAGCCCGAACGCCACGGTCTCGGCCCAGGGGCCGGTCCGCCGGGCCATCCCGGGGGCGCCGCCGGACGACACGAGGGGGGCGACCGCCCGCCGAGCCCGGGCGGCCGCGGGGCCGTAGGCGGCCCGGGCCATGAGGGCGACGGCCGCGACCACCCCGGCCCTCGCTCGTGTGAGGGCCGGTCCGTCCTCGCCCGCGACGTCCGGGAAGGCGGCGTCGGACGACCCCGCCCGTTCCTGGACCCGGCGGAACCGCCGGGCCTCCCCCCGGGGGTCGGACCCGGCGACGGCGAGGGCGGCCTCGGCCGAGGCCAGGACGTCCGCGGCGCGGACGGGGTCGCCGGCGAGGACGAGGTAGAGCGCGAGGTCGACGGCGACGGCGGCGGCCACGGCGCTCCGGGGGCCGTACCGGGAACGGGCGAGGGCGAGCGCCTGCTCCGCGTGCTCGGCCGCCCGGCGGGCCTGGGACGCCGACCCGGTCCCGATGGGACCGGCCGCGCACCGGGCTTGGCCCCGGTACCCGGCGACCGCCACGGGGTGGTCGGGGTCCGTCGCCGACCGGAGCAGGACGGCCCGGCCGTAGAGGGGGACGGCCTCCCCGCAAGCGCCCCGAGCGGCGAGCTGGTCCGCGATGGCGAGGGCGAGGTCGGCCTCCGCTTCCGGGGCGTCGCGGAGGCCGTCGCGCGCGGCCTCAGCGGCTCCGACGAGGAACTCCCGGCCCTCCGGACCAGCCGGGAGCTGGGACCGGACGACGTCGGTGGCCACCGCGACTACCTGGTCCTGGGCGGCCGAGGCCGCCTCGGCCGACGACCGCCAGCGCCGGTCGGTGAGGGCGAGGGCGACGACGAAGGTGAAGACGGCGAGGGCGGCGGCGGCGAGCCCGACGCGCCGGCCGCCGAACCAGAGGGCGGCCGGTGCCCAGCCCCGACCGGCCCCGGCCGGAGACCGCCCCCCGAGGACGCGTCGGACGTCGCGGAGGAGGTCGTCGGCCGAGGCGTAGCGGCGGCCCGGGTCGGGGTCGATGGCCCGCTCCACGACCGTGTCGATGGCCCACGCCTCGCCCCGCCCCACGCCGAGGTCCACGGAGGCCGACGGGGCTCCGCGCCGTTCCCGGACGTCGACCGGCCTCTCGCCCGTCATGAGTTCGTAGAGGACGAGCCCGAGGGCGAACACGTCGGTCCCCGTCGTGGACCGGCCGCCCCGTTGTTCCGGGGCGGCGTAGGCCGGGGTCGCCGGGGCGACCCCGGCTCCTGTCAGCCCGCCGCCCGCCGGGCCGCGGGCCGAGTCGGTGAGCGGCTTCGCGACGCCGAAGTCGAGGAGGTGGACGCGGAGGCGGCCGTCCTCCTCGGACGCGAACACGTTCGACGGCTTGACGTCGCGGTGGACCACGCCGCGGCGGTGGACGTAGCGGACGGCGTCGCAGAGGAGCGCGAAGAGCTCGAGGCGCCGGACGGTCCCGAGCGACCGGGACCGGGCGAACGCCGTGATCGGCACGCCGTGCACGAGCTCCATCGCGAAGTAGGGGCGGCCGTCGGGGGTGGAGCCCGAGTCCAGGAGCGTCGGGACCGCCTCGTGGTCGAGCGGGGCGAGCAGCGCCTGCTCACGCGCGAACCGACGGGCGTCGTCGGGGTCCTCCGACGAGAGGACCTTGACGGCGGCCTTCTGAGCGAGCACGGGGTCCTCGGCCGCGAACACGACGGCCGTCCCGCCCTCGCCGACCCGGCGGCGGACGACGAACCTCCCGAGCGGCGTCCCGTTCGGGAGCGCCACGTGACCGCGCCGGGGTCGGGGGGCGGGCGGGGGGGGCTCGGCCGCGAACAGGACGAGGACCCCCCGTTTGACAGGGCCGTCGGGGAGCGCGTCGACGGCCGCCTCGCGGTCCCCCTCCGGGAGGGCGTAGACGGCGTCGAAGGCGTCCTCTACGGCGTCCCACTCGTTCTCCAGCCACGGGTCCGTCGTTGCTGTTGGAGTCGACATGGGCGGGCTGGTTGTCGGCGCGCGGAGGCCCGGCTTCAGTCGAGGGTCCGGCCGGCCGGGCCGCCGTCGACGAGGTGGGCGAGGAGCCCCCGGGCCTTGACGGAGTCGCGGCGGACGGTCCGTGCGGTGACGCCGAGGGACTGGGCGGCCTCCTCCTCGCTCAGGCCGAGCTCGTAGCGGAGGCGGACGACGTCGCGGAGGCGGGGGCTGACCGCCTCGAGGCGGTCGAGGGCCAGCCGGAGGTCGAGCCCGTCGGCGGCCCGGCCCTCGTGCTCGGGGTCCACGTTGATCTCGTCGAGGGGCGTCCGGTCGTCGCGGACGAGCCGCCCCCACCGCTTGAGCGCGTTGCGGCCCCTCGCCCGGTCCACAGCGACCCGGCCCATCTCCCGGCACACGGCGCCCTGGTGGGCCGTGGGGTCGGAGAGCACGTCGGTCCCCGCGCGGAGGAGGGCCTCGTGGACCAGGCCGGTCGCCCCGACCGTGAGCGCGTGCTCGTTCCGGTGGAGGCCGCCGGCGATCCGGCGGAGCCGGTCGTAGACGTTCCCGCTCCCGCCCTGCTTCGCCGCCCTCGCGACGGGACAGGGGGTGCTCCCGGGGCGGCCTTTGATCCGCGTCGTCGCGTCGAGGTCTCCAGTGCGGCTCATTCGTCCTCGGAGTGCGTTCGTGGGACGCCATTGTAACACACGGGCGCCCGTCTCACAAGCCACTTTGGGCTTGTATAGGCGTTTTGTGTACTCCTGTGGGGGCGGGGGCGCCTTCGGGTGTGAAACAAAGGGGCTTGTCCCAGGGCCTCAGTCTTCGACGAGGAGCGGCCGGAGCCCCGACCGCACGTCGGAGACGGGGCCGACGTAGCGGGAGTCGACCGACGTCCGGACCCGGTTCGAGAAGAGCCAGTACTCGCCGGGTCCGAGGTCGAACCGGCCGAGGCGGGGGTACAGCGGGCGGCCCCGGCGGTCGTAGAAGAGCGGGGCGCTGTCCGGGAGCAGCCGGCCCGCTACCCACACCCCCGAGCTGTCGAGGACGACGGTGTCGCCGGGGACCGCGGCGAGCCGTTTGGCGAGCTCGATGACCCCGCCCGGGCACGACCCACGGGGGAGGTACTCCGCGACGGCCTCGGCCGCTTCCTCGGACGGGCACGCGGCGACGAGCTCGCCGCGGTGGGCCGCCGCGGGGTCGAACGCCGTCGTGAGGTACAGGCCCCGGGGCAGGCTCGTGGTGTAGTTGAACCGCACGCCGACCACGTGCGCGACGAGCGCGACGGCGAGGAGGACGACGCCGAGGGCGAGGGAGGACCGGGCCGCGAGGCGGAGGGCGCGTCGTCGGGCCGGGGAACGGGGCGCGCTCACGCCGCCTCGGAGTCGGCCGACGACGTCGGGGAGCCGCCGAACCCGCCCGTGCGCATGGCCCCGCCGACCACCTCGCTCATGGTCACGCCGCGCTGGGCGGCCGCCACCTTGACCGCCTGGTGGACGTCGGGGTCGACGTAGACGATGAGCTTCTTGGTGTCCCTGCCCTGGAAGGCGTAGATCCCGCCCCCCTTGTAGTTGCCCCGGTTCGGCTCCTTCTTTGGCTTCTTCTTCTTCTTCCCCTGTTCAGGGCTGGACGCCGCCCCGGCCGGACGCTCCGGGGTCCCGGACCCCGGGGCGGCGTCCGGCGGCGCCGGTCGGGGGGCGGCCGTCCGGCGGAGCCCAGGGGCGGGCTTCGACAAGCGGCTGAAGGCGTTGTCTTTCGGGTCGTTCGGCACGGGGGTGGAAGTCAGGCGAGGGGGGCGGTGGCCGGGAGGTGGACGGCCCCGTTCTCGGCGAGCACGCCTAGGACCGCCCGGTAGTCCTGGGCCAGACGGCCGTCGGGCTGGTACTCGACGGCCGTCTGACGCCGGGCGAAGGCGAGGCCGGCCGCGGAGCTCGTGCGGACGGCCGGGAGGAGGTCGCCCCCCGGGTACTCCCCGAAGGCGCCCTCGAACTCGGAGAGCAGCCGGCGGGTCTCCGAGTACCGCGCGTCGACGGCGCACGGGAGGTAGAGGACCCGGGGGGCCTCGCCGAGGTCGTCGCGGACCACTTCGACGAGCTGGTGGAGCCGCTCGATCCCCCGGATCGTCATGGACGAGAGCGTGGCCGGGGCGACGACGAGGTCGGCCCCGGCCACGGCGTTGACGGAGAGCCGGCTGACGGCGGGGGGGCAGTCGAGGACGCAGAGGCCGTACCGGCCCGTCTTCCGGATCCCGCTGACGACGGCCCCGACCGCCCAGAGGTCGCCCGTCGAGTACAGGTGCTCCTCGGACGCGACGAGCATGTCCGTGGCCGGGAGGAGGTCGACCCTCCCGGACCCGGGGGCGACGTCGCCCGGCTCCCGCGCCGTGAGGACCACGTCGGACCACCGGGCCGGGGGCACGTCGCGGCCGCGCTCGTCCGGCCCGGTCCCGATCACGTCGGCGACGCCGGCCGCGGGGGGCGCGTCGGGTCCGAGGAGCTCGGTGGCCGACCCCTGGGAGTCGAGGTCGACCACGAGCACGTCGACGCCCCGCTCCGCCGCGGCGGCGGCGAGCGTGACGGCCGAGGTGGTCTTGCCCACCCCCCCCTTCTGGTTCGTGAACGCGATCGTCTGCATGGTCGGGGGGGCGGGTCTAAGGGCGCCGAAAGTAACTAGTAACTTTCAGGAACTGCAAGCCATCTCGGTGCTAGTGCAAAGTTACTTGAAGTAACTCGAGAAGCCGTCGCGCCAGCCCCGTCCTCCCCGTGCGGCGCGGGCCGGACCCACACGGCCCCCGAGAGGCCCCCGTGAGGCCTCAGGGGGCACCCGGGCAGCGGTCCAGTGTACGGGGGCGGCCAGTGGCTCGGGCGGCGTTACGAGACGAATACGGAGGCCGTGGCGTTTCGGGCGCAGAGCCCCGAGGTCGCCCGCAGAGGGGACGCCCGCTGCGCCTCGTTATCCTAACGGGGCCGACAGGGACCCGCCCCCGCAATGAGACCGACCACGCCGGACCCCGACCGCCACCGCCTGACCCCCCTCCCCGCCCTCGGGGGCGGGGTGGTCGAGGCGCCTCCGCACTTCGAGGCGCTCGTGGGCTACTCTGGAGACCGGCGGTACGTCTCGTTCCACCTCCGGCTCGACGGGAGACCCGTCGTCGGGGACGGGCTCGCGGAGCGGGTCGGCTACCACGGGCCGTTCCAGACGTGGTCCCACCACCCGTCCGTGTGGCCGTCGCTGAGCTCGGACGCCTCGAAGGGCGACCCCGAACCCCACGTCGTCCTGGACCGGTTCACCCGGCGGGTCTACGCGGGCGGGGGCGAGGACGTCCGCCAGTTCCTGAGCCGAGCCGTGGGCGCTCCGCAGCCGTCCCCGCCCCTCCCCACCCGGCCCACGTTCGGGGAGCTCGCAGGCGACGGCCTCGCGGACGACCCGGACCCCGTGCGCCGAGCGGAGTTCGAGCGCGTGGCCGGGCCACGGATGGTCGAGTGGCTCGACGCCCGGCCGCTCCCGTGCCCCTCGTGCGGGGCCGCCGTCGACGCCGGCGACTACGGGGCCGGCGCCGACGGCCGGCCGGTGTGCCCCGAGTGCGGGGCGGCCTTCTACGGCCCCCCCCTCTTCGACCGACTCGCGAAGGTCCGCAACTCCTCCTCCCCATGACGCACACGTTCACCGTAGGCGAGACCGTCCCCAGCTACTTCAAAACGGCCGACCTGAAGACGGGGGAGGCCCGGGCGTTCGCCGGTATCGGCGGGTTCGAGGTCGTACTGAGGGTCGACGAGCCGACCGCGGACCACGTCGCCGCCGTCGAACACGGCCCGGTCGGGCTCGGGGTCCAAGACCGGAGGGGGGCCGAGTCCGTCCTGCTCCTCCAGGTCGGCGAACGCGGTGGGACGGGGCACGCCGAGGCCGTCATAGACATCGGACCGGCCGAGTGGAAGCGGCCGCAGAGGCTGTGGGACGCCGACGTCGAGCTCGCCCTCTGCGACGCGTCGGGGGTGTGCCGGGCGCGGCGCGAGTTCGTGGGGCCTGGGATCGGGCTCCAGAACGGGGAGCGGGGGGCGCCGGAAGAGGTCGCCCTCTGCGTCGCGGTCTTCCCGGCGGACCGGTACGGCCTCGTCCAACCGAGGGGGAGGCTCGGGGCCGACAGTTGGGTGGCCGCGGGGCGTGCCGTCCTCGCCGACCCCGACTGGCGACCGGGGTTCACCGAGGTCTGGGACCTCCGGTTCGCTGACGAGACCGTCCTGCACCCGTCGGACATGGGTCGGCTGATGAGCCTGGAACTGGAGACGAAGCAGGACCTGTCGGGCTCCCGCACTCTCATCGTGGTGCCGCGGCGGCGGGCGCTCACGTTCTCGGCCCGGTTGTACGCCAAGCTCATGCGCCCGCTGGGGCGGTCGATCGTCGTGTGCAAGACGGAACAGGAGGCGGCCGAACTCCTGGGCATCGGGGCGGTCCCCACGTTGGTCGAGTGCGAGCAGGAGGGCTGAGGAGGGGGGGGGGGTGGGGGCGGTGTCCTGGGGCGAACACCACCCCCACCCCCCCCATGACCCTCTTCGATCCGCCCGCCGCCCCGACCGCCCCTGAGCCCGCTCCCGTAACGCCGGGCGACGGGCCGGCCGCCGCCCTCGCCCGCCGTGTCCGGGGCGCCGTCGCCGACGCGCGCCCGCTCCCGGCGGGCGCCCTCTTCGCGTGGGCCGCCGAGGCCCACGGCGGCACGCTGGCCCAGGGCGCCTTCACGCCCCGCGACGCCTACGACGCCGCCGAGCTCGGGCTCCACCTCCACCTCGTCCGCACCGTCGGGCGCCTGCCCCCCGAGCCCGGGGCCGCCGGCGACGTGCTCGCAGACGTCGAGCGGCTCTCGGCCCTCCTCCCCAGCCAGACGCGCCGGACGGTGGAGCAGAACGACTACCAGCAGTTCTCGACGCCGGCCGCCTACGCCGGTCTCTGCGCGTGGGTGAGCGGGGTGCGCGCCGGGGACCGGGTGGTCGAGCCCTCGGCCGGGACCGGCTCGCTGTGCGCGTTCGCGCTCGCGGCCGGGGCCTCGGTCCACGCCAACGAGCTCTCGGACCGGCGGGCCGACCTCCTCGCCGTCCTCCTGGAGGAGACGGGCTGGGACCCCGGGGGTCCCCCTCCGGGCGCGCTCACGCGCGAGAACGCCGACCACCTCGACGCCATCTTGCCGCCGGAGGTCCGGGCCGACGTGGTCTTGATGAACCCCCCGTTCTCCCAGACGGCCGGGCGGCTCGGCCGCCGCCGCGTCCTGACGGTGGGGACCGACCACGTGCTCCAGGCCCTCCGCCGGCTCGACGCCGGCGGCCGCCTCGTGGCCGTGCTGAGCGCGGGCGTCCGCAGGGGGAAGCCCACGCACCGGGAGTTCTTCGGGGCCATCGACCGGGACCCGTTCCGGCTCCGGGCCGACGTCGAGGTCGGCGGGGCCGTCTACCGCCCCTACGGGACGTCCGTCCGCACGCGGGTCCTCGTCGTCGACCGCGACGGCCCGGACGGCGGGGGGGCGGGTCGGAGGGCCGGGGAGGGGGGAGCCCTGGTGGAGGGGGCGGTCGACGACGTGGCCGGGGCCGTCCGCGCTCTGGCCCCCGTCCGGGGCCGGTGAGTCCGGGGCCGGTGAGCTCGGCTACTGCGGGGCGGCCCCGGGGTGCCCAGGCCGGCGGGGGAGCGGGGTGGGGACGGCGTGCCGGCTCCTCTCCGTCGCGGTGACGGGCCGTTGGGCGAGCCCGTCACCGCGACGGGCCGGAGCCCCCACCGGCACTCCGGTGGGGCTCCGAACCTCCGTCTTAGCCCGAAAAACCGTGGCCCCCTCCGCTCCCCGAGTCGCTCCCGACACCGAACAGCTCGACCTCTTCGCCATGTTGGCGCCCCGCGTGGCCACGCTCGCGCCGCCGGCCCTCCGCGCCACGCCGCGCGTGGCGCCGGACCACGACGCCGCCGCCTCGGCGGCCCGTCCCGAGACGCCCACGTGGCCGTTCGAGGGCGCCCTCCCGCTCCGCGTCGAGGCCGCCGTCCGGACGCTCCAGACCGGGGCGCTCACGGCCAGCGTGTTCGACGCCTACCGGCCGGCCGTCCGGGTGCCCGGCTCGAAGGGCCACCCCACGCGGCTCGTCGAGTCGGCCGCGATGGCGGCCGCCGTCGCGCCGGAGTGCGAGTACCGCCCGGTCCTGCCCGCCCACCTCGTGACCGGGGGGCACCTCTCGGACGCCCAACTGGAGACCGTCGCCCGGGCCGGGTCCGCTCACGCGGAGCACCTGCCGGGCGAGGCGGGGGGCCGGGGGCCGCGCCAGGGGTTCTTCATCGGGGACGCCACGGGGGTCGGGAAGGGGCGCGAGTCGGCGGGGGTCATCCTCGACAACGTGCTCCAGGGGCGCCGCCGCGCCCTCTGGGTGTCCGAGAACAAGTCGCTCATGCGCGACGCCGTCCGCGACTGGACGGCGCTCGGGGGGCCGGCCGACTTCCTCTTCGACCTCGGCGCCTGCAAGGGGCCGATCCCCTTTGCGACCGGCGTGTGCTTCGCGAGCTACGACACGCTCAAGGGCAAGCCGCGCGAGAAGGACGGCGTGGAGGTCGGGGCCGACCGGACCGAGCAGGTCGTGTCCTGGCTCTCCGGCATGGCCGGGGCGGAGGGCGCAGAGAACTTCGACGGGGTCATCGTCTTCGACGAGTCCCACAACGCCGCGAGCGCCCTGGACACCCCGGGCGGGCGCGGCGTGAAGAGGGCGTCCCAGCGGGCGCTCGCCGTGGTCGACCTCCAGGAGCGGCTCCCCAACGCGCGCGTGGTCTACGCGAGCGCGACCGGCGCGACGGAGGTCTCGAACCTGGCCTACGCGTCCCGTCTCGGGCTCTGGGGCCGGGGCACCCCGTTCCCGACCGTCGAGTCGTTCGTGGAGAAGGTGAGCGCGGGCGGGATCGCCGCGATGGAGCTCGTGGCGAAGGACCTGAAGTCGATGGGGCTCTACCTCGCGCGGTCCGTCTCCTACGACGGCGTCGGCTACCGGACGCTCGTCCACGACCTGGAGCCCCACCAGGCGGCCGTCTACGACCGGTGCGCCGAGGCGTGGCAGGTCGTCCTCCGCAACATCCAGGACGCCCTCGGAGTGACGGGCGGGGACAAGAACGGCCGGGCCAAAGCGACGGCCTACAGCCAGTTCTGGGGCGCCCACCAGCGGTTCTTCCTCCACGTCCTCGTCTCGATGGCGGCCCCGAGCCTCATCCGCGACATGGAGGCCAAGCTCGCGGCCGGCGAGTCGTGCGTGGTCCAGCTCGTGTCCACGATGGAGGCCGCGACCGAGCGGGCGTACGCCAAGGCGGTCAAGGACGGCGACGACCTCCGGGACCTCGACGTGACGCCCCGGGACCAGCTCATGCAGTTCGTCGAGGCCAGCTTCCCGACCACGCTCTACGAGGAGTACCGCGACGACGACGGGCGCGTCCGCTCGCGGCCCGTACGGAGCGCGGCGGGCGACTTCGTCGAGTCCCCCGACGCGGTGCGCGCCCGGGACCGGCTCATGGTCCAGGTCGGGTCCGTCAACGTCCCCCACGGCGTGCTCGACCAGGTCGTGGCCCACTTCGGACCGGAGGCGGTCGCCGAGGTCACCGGGCGCGGGCGCCGGTTCGTGACCAAGACCGTCGACGGCGTCGAGCAGGTGGTCGAGGAGCGCCGCACCCGGAGGACCTGCGACGCCGAGGCCGACGAGTTCATGGCCGGCAAGCGGCGCGTGCTCGTGTTCAGCCAGGCCGGGGGCACGGGCCGGAGCTACCACGCCGACCTCGCGGTCGAGAACCAACAGCGCCGCGTGCTCTACTGCGTCGAGCCCGGCTGGAGCAGCGCCCGGTGCGTGCAGGGCATGGGGCGGGTCCACCGCGCGGGCCAGGCGTGCGCGCCGGAGCTCGTGCTCGTGACCACCAATTTGAAGGCCCAGCGCCGGTTCCTCTCCACCATCGCCCGGCGGCTCGACCAGCTCGGGGCGTTGACCAAGGGCCAGCGGCAGACGGCGAGCCAGGGGTTGCTCTCCAGCGAGTTCAACCTGGAGACCCCGCTGTCCGCGGCGAGCCTCTACAACTGGTTCGTGGACCTCTACCGCGGCGAGGGCCGTGCGGCGGCGTCCGGCGTCACGGTGGCGCTCGTGGAGGACCAGATGGGGATCAAGGTGCTGGACGAGGACGGACAGCTCAACGCGGGCGCCGTCCCCGACGTCCCGAAGTTCCTCAACCGGCTCCTCTCGCTCCGGACGGGCGACATGGACTCCGTGTTCGACTCGTGGTACAGCTACCTCCAGGACGCGACGGAGGCCGCGCGCGAGGCGGGGACGCTCGACGTGGGCGTCGAGACGATCCGGGGCCTGGCCGTCGTGAAGACCGGCGAGCGCAAGGTCTACACGCACGAGCGGTCGGGGGCCACGACGCAGGTGGTCACGCTCGACGTCACGCGGCGGACGGAGGTCCTCGGGTGGGGCGAGGTGTGGGACCTGGCCAAAGAGGCCCAGCGGGGGAGCTACTGGATGGGGTTCGTCCAGAACACCGTGAGCGAGCGGCCCTACGCGCTCGTCCGAGCGGGGAGCCGCACGACGGACGCGGGCCGGATCGTGCAGCGCGTGCGCCGGGTCGGCGTGCGGTCGAACCGGCTCATGGACGAGCAGGACGTGCACAAGCCGGGGTCCGAGGGCGGGCACCGTCCGGTCACGACGACCGAGGCCGAGGCGCTCTGGGTCCAGGCCATCGCGGACGCGCCGGACACCTACACCAAGCCGGTCCACCTCGTCACGGGGACCGTCCTGCCCGTCTGGGACCGGATCGCCGGGCACCCCCGGGTCTACCGGGTCCAGACCGACGGCGGCGAGCGGATGATCGGGCGGGCCGTGGCGGACGAGCACCTCGACGCCACGCTCACGGCGCTGGGCGCGGCCGAGCCGGTCGAGATCACGGCCGGGGGCCTGGCCGACGCGGTCATGGGCGGGTCCGAGGCCGACCTCGCCAACGGCTGGACGCTCCGCCGGCGCGTGGTGGCGCACGAGCGGCGGATCGAGCTCGTCGGGCCGGACTACGCGGTGCTGGGCGAGCTGGAGGCCGACGGCGTGTTCGCGGAGGTCCACTCGTTCAGGACGCGGTTCTTCGTCCCCTGGGGCGACCGGGCGGCCGCCGTCCTCCGGGCGGTGACGGCCCACCGGCCCGTCGTCGGCGTGACCGGCCCGGCGCGCCGGGCCGCCTGAGCCCCCCTGGGGGGCGGCCCTGGAGGGCGGCCCTGGGGGGAGGCCTCTGGGGGCGTGCTGGGACCGCTCCCCTCGGGTGAGGAGCGGCCCCAGCACACGGCTGGGGGCCGTCCGAAGCCCACCTGAGAACCCCGGGACCATGCCCCGACCCCTCCCCGACCCGAGCGACTTCTGCCCGGGGTGCGCCCGGACCACGTGCCGGTGCCGGCCCGCGCCCGACGACGACCGCTGGGGCGACCCCCACGAGGGCGCGTCCTACCAGGCCGGCTACGACGCCTGCCTCGCCGACGGGTACGACCAGGGGCCTCTGGCGGAGTGGGTCTACCGGACCGACGCCCGGCCCGTCTGGGACGGCCGGCGCGTCGTCCGCCGGCCGGCGCCGGGCCTGTTCGCCGGGCTCTCCTGGCGGGACCACCACGCGAGCGAGGCCGCCCACGCGGCGTGGTTCCGGCGCCAATACGGGCTCGACCTCCCCGCCTACCTCGCCGGCCACGACGACGCCGGCGCCGGGCTCCCGTCGGCGGTCGGCGACCCCGACGGCCACGCGCGCGCGGCGGCCGACCTCGACGCTCCCCTAACCCGGCGGTGCGGGACCGACCCGCACGCCGTCTCACCACGACCGGGGGAGGCCCCGATCCCGATGACACACGCGACCCCGCGCGCGGCCGACCGCGCGACCGCCCACACCACCCGCACGACGGCCGGGACCCCCGTCCCCAACGCCGAGCTCCGCGCCGGGCGGCTCGCCCGCGAGGCCGAGGCCTGGCGCGCGTTCGCGGCCGACCGCTCGCGGATGCGCCCGTCCACGCTCGACGCGAAGGCGTTCGGGGCCTGCGCGTTCAGCGTCCACCACGGGACGCCGTCGCTGGCCGTCCCGTCCAAGCTCGTCGGCACGTCGTGCCACCAGGGCGCGCTCGCCGCCGCGGCGAGAGACGCGCTCGGCGACGGGTGGACCCGGCTCGACCTCCGCGCCACCGAGGGCGCCATCGAGGTCTCCCACGGCGGGGCCGCGCTCGGGGGCGTCCAGCCCAAGCACGCCGCGTGGGTCCGGCCGCTCCTCGCCCACGGGCTCGGGCTCCGGCTCACGCGTGTGACGGGCGGGGGCGACTACCGGCTCGGGTGCAACGTCGCCTTCGTCGACGTCGGCCGCGCGCTGGCGCGCGCGGCCGCCCGCGCGGCCGAGGCGGAGCCGGGCGGGGCGGCCCTCCGGCTCGTCGAGCCCGCTCCGCCCCCCGTGACCGTCCCGGTCCGCCCCGAGCACGAGTCGCTGACCGGAGAGCCCGACGACGTCGTCCTCTGGCGGACGCTCGAGGGGGTCGCCCACGCCTCGGTCCCCCACGTCGTCCGGCACTCGCCGACCGGGATCGAGTGGGGGTACCTCGGGTCGGGGCCGTCCGACCTCGCGCTCAGCGTGCTCCGCCCCCTCGTCGGCGAGCGCGACGCCGAGGCGCTCTACGAGCGGTTCAAGGCCGAGGTCGTCGGGTCGGTCCCCGCCGAGGGCGGCCTCCTCCGCGCCGCCGACGTCCGGGCCTGGGCCGAGCACCACGGCGCCCGACGGCGGGGCGCCCGGGGCCAGGGCGCCCCGCCGCCTCGCCGAGCCCGCGCCCTCTGAGCGCCGGGGCCACCCCGCCCGTTGGGGACGCCCCGCCCGGGGGGGAGGAGGACGGAAGGGGCCTCCGGCCCCGCGGGTCTCCCTGCCGGCGCGGCGGGGCCGCGCCGGCAGGGGCGGCGCGGTGGTGGCAGCGGTTCTAGACAAATTAGGCAGTAAAAACGGGCCGCGTCAAGGTCGTCCTGCCCCGTGCTCGCGCTGCGACAGGAACCCCGAAGAGGGGTTCCTGACGGTCGCTGTGCGCGCGGCCGGCTCCACCTTGACTCGTGCCCGCTTTTATGCCTGTTGGCTTTTTTTTAAGCCGCTGGCTGCGGGGACCACACGGGTCCCGGTGGCACAGGGGCCGATCACAAGACCCTCCTCAGGAGGCCCCGTCATGCCCCGTACCTACTCCCGCCCGTACTACGCCCAAGCCCGGACCTGGCAACGGTTCGCTCGGTCGCTACGGCGCGCGTCGTGCCCGGCGTTCAGCCCGTACCACACGAAGGAGCACGCGCTGAGCGCGAGCCTCGGGATGCGCGCGAAGGGCCTCGTATTCCCGACGACGCTGGAGGACACGGCCCCGGGCGGGCTCGCCGAGCTGGCCGACCGCACGGCGCGCGGGGAACGGTACCCCGAGGTCGTCGCGCGGGTCCACGAGGTCGACCCCGACGACCCGACGGCCGACGAGGTCCGCCTCTTCCTCGAAGTGGCCGACCGGACCGGGACCCAGACCGAGAAGCGGTACCTGGGCCGGTTGCCGGCGAAGGACGCCCTGTGGGTCGCCCCCCTCATCCGGCTGGAGGCCGACGCGTACGGGACCGGCCCGGTCCTCCGGTACCACGTGACCGGGGGCATCCCGGCCGATGATGGCCGGGCCGAGGGGGTCCACGTCGCGGTCAGCCGGGCGCACGAGGCCGCGGCGGCGTGGCTCGACTGGGCCGACGACCGGAGGGCCTGGGCCGAGGCCCACGCGGAGGCCGAGGAGAGCCCGTACGCGTACCGGGCGAGCTACCGGGACACGCTGAGCACGAGGGCCGGCGGCCACGGGGACCCCGGCGAGACCGACCCCTACGGCGAGACCGAGCCCGACGACGACTGGGGCCGGTAGCCCCACGGGGCCGGCGGCCCCGACCGAGGGCGCGAGGGGTGGGGGGGAGGCGCGGGGGCGCCGAGCCCGGGGCGCCCCCGCCGTCCGCTGGGGGCGACGGCCGACGGGGGCGCTCCCACCGCGGCCGTCGGACCCCGTGTGGAGCGACGACCGGACGCCCGTCCGCCGACACCCATGACGACCACGACCGCCCCGCCCGCCCTCAAGGGCGCCTACCGCGACGCCCTGTTCTCCGGCGTCCCGCTCGTCACGACGCGGCTCGTCCGCGAGCGGACGTTCGCCTTCGCGACGCGCGACCAGGTCCGCACGGCGGCCGACGTGGCGGCCGTGCTGTCGGAGTACTTCGAGGACCGTGATAGGGAGGAGTTTGTGGTCGTTTTCCTCGACACTGCGTCCACCCTCACCGGCATCCACGTGGCCTCCGTCGGGGGGCTCGCCGCGTCCATCGTCGAGCCGCGCCAGGTGTTCAAGGCGGCCGTGCTGGCGAACGCGGCCTCCGTCATCCTGGCGCACAATCACCCCTCCTCGAACCCGGAGCCGAGCCGGGAGGACGTGGCCGTCACGAAGCAGCTCGTCGAGGCCGGGAGGGTCATGGGCATCCCGGTCATGGACCACCTGATCGTGCTCGACCACGGGTTCACGAGCCTCGCCGAGCGCGGGCTCATGTAGGGCCGGGCGCGCCCGGCCGGGGTCCCCCGGGGCGGGCGCGCCGGGGGGCGAACGCCCCCGCCCCGGGGGACCCCCAACCTTTCCCGACACCGCCATGAGCACCGTCTCACCGTCCCAGACCGACCGCCCGTCCCGGACCGACCGCCGGACCCGGACCGCCCTCCTCCCCCTCGGCCACGTCGTCGCGACGCCCGGGGCGCTCGACGCCGCCCGCGAGCACGGCGTGAACGTCGTCGCCCTCCTCCACCGCCACCGGCGCGGGGACTGGGGGGACCTCTCGGCCCACGACGCCCGCGCCAACGACCGGGCCGCCGACGACGGCGACGGCCGCGTGCTCTCGTCCTACGAGACCCGGGCCGGACGGATCTGGGTCATCACCGAGGCCGACCGCTCGTCGACCACCGTCCTCCTCCCCTCCGAATACTAGCCCCGACCCCATGCCCAACCCCGAACAGCGGCTCCACATCGACCTCCACTACTCGTGGCAGCTCGCCGACGCCGACGCCCTCGAGCGGGCCTGGCGCGCGCTCGTCCCCGACGCCGACAAGGCGTTCGCGGTCGACGACCCGGCCGACCCCGGAGACGTCCCCGAGCCCCACGTCATGCTCGACATGGTCCTCGACGCCGTGCTCGGCGGGCGCCCCACGGAGTGGGGGCTGGCCGAGTGGACGACGGAGAGCCGCGGGACCAACGCCTACGACGTCTGACGCCGTCCGGTCCGCCGTCTCGCGCCCTGTGGCGACGGTGGGGCCGCAAGCAACGGTGGACCCATGAGTGCGCTCCTCGCTGCCGCCAAGCCCGGCGTCCCCGTCTCGTGCGGGGACTGCGGGCAGCGCTACCCCCAGGACCCCCCGTTCGAGGTCGCCTGCCCCGACTGCGGGGCGAGGGCCGGGTCCTACTGCCGCCGGCCCTCCGGGCATTCCGGCCCGTTCGTCCCGTTCCACGCGGCCCGCGACCTGGCCGCGAAGGACCGGGGGTTCTACGGCCACGACTGCGTCGGTAGGGCGGCGCCTGCGGTTTCGCAGGCGTCCCCACCAACGACGCAGACGGACCTGTTCGCCGGCGGCTGAGCCCGGCCCCGAGTTCGACCCGTCCGGGCACGGTCGCCGCGCCTCGCCCGGGGCGCGCAGCGGGGCCTCCGCCCCGCCCTCACGCCCAGGGCTCGCCCCGACGGGCCGACGGCCGGTGGACGGAGGCCGCGGGCGCGGCCCAGGTCCCCGGGCCGGCAGAGCCGGCGGGTGCCCTGAGTGGGGGGAAGGGGGCGGCGGCGCTCTTTACAAATTACCCCCCGTGCTCCCGGGGCCGGGCCGAAGACGGCCCTGCAAGGTCGTCCGGCCCCCGTGCGCGCGCTGCGACAGAAACCCCGGGGAGGGGTTTCTGACGGTCGCTGTGCGCGCGGCCCGGCTCCACCTTGCCCCCGGTGCGCGCGGGGGCGGCTTAAAGGGGTGCGCCGTCGGCGCTCCGGGCGGCCCAGCGTTCACGCGTCGGGCCGTTCGTCTTGCATAAGCAGCCTTTGAGGCAACACCATGTCGAAGTCACCGAAGTTCACCATGACGCTCACGGCCGAGGAAGAGCGCACGCTCCTCCACGGGACCGAGGCCGAGCGGCTCACGTTCTACCGGCTCAAGCGGTCCCAGGAACCGGACGAGGACCCCGGAGACGAGGCCATGCGCGCCTCGCTCTACGTCGGGCTCGTCGTCCTCTGCGTCGGGCTCGTCACCGTCCTCGCGCTGGCCTCCTCGGTCACCGTGACCGCGGACGACCGGGTCGCGTTCGGCGTGAGCCCGGCGGTCGTCGTTGCGGCCGCGGCGTTCTACCTGGGCGTCGTGTGGTCCTCGACGCTCGTGCTCCTGAAGACCCGGCGACGGGGCCGGACCGAGTAGGCCACAGCACGGCCCGTCGGCGCTCCGGCGTCGGCGGGCCGTCTCCCAGGCCGGCGCCCCGGTCGGGCCACCCGAGCTCGGCCGGGGCGCCGGCGGTCCCCACGGCGGCCGCTCCTCGGACCCCCCCCGCGCGCGCCGCGCGCACTCCGCCCTGACGGGCGGCCCGCCGGGGCGGGCGGGGGGCCGTCGTCGCGGCCGGGCTGCGCCCGACGGCCGAGCGCGGGGGGGGGGAGCGCGCCCGGCCGCCGGACGCTAACATCCGCTCCACGCAGCCCCCACGGCCATGACGACCTACACCGCCCGCTCGCTCGCCAACGCCGTCATCCGAGCCGCCAGCTCCACCGGCGTCGACGCCGACGGCGCCGTCGTCCCGCCCCGACCCGTGACCGGGCCGGAGGTCGGCCACCTCGTCTACGTCGCCCACGGGATCTCGCTCGCCCTCTACGACCGGCCGATCCTCGCCGACCCCGCCGTCGCCACGCGACGCGGCGTCATGATCCCGGCGCTCCACGCCGCCCTCGGCCGCGAGCGGGCCGAGCCCCTCCGGTCGTTCGACCCCGAGACGGGCCGGTTCGCCGAGGACCCCCCGCCGCCGGCGTCGGACGTCGTCGCCAACGGGGCGTTGAGGGCCGTGTGGGACCGGCACTCGCTGGCCGGAGCGGGCTCGGCCGCGGTCGACGCCCAGGGGCCGGGCTCGCCGTGGGTCCACCTCGTGTCGGACCCCGACTTCCAGCCGGGGACGCCGATCCCCGACGCGATGACCGAGCTGTACTTCGCCGGGCTCGCGGCCGACGAGATCGCGGGGACTTACTGAGGGGCGGCCCCCCGAGCCCGGCCTCCCAGGGGAGGCCGGGACCCACCCGGCGGGCTCAGGGCCGGGGGTGGAGGTCGGGGAGCACGTCGACGCCCAGGGCCGCCGCGGCCTCGGCCGCCGTCTCCAGCCCCGTCACCTCGCGGCCGAAGGGGCGCGCGAGCCGGGCGTAGAACTTGACCGAGTAGAAGATCAGGGGCTTCGCCGTCACGATGAGCGTGGCGCTCCCCGCGAGCGCCTCCTTCGTACGGCGCTCCAGGTCCAGCATCGTCGGGACGTCGGCCGGGACGAGGTCGACGACGGGCGCGAACCGGAGGTCCCACACCTCCGTGAACCCCGGCCGCCAGCCGGGGTCGTCCACGAGCGCGAGCCCGAGCTCGACGATGACCTTGGCGGTCACGGTCCGCCGGGGCTGTATGAGCCCGTAGCGGCCGGCGGCGAACACGGCCGTCTCCTTGTCAGGCATGGGGCGGGGGGGAGGGGAGGCGCAAAGGGGGCGGGGTGTCCGGCGCGTCCTGGACAAACTAGGCCCCCGGACGGCGTGCCCCCTTCGCCCCACGTTCCAACGGGGGGCGACGTCCGGGACGCACCCCTCGCGCCCGGCCCGCCGCGGCCGAGCCCGAAGGGCAGGCGCCTCTCGGCGCGGGGTCGCCCGGGCGGGCTCCGAGGACGGCCCTACGGGCCGCGTGTTGTCCGTGCCTGGGGGGCGCGCACAAGGTGGGTCCCGTCTCCGGGGGCGGCAAGGGCCGGTCGGACGGACCGGGGGGTCCGCCTCCCTCCGTGCTCGCCATGCGCCCCCGGCCCCCACGGGGGGCCGGGGTGCCCGTGGCTCCGCGCGGCCCCGCGGACCGTCGGTCCGCTTTGCCCCCCCCTCCGCCGGGCCTGAAAAGGCGCACCTATGCCCCCCAGGCCGGGGGCTCCCCAGTCCTCGGCGGGGGGGGCGCTCGGTGGACGGCGGGGCCGATAAACCTTGCGTAAGGAGGCGTTACGCTTGATTTCGTGTACCGAAAGAGCTATATTAAGGCGAGTAGGGACCGCTCGAGATGCCGGCCCCACCCCCCTCCAACAGCCGACGCCCCCCAGCGCGCCCCGCGGACCCATGAGCCTCCGAGACCCCCGGACCCTCTACGGCGTCGAGCCGGCCGACCTCGAGGGCCTCCCGGTCGTCGCCCGGCCCTACCCCGGCGTCCTCCCCGACGACCTCGCCCCGTGGCACGTCTACCTCGCCGACGGCGGCCACAGCGTCCTCGCCGTCCGCCGAGAGGACGTGCGTGGCCGGTTCGGCCGCCTCCTCTACGAGGCCGACCCGCCGGTCCTCGACTCCGACGTCGACGCCCTGCTCCTCGCGGTCCCCGTCCGGACCGTGCTCCGGCTGGGGTACGAGATGCGCCCGGCCGGGAGCCGCGGGCTCGTCCCCGTCGTGGCCGGGCTCGACTACTCGGGCGAGCTCGGGCTCGTCGTCCCGGCCGAGGACGAGGAGCACTAAGGCGCTCGGGGTTCGGCCCTCCCGAGGCCGCCCCCGACGACACCACCCCAGACCCCCAGACCCATGCGATCCTTCCCCCGAGAGGCCGTCGACGCCTCCAAGCGCGCCGTCCGGCTCTCCGACCTCGCCGCCCGCTACACCGACCTCCGCCCGGCCGGCGGCGGCGCGCTCCTCGGGCTCTGCCCGCTCCACGAGGAGCGGACGCCGAGCTTCCGCGTCGACGACGAGCGCGGGCAGTTCAAGTGCTTCGGCTGCGGCAAGGCCGGGGACCACCTCGACCTGCTCCAGGAGCGCGAGCGGCTAAGCTTCCCTGAGGCCGTCCGCGAGCTGGCCCGTGTCGGCGGCGTCGACCTCCCCCACGACGACGGCGGCCCGGGCGTGGTGGCCCCGGACGGCCCGGCCGAGCGCCGGCGGCGGGCGCTCGCGTTCGCGGGCCGGTTCTACCACGGCCAGCTCGCCCAGTCCCAGGCCGGCGCCCCGGCCCGGGTGTACCTCCGCCGGCGGGGGTTCGCCCCCCCCGTGCTCCGGCGGTTCGGGGTCGGGTACGCCCCGCGGCAGGGGGAGGCCCGGGCGGCCCGGCTGGCCGCCTCGCCCACCCCGCTCGCGGCCGCGGCGGCCCTCGAAGGCGTCGCGCTCGAGGACCTCGTGGCCGCCGGGCTCGTGCGCGAGAGCCGGAGGGCGGGGGGCGGTTACTACGAGGTGTTCCGGGGCCGGATCGTGTTCCCCGTCCTCGACCCCGTCCGGGGCCACGTCCTCGGGTTCGCCGGACGCCGGCTCGACCGGGCCGGGTCGGCCCAGGACGACCGGTGCCCGAAGTACGTGAACACCAGCGAGGAGTGCGGCTACGACAAGCGCGAGGCGCTCTTCGGGCTCCACCAGGCCCGGCGCAGCGCGTTCGGGTCCGGCCAGGCCGTCCTCGTCGAGGGGTACGCCGACGTCCTCGCCCTCCACCAGGCCGGGGTCACGAGCGCGGTGGCCGCGGGCGGGACGGCGTTCACGGCCGAGCAGGCCGCCGCGCTCCGGCGGCTCGGCGAGCGCGTGCTCGTCGTGTACGACGCCGACGCGGGCGGCCTGGCCGGCGCGGTCGACGCGGTTCGGACGGCGCTGGCCGCCGGGCTGAGGGCGCGCGTGGCCACGCTCCCCGAGGGCGAGGACCCGGCGTCGTACCTGGCCGCCGCGGCCGAGGTCGCCGACGCCCAGACGGCCCTCGAGGCCCGGGCCACCGACGCGGTGACCTACGTCTACGAGGCGGTCCGGGCGGGGCGGGAGACGGTCGAGGGCCACCTCGACGCCGTCCGGGCCGTGGTCCGCGCGATCGAGGGCGTCGTCGACCCGTTGACCCGGGAGGCCTACCTCCAGCGGACGGCGGAGGTCTCGGGGATGCGACCGGGGGCCGTCGAGGCCGCCCTCGGGTGGGGGGCGGCCGCCGAACCCGCCCTGGTGCCCGCTCCCGTACCTGCCCCCGTGCCCGCGTAACCCTCCCCGCCCATGCCTCAGAAGACGCAGTCCGTCGGCCCTACGACGGATCCAGACGAGCCCGGTCCGGCCGAGCCCGGCCGGCTCCCCGACGGGGCCGTCACGCTGAGCCGGGCCGAGGCCGCTCGGAGGATGGGCACGATCGGGGGCGACCGCCGGGCGCGAGGCCAGCTGCTCGGGGAGACCGGGCTCGGCGTCCGCGTCACGACGTCGACGAAGGGGGCCGCCGAATACCGGGTCGTCCAGGCCGAGCTCCCCGCGATCGGAGGGTTCGGGGCCGAGCGGTTCAGCCGCCACGCGGGCCGCCGCGGGCTCGACGAGGCCGTGGCCGAGGCGGCCCGGTTCCGGCACGCCGGGATGCGCGCCCGGCTCGGCGACGAATACCCGGTCGAGAGCGCCGAGGTGCTCGCCCGCGCGGTCCTGGACCGGGTGCCCGAACCGCTGGGCGAGAGGACCGCTCCACGAGGGAGCCGCTCCGCGGCCGGGTCCTAGACGGCCCCACTCCGGGGCGCTCGGCGCCCCTCCGCTCTGGGCCTCTGCCGGTCATGCGCCTGGGAGCGCCGTGCCCCCGCCACCGCCGGAGCGCATGGCGGGCCGGGCCGGTCGGCCACACGGCGTGCTGGGTCCACCAAGGAGGGGGCGGTCGGAGGTGCGGCGTAAATTGGCCCCCCCGACCCCGACCCCTATGACCCACGTATTCACGGTAGGAGAACCCGCCCCGCCCTCGGCGGTCGACGTCGCGGCGATCCCGCTCGGGGGCGGCCGGGCGGGAGTGGCCGAGGGCGGCGTCCAGATCGTGCTCCGCGTCGACGACCCCACCCAGGACACGTGCGAGGCCCTCCAGCGCGGGCCGGTCGCGCTCGGGCTCCGCGAGGCCCCCTCGGGCGCGGCCGCCGTGCTCGTCGAGGTCGGGGCGCCGGGGAGCCCCGGCCACCTCGCGGCCGAGGCCGCCGTCGATCTCCCCGAGGGGGCCGCCCCGCCCCCCCCCGACGTAGAGCTCGCCCTGTGCGACGCCGGCGGCGTGGTCCGGGCCGTCCGCCGGTTCCGGGGGTTCTCAGCGCCCGCCGTCGGCTGAGGCCCCGCGCGGCCGGTGCCCCTCGTCGGGGCCGTCGCCGTCGAGGAGCGCGTCCCCGAACGCCTCGACCTCGGCCCAGATCGCCCGGCCCTCGGCCTCGTCCGCGGCCGTCCGTGGGGGCGGGGGCACGTCGGCGAGCGCGCGGAGGCGGCCGGCGTTCGCGTGCAGCCCGGCCCGGTCGAGCGTGTCGGCGAGGTCGAGCAGGGTCCGGCGGCGGTCGAAGGCGGCGGCCATAGGGGTCGGGGGCGCGGACCCGGTAGACGCGACCGGCCGGCCGGCGTAACCCCGCGGCCCCAAGGAAAGTCGGACGGCGACGGGGCCGGCTACTGGACCGTCGTGGCCCGGCCGTACGACCACCACGTGAACATGTCGTCCTCGCTCGGGCCGAGCGGCCGGCCGGCCCGTACGTAGGCGTCCCACATCATCCCGCGGAGGGCCGCGGCGAAGGCGGGGTCGCCGTCGGCGACCTCGAGCACGCGGAGGCGGGGGGCGGGGAGGGGGGGGCTCAGGGGGCTCGGGGGCATAGGTGGGGGGAAGGGGGGGGGAGTTTCGGACCGGAGGGCCGCCAGAGAGAAGGTCGGGCCGGCCGTACGATTTGATCCTACATGGGGCAGAAACGGGCCGGTTCCAGGACCCGAGCTTGCTCGTTTGCCCTAGATAGCCCTAGGGCACGGGGCTTGTCCGGTCTGATCCTAACGCTGATCCCACCACACCCCATGAGCGCCACCGATACCCCCGCCCCCGAGTTCCCCGACGACATGGACCTCCGTTCGATCCTGCTCCGGAGCCGGCGCTTGGGCGTCCGCGACCGGACCCGGGCCTACTCCCAGTGGATCCAGGGCGTCCAGGGCCGGGGCGAGTCGCTCTACCACCGCGTCGTGTCCTCGGCCGTCGACCGCGAGGTCACCGTCCGCGACGACCGGACGGGCGAGGACCGGCCCATGCTCATGTTCGGGTCGAACAACTACCTCGGCCTGACCAACCACCCGTACGTCGTCGAGCGCGTCCGGGCCGCGGTCTCGGAGTGGGGGGCCGGCGTGGGCGGCGCCCCGCTCCTCAGCGGGTACTCCGCGCTCCACCGCGAGCTCGAGGAGCGGATCGCCGCGTTCAAGGGGACCGAGGCCGCCGTCCTCTACAACTCGGGCTACGGGACCAACGTCGGCCTGCTCTCCGGGCTCGTCGGCCGCCGCGACGTGGCGTACTGCGACGAGCGGAGCCACGCCTCGACGTTCGACGGGCTCTCCATGTCCCAGGGCGACGCCGTCACGTTCGCCCACAACGACGCCGACGACCTCGGGCGCCACCTCGACGCCCACGCCGAGGCGTACCCCGACGGCGACGCGTTCGTGTGCGTGGCCGGCGTGTACTCGATGGACGGGGACCCGGCCCCCCTGGCCGAGCTCGTCCCGGTCGCCAAGGCCCGCGGCGCGTTCACGGTCGTCGACGACGCCCACGGCCTCGGCGTCCTCGGGCGCCAGGGCCGGGGGGCCGCCGACGCGGCCGGCGTGGCCGACGACTGCGACGTGCTCATGGGCACGTTCTCGAAGGTGTTCGGGGTCACCGGCGGCGTCGCGTGCACGAGCCGGGCCGTCGCCGACTACCTCCGCCACTTCTCCCGGGCCAACGTCTTCTCGGCGTCCCTCTCGCCGGCGACGGTCGCCGCCGTCCTCGCGGGCCTCGACCTCCTGGAGCGCGGGGAGGCCCCGCTGGGCGAGCTCCACGAGAACGTGGCGTACTTCGTCGGTCGGCTCCGGGCGCAGGGGTTCGACGTCGCCTCGGGCTCGGCCATCGTCCCGGTCCCGGTGCCCGAGGGCATGAGCGTCCGACGGGTCACCCGGTTCCTCCACGACGAGGGCGTCTTCGCCAACGCCGTCGAGTACCCGGCCGTCGCCGTCCACCGCCAGCGGCTCCGGTTCAGCGTCATGGCCTCGCACACGCGGGCCGACCTCGACCGGGCGACCGACGTGGTGGCCGAGGCGTGGGCGCGGTTCGCCCCCGACGGTGCCCCGTCTGGTGCCCCGTCCGGCGTCGCCGCGGTCTCGGACCCCGCGGCCTAGCGGACCGCTCGCTGGGCGGGCCGGCGGGCGGAGCGGAGGTCGGGGAGCGCGGCGACGCCGAGGAGCGCGGTGGCCCCGGCCTCCGTACCGACGGCGACCACGGTCCGCCCGAGCGGGTTCGCGAGCCGGGCGTAGAACTTGACCGAGAACAGGACGGACGGCCGCGTGGCCACGATGACCGTCGCGCTCCCGGTGAGCGCGCGGGCCGTCCGGCGCTCGAGGTCGAGGAGGACCGGGGCGTCGGCCGGGCCGAGGTCGACGACGGGGGCGAACCGGAGGTCCCACACCTCCGTGAACCCCGGGCGCCAGTCGGGGTGGGTCGCCACGGCGAGCCCGTAGGCTACGACGACGTCGGCCGTCACGGCCCGCCGGGGCTGCATGAGCCCGTAGTGGTCGGCGGCGAACACGGCCGTCTCTCGGGGCGGGTGACCCGTCGGGTGACCCGTCGGGTCAGGGGCCTCGTGGGGCATGGGGCGGGGGGAGCGCGGGGGCCAACCTACCCCCCGACGGCGACTCCGCCGACTTCTTCCTCCGGCATGGCCGAGGCTTGGCGCTCGGGCGGCGGAGGCCGCGTCCCGGCTGTCTGACCGCGCGCGCCCTCTAGGCCTCCGACAACCATTGGAACAGGATTGTCCGGTTGGCGAAGACCATCGGTCCGTTAGGCGGCCACGGCGGCACGTCATGTGCGGTCCTCACCCCCCCGGCGCCGCGTGTCCGAGAGCCAGTGGTTGTCGGAGACCTCGCCCTCGCAATCGCTCTAGAGCCCAGGGGAGGCGTTCGAGATCGGCTACCGGACAATCCTGCGCGTTTACTTGTCGGACCCCAGGACGGGCTGGTCCCCCTGGGACCGATCCCCCTGGGGCCGGGCGTGACCGTCTCCGACCACGGCACGTGGCGGGCCAGCCTCGTCCGCCGGTTGCTCTCGGGCGACCCCGGCACGTACGGCCCGGCCCTCCGAGACGCCCGCCGCTACAGGGCGGCGCTCGGGGGAGCCCGGCGCGGGGGGTAGGGCTACCACGAGGCCGTCCCGTTCAGCGCTCCAGTTACGTTCCCAGTGCGGGCGCGTCTACCGGCCGAACCGCCCCGCTCTCGCACCATGCCCTCGTTCGCGTCCCGCCCCTCCCGCCCCGCCGCCGCCGCCCGCCGCGACGTCCAGCCGTTCGCCCGGTGGCTCCGCACGTCGCTCCACGCCGGGGACGTCGCCGCCGCTCGTCGGGCCGGCGTGTCGCCCGCCCCCCCACGCGGTCTCGCTTGGGGGCGGGTCCGCTCGCGTCTCCGGTGGGCCGTCCGGGTCACGATCCCACGGCGCCGTCGGTGAGGGCGGAGGCGCAGGACGGGTCCGATAAGCCAGGGAGGTCGTAGGGCGCCCGCGCCTCCACGACGCCGTCGCGGTCGAACCGCGCGACGAAGTCTCCGCCCCCCGTCCTGTCCGCCGGTCGAATCCGTCGCCCCGCCACGTCCAGGGACCGTGAGGTCGCGTTCCGCCGGCCCGAAGCGCTCCCCGGGAACCACGTCGAGGTTCGACTTCGCTCCGGCCCGTTGACTGCGCAGTCTTGCTAGGGGCGGGGAAGCGGCAGCGCTCTGACGGGCTCTGTAAGGCGATCCGGTGGAGTCTCGGTTCGCTCTCACGGTGAAACGCGAAGTCGACGAGCCGCTACCGTACCTCATTGCACCTATCTGGCCAGGACCCTGGGCGGGTCGACCTTCACGTCGAGCGCCCGGGACCGCAGCTCGCGGCTGTGAGTTTTGACCCGCTCCTACCCTCGCCCCCCATGCCCCTACGAGAGCCCACCGCCCCGCCCCCGGTCGTCGAGGTCGGAACCCTCGCCGTCGCCGCGCGCGACTCGGCCGTCTGCCGCGCCGGCGAAGTCGGCGTCTGCTACGAGGTGTACGAGGTCGGCGGCCGGTCCGGCTACTCGTTCCTGTTCCAGGACGGTGGCTACGACGGGTTCAGCCCCGGCGATGCGGTCCGCTTCCTCGACGTCCAGCCCGTCCGGGACGCCGCTGCCAGCACCTACGCCTTCCGCAACGTCAGCCAACTCCGGCGCGACTACGAGCGCGGCCTCTTCCAGAGCGCCCTCGGCCCACCCGCGCGCTGACCCGTGGCCGACCCGTCCGGCCTTCGGTGTGCGAGCGAGGGGTCGTCGTAGGGGCTCGGGACCGGCCGGCTCTGAGCGGACTCGCCGCTCAGACCCCCGGCCGGGTCCCCTCGACCCACCGCGTGAGCGCGGGGAGGTCGTGCGCCCAGAAGAGCGAGAGGCCCCGGTTCTGGGCCTGCTGCAAGCTCGGCATCGCGTACACGCCGCTCAGCACGGACGCCGGAGCGAACTGGTCGCCCAAAACGGAGGACCAGACGAGCGCCTTCCCCGCCGCCTCCCGATTGAGACGCTTATACGAGTTGACCGACGAGTTCGACACCTTGCACTCGACCGGGGCCACACGGCGGTCGTAGAGGCCCACGACGATGTCAGCCTTCTCCGTCCGAATCTTAGTCTCGCGGCAAAACTCGCCTGGTTGTGGAGCGTCCTGCGCGTACTCAATGACGCGCGTGGGGACCTCCCGGAAACCTGCCGCTACCAGCGTGTCAGCGACGAGCTGCTCCTGCTCGCTCTTGCTCTTGTTCCGCCGCCACGTGAGGTTCTTCTGGTAGGCGATCAGCGACGCCGTCGCGATGATGGCCGCCTGCTTCTCGGGGGGCTCCGGCTCCCTCCCCTCCGTGAGCCAGGGGAACCGTCGGCGGTCGTGGGCTGAGAGCACGGTGCTCGCCAGGCGGTCAAGGATGGTCGGGTCGCCCGCGATCCGGGACCGCGCGATCGACGGGACGTCGGAGACGTTGAGGAGGTCCGCCTCGGAGATCGGCGGACCCGCTAGGTACCGGAATGCGTCGTACTGCGCCTTGTCCGACACGATTGTGGCCAGCCTCTCCCTGAGCTCAGCGACCGGCTGGTTCGGCAGCAGCAGGTGGAGGTCTAGCGTCTCCTCGAGCAGGTTCTCGACCGCGTCCTGCGCGTCGTCGAAGTCGCCGAGGTACACGTCGAGGGGCTCGCCGAGCCGCTCCTGTACGAAGTCCCGGATGGCGATCTGGCGGTCCCTCTCCAACTCCGCGTCGGTCCACGTTTTCGTCCTCATTCGGCGATCTCGGCCGTGACCGCCGCTAGACGGTCGGGGTCGGACAGAACCTCGGGCGAGGGCACCATCAGGCGCTCCATCTCCTTCGGCTCGAACTTCGTGAGCCCCCCCGCATACGTCCGCCCTTGCCCGAGCCTCGTGCTCCCGCTGAGGTAGGAGGCGAGCGGGCCGAGCACGTCGTCGCCGAGCGGGTCCCGGGGGTAGAGCCCGTGGGCGACGTTGATGTGCCGGGCGTCCCCCCCGTTGCGGACGAACCTGGGCGGGCGGCGGGCCATGTAAGTGGCGAGGATCGGGGCGGGCTCCCGGAGCCCGACTGACCACCACGCCCGGCGGTGCCGAGCGACGTAGCCTTCGTGGGCACCCATCTTCTTCGCCTTCCGGAGGAACCGCTCGGCCGCCTTCCGCTCGGCGCCGTCGAGCTCGTCGAGGTCGGGGGGCAGGTCGATCACGCGGCGGAGGTGGGCCACCTCGTCGAGCGCGGCCCCGGCCTCGAACAGCTCCCTCGCCCGCGTCACCGTCGGGAAGAGGACGTCGCCGGGGAGGCCCTCGCTGTGCGCGCCGGCGATCCACACCTTGTTCGCCCCCGTCACCTGGCCCCGGTGGACCCGGCAGAGCTCGCCGAGCTCGACGAACCCGTCGGGGTACTCCCGCGCCGTCCGCGTGAGCGGCGTCCACCGCCGGGCCGACGCCAGGCGGTCCCGGTGGACGCGCTGGTCCGTCTGGAGCGAGCCGAGCGCGCCCACGTCGGCGACCCGCCGGAGCCCGACGCTCTCCGGGCACGCGCCGACCTCGAACGTAGTGACAACGGCCGTGGTCTGGGCGTCCTCGAATGGCATCGCCGTCGGCTCGATCACGTGGACGCCGTCCACGCCGAGCTCGCCCACCAGGAGGTCGCGGACGAGCTGGCCGTAGTTGACGTCGAGCCACTCGCTCGACGTGACGAACGCGCCGTAGTCCCCGGCCCGCGCGGTCTCAGCGGTGGCGAGGAAGAAGTGGACGTGGAGCCCGGCCAGCTTGCTCG
>NZ_JAVTTN010000005.1:0-49802 GCF_032248475.1 Rubrivirga sp. S365
CCCGCCTGGTCGAGGCCGCCCGCACCCGCCTGCGGCTGTTCGGGCTGGGCGCCCAGCAAATCAGCCGCGTCGAGCGCTCGGGCACCATCCAGGAGACCGTCACGCTCTTCGCGCCCGCCAGCGGGACGGTCCAGAACAAGCGGATCGTCGAGGGGATGCAGGCCATGCCCGGGATGCCGCTCATGGACGTTGTGAACCTCGGCGCGCTCTACCTCCAGGTCGACGTCCCGGAGCAGGACCTCGGGTGGGTCCGCCCCGGCGTCCGCGCCGTCGTCGCCGTGACGTCGCTGCCGGGTGAGGAGCTGAGGGGCCGCGTGGACTACGTCTACGACACCATCGACCCCGGCACGCGGACGGGCACGGCCCGCGTGACCGTGGCGAACCCCAGCGGTCGGCTCCGGCCCGGCATGTTCGCCACGGCCACGCTCTTCGGCGCCGCCAGCGCCCCGCGCCCGGTCGTCCCGAGCGAGGCCGTCGTCCGCGACGGCGAGACGACGGCCGTGATCCTGGCGCTCGGCGAGGGCCGGTTCCGGCCGCAGCCGGTCACGCTGGGCGAGGAGTCGGGCGGCGTCGTCCAGGTGCTCTCGGGCCTCCAGCCCGGCGACCGCGTGGTGACGAGCGCCCAGTTCCTCATCGACTCCGAGGCCCGGCTCTCGAGCGCGCTCGCCGGGATGTCCGGCGGCGACGCGATGCCCGGCATGGACATGTAACGGGTCCGACGCCCGCCCCGCCCCCCCAACGCCCCCACCCAAGAACCCATGCTCGAACGCCTCATCGAATGGAGCGCCCGCAACCGGCTCCTGGTCGGCCTGGTCACGCTGATGGTGGCCGCGCTCGGCACGTGGGCCACGCTCAACACGCCCGTCGACGCGATCCCGGACCTCTCCGACGTCCAGGTCATCATCAAGACGGAGTACGCGGGGCAAGGGCCGCAGATCGTCGAGGAGCAGGTGACCTACCCGCTCACCTCGGCGCTCCTGTCGGTCCCCTACGCCAAGACCGTCCGCGGCTACTCGATGTTCGGGACGAGCTTCGTCTACGTCATCTTCGAGGACGGGACCGACATGTACTGGGCGCGCTCGCGCGTGCTGGAGTACCTCTCGCAGATCCAGGACCGGCTCCCCGAGTCGGCCACGCCCGCGCTCGGGCCGGACGCGACCGGCGTCGGCTGGGTCTACCAGTACTCGCTCCGCGACACGACGGGGACGTACGACCTCGCCCAGCTCCGCAGCGTCCAGGACTTCTACCTCAAGTACGAGCTCCAGGCCGTCGAGGGCGTGGCCGAGGTCGCGACCGTCGGCGGGTTCCAGAAGCAGTACCAGGTCGTCGTGGACCCCCAGCGGCTCGCGGCCTACGGCATCCCGCTCAGCCACGTCGGGATGGCGCTGAAGCGGAGCAACCGCGACGTGGGCGGCCGGCTCCTCGAGCTCGGCGAGCGCGAGTTCATCGTCCGCGGCAAGGGCTACCTCCGCGGCGTCGACGACATCCGCCAGGTGGTCGTGAAGGCCGAGGGCGGCACGCCGGTCACGGTCGGCCAGGTGGCCGAGGTCCGGCTCGGTCCGGAGATCCGGCGCGGGATCGCGGACGTGAACGGCGAGGGCGAGGTCGTCGGCGGCATCGTCGTGATGCGCTCCGGCGAGAACGCCCAGGCGACGATCGAGGCGGTCAAGGCCCGGATCGCCGAGCTCGACTCCGGGCTCCCGCCGGGCGTCGAGGTGGTCACCGAGTACGACCGGAGCCCGCTCATCGGCCGGGCCGTCTCGGCGCTCTCGACGACGATCTGGGAGGAGATGCTCGTCGTCGCCTTGGTCGTGATGGTGTTCCTGCTCCACGTCCGGAGCGCGTTCGTGGCCTTGGTCACGGTCCCCGTCGGCATCCTGATCGCGCTCGGGGTGATGTACCTGCTCGGGATCAACGCCAACATCATGAGCCTGGGCGGGATCGCCATCGCCATCGGCGTGATGGTGGACGCCTCGCTGGTCATGGTCGAGAACGCCCACAAGCACATCGAGCGCGCGCGCGAGGCGAAGGCGGCCCGCCGCGGCGGCGCCCGGGGTCCCGCCGCCGCCGTCGACCCCGGCCTGCTCGACGCGCCCCGCTCGGGCGACGGCGGCGGCGGACCCGCGCCCGGGCTCGGCGCCCGCGTCCGGGCCTGGTTCGCCCGCGCGCAGCGGCGGCTCGACCGCGTCGGCGGTGGGACGCCCGAGCTCACCGAGGGCGAGCGGGTCCACGCGGTCATCGAGGCGGCCAAGGAGGTCGGCCCGTCGCTGTTCTTCTCGCTCCTGATCGTGACGGTCTCGTTCCTGCCCGTGTTCACGCTGGAGGCCGTCGAGGGCCGGATGTTCCGGCCGCTCGCGCTGACCAAGACGTTCTCGATGGCGGCGGCGGCCGTCCTGGCCGTCACGCTGGTGCCGGCCTTGATGGCCGTGTTCGTCAAGGGCAAGATCCGGTCGGAGCAGCAGAACCCCATCGCCCGGTTCTTTATCCGGGCCTACCGGCCCGTCATCCGGGGCACGCTCCGCCACCCCCGCGCGGTCTTGGTCGTGGGCTTCTCGCTGCTCCTGGTCACGGTCCTCCCAGTCCAGCGCTTGCTGCTCGGCGAGACCTATGTCCCGTTCCCCCAGATCGGGAGCGAGTTCATGCCGCCCCTGTGGGAGGGCGACATGCTCTACATGCCGACGACGCTCCCCGGCGTCTCGCCGCAGGAGGCCAAGAACATCCTGCAGCGGACCGACCGGATCATCGCGTCCTTCCCCGAGGTCGAGCGCGTGTTCGGCAAGATCGGCCGGGCCGAGACGGCGACGGACCCGGCCCCGCTCTCGATGATCGAGACGACGATCATCTTGAAGCCCGAGGACCAGTGGCGCGAGGGGATGACGCGGGAGCGACTGACCGCCGAGATGGACGCGGCCATCCAGTTCCCCGGGCTCACCAACGCCTGGACGATGCCGATCAAGACGCGGATCGACATGCTCGCGACGGGCATCAAGACGCCGGTCGGGGTCAAGATCGCGGGCGAGGACCTCGAGACGCTGGAGCGGCTCGGCCAGGAGGTCGAGCGGGCCGTGGCCGCGCTCCCCGGCACGCGGAGCGCCTTCGCCGAGCGCGTCATGGGCGGGAGCTTCCTCGACGTCGAGGTCGACCGGTTCGCCGCCGCCCGCTACGGGCTCACGTCGAGCGACGTCCAGGACGTGCTCCAGGCGGCCGTCGGCGGGATGAACGTGACGACGACGGTCGAGGGGCTCGAGCGCTACCCGGTCAACGTCCGCTACCCCCGCGCGCTCCGCGACGACCTGCCCGCGCTCCGCCAGGTGCTCGTCCCGACGCCGTCGGGCGCCCAGATCCCGCTCGGCGAGCTGGCGACGTTCGCGTTCGCGAAGGGGCCGCCCATGATCAAGTCGGAGAACGCGCGCCCGAACGCCTGGGTGTTCGTCGACATCGAGGACTCGGCCGACGTCGGGTCCTACGTCCAGGACGCGCAGGCGGCCGTCGCGGCGGCCGTCGACCTCCCGCCGGGCTACTCGCTGCGGTGGAGCGGGCAGTACGAGTACATGGAGCGGGCCAACCGGCGCCTCGCGGTGCTCGTGCCCATCGCGCTCGCCATCGTGTTCATCCTGCTGTTCCTCCACTTCCGGAGCGCCGAGGAGGCGCTGCTCCTGATGATCCCGCTCCCGTTCGCCGTCGTGGGCGCCGTCTGGCTCATGCTGGCGCTGGGGTACAACATGTCGATCGCGGTCGGCGTCGGGCTCATCGCCGTGGCCGGGCTCGCGGCCGAGACGGGCGTGGTCATGCACGTCTACCTCGACGAGGCCGTCAAGCGGTACCGCTCGACGGGTCGGCTCACGTCGGTCCCGCGCCTGAAGGCCGCCCTGGAGGAGGGCGCCGTCGACCGCGTCCGCCCCAAGCTGATGACGGTCTTCACGACGATCCTCGGGCTCACCCCCCTCATGATCGGGACGGGCACGGGGGCCGAGGTCATGCAGCGGATCGCGACGCCGATGATCGGCGGGCTCGTGACGTCCACCGTCCACACGTTGGTCATGATCCCGGCGCTCTACGCCGTGGTCCAGGGCCGCCGCCTGCGCCGCGAGCTCCGCGAGCACGCCGCCGCGCCCGACTTCGCCCTCGAGCCGCTCGCCCCGGGCGCCTCGGCCCACGACTCCCACCCCGCCCGCTAGCCACCCCCCAACACGTGAACCGCCTCCTCCTCACCGCCCTCGTCCTCGCGGCCCCGCTCGGGCTCGCCGCCTGCGCGGGCGACCCGCCGGACGCCGCGGCGGCCGGTCCCGCGACGGCGGCCCCGACGCGGACGGCCTCGGCCGTCGACCCGTCGCTCCCGACCGTCACCGTCTACAAGTCGCCCACCTGCGGGTGCTGCACGTCGTGGGTCGAGCACCTCCGCGAGAACGGCTTCGCCGTCGAGACCGTCGACACCGACGACGTCCAGGCCGTCAAGGCCGAGCACGGCGTGCCGCAAGACCTCCAGTCGTGCCACACGGGCGTCGTGGACGGCTACGTCGTCGAGGGCCACGTCCCCGCCGCCGACGTCAAGCGCCTGCTCGCCGAGCGGCCCGAGGCCGCCGGCCTGGCCGTGCCCGGGATGCCCGTCGGCTCGCCCGGCATGGAGCAGGGCGACACCGTCCAGCCCTACGACGTCCTCCTCGTCGGCGACGGCGAGCCCTCGGTCTTCGCCCGCCACGGACGCTAACCCCCACCCCCCACCCACCCCTAGAACCCCACCCCCATGACCATGACCCGCCTCCCCCTCCTCGCCCTCCTCCTCGCCGCCCCGCTGGCGCTCACCGCCTGCGGCGGCGACACGCCCGCCCCCGTCGAATCGGCCGCCGACGCGCCCGAGCCGCTCGGGACCGCCCCCGCCCCGACCGACGCCCCCGCCGAGCCCCAGATGGTGGACGGCGTCCAGGTGGTCGAGGTCGTCGCCGGCCCGATGGGGTTCCAGCCCCGCGAGATCACGATCCAGGCCGGCGTCCCCGCCCGGCTCGTCGTCACGCGGACCGTCGAGGACGACTGCTCGTCGCAGATCTCGATCCCGACCTACGGCGTCCCCGCGACCGACCTGCCCCTGAACGAGCCGGTCTCATTCGATCTCCAGACCGACGAGCCGTCGGAGATCGAGTTCGTCTGCGGCATGGACATGCAGCGGGGCACGATCGTCGTCGCGTCCTAGCCGCGGCGCCGTGCCCACGTCCACCAAGCGGACCCCGACCATGTCGCGTTTCCCCCGTCCCCTCGCCGTCGCCCTGGCCCTCACGCTCTTGGCGGGGTGGGGGGCGGTCGTGGCGGCGCCCCCGGCGGAGCGCGACGAGGCGCCCGCTGGCGGCGAGGCCGCCGGGCCGGATACAGCGGCGCGCACGGGGAGGGCGTCCGCCGTCGGCGACCCCGCCCTGGACGACCCCGCCTCCGGCAAGCCGGACCGCCAGCCGGCCGCGACAGCGCCCGGCGGGGAGGCCGGGCGCCGGACGACGCTCGCCCCCGTCTCCGGCCCCGTCAGCTCCCCGTTCGGGTGGCGGCGGCACCCGGTCTCCGGCCGCGCCCGGCACCACGACGGCGTGGACCTCGCGGTCCCGCTCGGCACGCCGGTCCGGGCCGTGGCCCCCGGCCGCGTCCGCGCCGTCGGGCCGCGGCCGGGGTACGGGCTCGTCGTCGAGCTCGACCACCCCGCGACGCCGGGGCGCCCGGCGGTCCGCTCGGTCTACGCCCACCTCTCGGCCATCGACGAGGGGCTCCGGCCGGGCGCCCGCGTCGGCCGGGGCCGGGCCGTCGGCGCCAGCGGGGGGCGGCCCGGCCGCGACGGGGTCTCGACCGGCCCGCACCTCCATTTCGAGGTCCGCGACGCCGCCGGCCGTCCGCTCGACCCCGGCCACCTCTCGCGGGCCGTCCCCGCGGTCGGCACCTGGCGGGCGCGCCCGGCGGGTCCCCCGCCCGGGTTCCGCTACCGGACGGCCGCGGACGAGCGGGCGATGGCGCTCGAGGCGCGCGCGCCCGACGCGCGGCGCGACACGGTCGACGTCTGGCCTACCGCGGGGTCCCCCGTGGCCCCCGAGCGGGCGCTCCCCGCCGTCGTCCTCCCCGACTACTCGGCGCCGAGCCGGTCGCCCGCCCGCGCCCCGTCCGCGGAGGCCGCCTCCCCGCCCGGGTCGGCCCCGCCTGGCTGACCCCGCCAGAGCCCGCTACGTCCCCCATGCCCCCGCTCCTCAGCGCCGTCGCCCGGCACGGCCTCGTCCGCCGTCTCGTCGAGGACGTCCGGAGCGAGCCGGTCACACGCCCCTAGCCCGCTATGCCGCTCCGCCTCCTCGGCCTCCTCCTGATGCCCGCCCTCGCGCTCGCGCAGGGGAGCGGGGCGCCCGCCTCCAGCGCGTCGCGGGTCCAGGTCGAGACGGCGCTGGCCCGGGACGGCGTGCACCCCGGCCAAATCGTGCGGGCGGCCGTCGTGCTGACGGTCGAGGAGGGGTGGCACGTCAACGCGAACCGCCCGAGCCAGGACTACCTCATCGGGACGGAGGTCTCGCTCGACGGCCACCCCGGCTTCCTCCTCGCCGAGGCCCGGTACCCCCCGCCGCTCGCCGTGGAGTTCGCCTTCGCCGACGCCCCGCTCGACGTGTACGAGGGCGACGTCCCCGTCCTCCTCTCGCTCCGAGCGGGGGACGCGGTCGAGCCCGGGACCTACGAGCTCGGCGTGTCCGTCCGCGTCCAGGCCTGCAACGACGAGGTCTGCCTCCGCCCGTCGACGCTCCGCACGGCGGTCCCCGTCCGGGTCGTCCCGGTGGGGACGGCGGCGCGGCCGGTCGACGCCGGCGCCTTCGCATCGTACGAGTCCGCCGTGGGGGGCGGGGCCGCTCCGGACCCGCCGCCGGGCGGGCGCGTGGAGCGCCTGCTCGCCGAGCGCGGGGCGCTCTGGGCCTTCCTGGCCATCTTCGCCATCGGCCTGGCCCTCAACCTGACGCCGTGCGTCTACCCGATGCTCTCCGTCACGGTGTCCCTGTTCGGGACGCAGGGGGAGCTCGGCGTGGGGCGGTCGTTCGGGCGGGCGGCCCTCTACCTCCTCGGGATCGTCACCACGTACAGCGTGCTCGGCGTCGCGGCGGCCCTGACCGGCAGCCTCTTCGGGGGCTGGCTCCAGAGCCCGTGGACGGTGGCCGGGATCGGCGCGCTCCTCTTCGGGCTGGCCCTGAGCGCGTTCGGGCTCTACGAGATCCGCCTCCCGTCGGCGCTGGCGACCCGGCTCGGCGCGGCCCACCGCGTGACGGGGCCGCTCGGGCTCTACCTGTCGGGGCTCGTGGTCGGCGTGTTCGCCGCGCCCTGCATCGGGGCGCCCGTCATCGCGCTGCTGGCGTTCGTCGGGACCCGGGGCGACCCGCTCTTCGGGCTGAGCGCGCTGTCGGTGCTCGCCCTGGGGCTCGGCCTGCCCTACCTCGTGCTGGGCACGTTCAGCGGCCTGCTCTCGCGGCTCCCCCGGTCCGGCGTGTGGATGGTGTGGGTCAAGAAGCTGTTCGGGGTCGTGCTCCTCGGCGCCGCCCTGTTCTACGTGGGCTTGGCCGTCGCCCCCGCCCGGGCGATCTACGCGGTCCCGCTCGCCCTCGTGGCCGGGGGGCTCTACCTCGGGTTCGTGGAGCCCTCGGCGCGCCGGTCGCCCGCGTTCCGGCGGGTCGCGGGGGCCGTGGGCAGCGCGGCCGTGGTCCTGGGCCTCGTCGCGTTCACGCAGCTCGGCGAGCCGGGCGTCACGTGGCGGCCGTACACGGACGAGGCGCTCGGCGTGGCGCGGGCGGGCGGGCAGCCCGTCCTCCTGGACTTCTCGGCCGACTGGTGCATCCCGTGCCTCGAACTCGACCGGGTGACGTTCACGGACCGTGACGTGATCGGGGCCACCGACGGCTTCGCCCGGCTCAAGGTGGACCTCACGCACTTCGACGCCCCCGAGGCCGAGGCCGTCCGCCAGCGGTTCGGCGTGGCCGGCGTCCCGACGCTCGTGTTCCTGGACGCGCAGGGCGACGAGGTCCCGGGCTCGCGCGTCGTCGGGTTCATCGGGCCGGCCCCGTTCCTCGACCACGTGGAGGGCGTCCAGGCGGCACTCGAGCGCCGCCCGCCCTCCTGAGCCGTCCCGGGGCCTCGCTGTTCCCCCCCTCGTGCCATGACCCTTCTTTCTACGTCCTCAAGCCCTCACGAGCCCGACACGGAGCGGGCCGACGGCCCCGCGCCCGCGGGTCGGGGCGTCCGGGGAGCTCGCACGCGGCGAGCCCTCGCCCTGCTTCCCGTCGTGCTCCTCCTGGCCGTGCTGTCGGGCTGCGCCGACGACCCCGCCGCGCCCGCCCCGCCCGAGCGGTCAGCCCAGGCAGCACCCCGCTCCGAGGCCCTCGCCGAGCTCGACACCTTGTCGTTCCCGGCCCCCGACTTCGAGCGGCCCGCGCTGGAGGGCGGGACGTTCCGCCTGTCCGACCACCGCGGCGACGTCGTGGCGGTCAACTTCTGGGCCACGTGGTGCCTCCCGTGCCGGGTCGAGACTCCGGAGTTCGTGGTGCTCCAGGACGAGCTGGAGGCCGAAGGCGTCCGGTTCATTGGTGTCTCGCTCGACGAGGGCGGGTTCGACGACGTCCGCCCCTTCGCCGAGGAGTTCGGCGTGAACTACCCGCTGGTCCTCGACGACGGCGCGCTCCTCGATCCGTACGGCGGCCTCACGGCGCTCCCGACGACGGTCCTCGTCGGCCGCGACGGGGGCGCCCGGTACCGGCTCCGGGGGCTGACCTCAGCCGCGCAGCTCCGCCCGCTCCTCCGCGACCTCGCCGCCGAGCCGCCCCCGACCCCGTAGTCGTACCGGCCTCTCGTGCCCTGACAACTCTTGATATCAGCATCATGGATAACCCTGAGCGTCGCCTCCCCTCTCCACCCCGAAGTCTCGCCCCAGGCTCCGACCGTCGCGCGTTCCTGCGGCGGGGTACGACGGCGCTGGCCGGGCTGACACTCGGTGGCCCCCTCTTCCCGCTCGCTGGGTGCCGCAGCCGGGAGGGCGGGGGAGGGGCGGGCAGTGAACGGCTGCCCGCGACACCCCCCCAGGCCACGGCCGGCGGCCCGATCCGCGAGGTCCGCCTCGTCGCCGGTCCCGTCGAGGTCGAGCTCGCCCCCGGCCGCGTCTGGCGCACGTGGGGCTACAACGGCCGCTACCCCGGCCCCGAGATCCGCGTGCGCGAGGGCGAGCGGCTCCGGATCACGGTCCAGAACGACCTCCCCGGCGTCGGCACGACGGTCCACTGGCACGGCGTCCCCGTCCCGAACCCGATGGACGGCGTGCCCGGCCTGACGCAGGAGCCGGTCCCGCCCGGCGGCTCGATGGTCTACGACTTCGAGGCGACCCCGGCCGGGACCTACATGTACCACAGCCACCAGGACCTCCAGCTCGACCGCGGGCTCCTCGGCCCGCTCGTCGTCGAGGAGGCGACGCCGCACGTGGCCTACGACCGCGAGCACGTCCTCGTCCTCGACGACGTGCTGCTGGAAGAGCCCCGCCCCCTCAGCGAACTCATCGAGAGTGGCGGTGGGATGGGAGAGGGAATGATGGGGCGGGGCGGGATGATGGGGCGACGTGGAGAACGTGGGCAGGGCCGGGGCGGGATGATGGGCGGCGTCGTGCCGCCTTACGCCGGGCTCGCCATCAACGGGCGCTTGCCCGAGGCACCAGCCGAGTTCGAGGCCCGACGCGGCGAGCGCGTCCGCCTCCGGCTCATCAACCCCGGCGGCGCGACGACCTACCGCGTGGCCGTCGGCGGCCACCGGATGACGGTGACGCACACCGACGGCCGCCCGGTCGAGCCCGTCACGGTGGACCGTCTCGACATCGGGGCGGGCGAGCGCTACGACGTCGTCGTCGAGGCCGACAACCCCGGCGTCTGGCCCATCGCCGCGGCGACGCTTGAGGGCGACGCCGCGCCGGCCCGTGCCGTGCTCCGCTACACGGACGCCGCCGGCTCCGCCCTCCGCGACGGGCTCCCCGATGGGCTCCAGAGCGGCCGAATGCTCCGCTACGGCGACCTCCAGTCGGTCGAGACGCTCCCGCCCGAGGGCCGCCCGGACCGCGCCTTCGACCTCACGCTCTCGGGCGGCATGATGATGGACCCCGGCGTGTGGGCGATGGGCGGGGAGGTTTACCCCGACGCCCCGCCCCTCGAGGTCCGCGAGGGCGAGCGCGTCCGGGTGAACATGGTGAACCGGAGCATGATGCTCCACCCGATGCACCTCCACGGCCACTTCTTCCGCGTCGGGAACGTGCTCAAGGACACGGTCCTCGTCCGGCCGCACATGGGCCGGGCCTCGTTCGAGTTCGTCGCCGACAACCCCGGCCGGTGGTTCTTCCACTGCCACAACCTCTACCACCTCCACGCCGGGATGGCGAGGGAGGTCCGCTACGTATGAGCCCCGACGACTGGACCGAATGCGTCCGCGCGGTCTACGACCGGAGCGCGCGCGGCTACGACCTCGCCCTCTCGCTCTTCCCGGCCGTCGGCTTTCGCGCGGGCGCCTACCGGCGCGCTGCCGTCGAGGCCCTTCACGTCCGGCCTGGAGACACCGTCCTCGACCTCGGGTGCGGGACCGGCCGCAACCTCCCCCTCCTCGCTCGCGCGGTGGGGGAGGGGGGCCGAGTCGTCGGCCTCGACGTGTCGCAGGGCGCGCTCGACCGCGCCCACCAGCGCACGCGCGGCCTCCCCCACGTCGAACTCGTCCACGCCGACGCCCTCACGGTCGACCTCGGGGTGCCGGACCGCGTGCTCGCCACGTTCTCGCTCTCGATGATGCCGGACCCCGAGGCCGTCATCGAGCGGGCCGCCCGCGCACTCGCGCCCGACGGGCGCGTCGCCGTCCTCGACTTCCGCATTCCTCGCTCATGGCCGGGGCTCGTGCAGACGGCTGCGTTCCGGCTGGCGGCCCCTCTCGGCGAGACGTGGGAGATGGCCCGCCGCGACCTCCGGCCCGTCCTCCACCGACACGCGCCGCTCGACACCGACCGCTCTTTCTACTTCGGCGGCGCCTACCTCGGCGCTGGCGTGCCCCCGTACTCATGACGACTCGCACCCGCTTCGCTCTCTGGTCCGCCGCCCTCCACGGGGCGTGGGAATACGCCCAGTGCCCACCGTTCTACGACATGACGGGCCTGCCGAAGCCCAAGCACGACGCGCTCATGCTCGCGGCGACGGCCGGCGACGTCGCCATCAACCTGGGCGTGGCGTCGGTAGCAGAGCGGGTCGCCGGGCGCGACGCCGTCCGCCAGCTCACGCCGCGCGGGACGGCCGCCCTCCTCGGCGTGGGCCTCGTCGCGGCTGTCGGCCTCGAGTGGGGCGCCCAGCGCCTCGGCCTCTGGCGCTACACCGACCGGATGCCGACCGTCCACGTCGCGGGCCACGACGTCGGCGTGCTCCCCGTCGTCCAGGTGACGGTCCTCCCGGCGCTCTCGGCGTGGGTGGCGCGGCGTGCGGATTCGGCCACCTGACAGAGATTTAAGGTCCCGGACAGGCCCGGCTCAGGGAGCCCCGAATACTTTGCGCGCTCCCCCGGACCGCGCATGGACGCCGCCCCCGCCTCGCGCGTCGCCAACCTCGACCTCCTCCGCGCCGTCGCCATCGCGCTCGTGGTCCCGGTCAACCTCGTCGGCGAGGAGGTCCTGCGCGTCGGCCCCGGCATGGCCCGCGTCTTCGAGTCGGGGTGGGTCGGCGTTGACCTGTTCTTCGTGCTCTCCGGCTGGCTCGTCGGCGGGCTCTACTGGCGGGAGCTCGGCCGCTACGGCGACGTCGGGCTCGGGCGGTTCTGGGCGCGCCGCTGGCTGAGGACCATCCCGCCCTACCTCGTCGCGCTCGTCGTGGTGTATGGGCTCCGGGCGGCGTTCACCGACAACGCCGACCCGTTCGACTGGCGCTACCTCGCGTTCGTCCAGAACTACACCGGGATGCCGTACTGGGGCGTGAGCTGGTCGCTGTGCGTCGAGGAGCACTTCTACCTCGGGCTCCCGCTCGTGCTCGGGGCCGCGCTCCGTGTCCGGGGCGGCGTCCCGCTGGCGCTCGGCGCCGCGGCGCTCTTGTCGCTTGTGGCCCGCGTGCTCACGGTCCCCGACGGCGCGTCGCCGTGGGGCCTCCACTACACGGCGACTCATATGCGCATGGAGGGGCTCGCCCTCGGCGTCGCCGCGGCCTACGTGTATTACCGGCGGCCTGAGCTCTGGCCCGCGCTCCGCCGAGTCGGGAGGGCGCTCGCCTTGCCCGGCATCGTGTTCGTCGCGTCGATCCCCTGGCTCCCGGTCGACGTCCTCAACCGCTACGCCTACACCGGCGTGGCCCTGGCGTTCGTGGCCGTCGTCGTCGCGACGGCCGACCGGCGACCGCTCCCGTTTGCAGCTTCGAGCGCCGTCCGGGCCATCGCGCTCACGTCGTACAGCGTCTACATGACGCACACGGTCGCGGCCGACGTCTACCGCCGCGTTGTGATGGACGCTCTGCCGGGCGTGCCGGTGGCGCTTCACATGGTGGGCGCGCTCGTCGTGATCGCGGGGGTGGGCGGCGTGTTCTACGGGGTTGTCGAACGGCCGACGCTGGCCCTCCGTCGGCGTTGGGCGCCACGCAGGTCCGACGTCCCGTCGCCCATGCTCGCGACGGTCAGCTGAGAGCGGCGGTAGGACTGCCAAGAGACAGGTGCACCTGATTCGTTTTGGAGAGAGGGCAACGGTAGAGGAAAGACCGAACGGAAGGAGGAGACCGGGGGGAAGCCCCCCGCACTCACGGGCCGGGTGGCGAGCCCGCCAGCGCGGTGGGCCGGAGCCCAGGGCAGCGTGCCTTGAGCGGCTCCGCATTCGTCTCCAATCGGACCCTCCGATGTCCCCGTTCACCTCCCAGGCCGCCCAGACCGCAGCCTCATCCACGGTCGATCAACTCGACCTCTTCGCCCTCCTCGCGCCCCGCGTTCGGACGCTGGCGCCGCCCGTCCGGCGGGACGCCGAGCCCCGGGCAACCGTCCCAACATGGCCCTTCGAGGGCACGAATCCTCTCGCCGTCGAGACCGCCGAGGCCCGTGCCGAGGCGGGCGCGCTCACAGCAAGCGTGTTCGATGCCTACCGACCCAGCGTTCGGGTCCCGGGCGCGTGCCCCCACCCGACGCGCCTCGTCGAGTCGGCCGCGATGGCGGCGGCTACGGCACCGCCCAGCGCCTACCGTCCGACGCTCCCTGAGTACCTCGTGACTCGTGGGCACCTCTCGGACGCCCAACTGGAAACCGTCTGTCGGGCGGGCTCCGCCCACTCGGAGCATCTTCCGGGTACCGGCGAGTCAGCCGGGCCGCGCCAGGGGTTCTTCCTCGGTGACGGAACTGGGGTAGGAAAAGGTCGGCAGAGTGCTGCGATCATCCTCGACAACATCTTCCAGGGCCGACGGAGGGCGATCTGGGTGAGCGAGAACCGGAACCTGATGCGCGACGCCGTCCGCGACTGGACGGCGCTCGGCGGACCGGCGGACTTCGTCTTCGACCTCGGTGCCAGCAAGGGACCGATCCCGCGTGCCGACGGCATCTGCTTCGCGAGCTACGACACGCTCAAGGGCAAGCCCCGCGAGAAAGACGGGGTGGAGTCGGGCATCGACCGGCTGGAGCAGGTCGTCGCCTGGCTCGCCGGTGGGGGGGAGGCAGACTTCGAGGGCGTCATCGTCTTCGACGAGAGCCACAACATGGCCTCCGCCCTCGACCGTCAGGGCAGCCGTGGCGTCAAGAAGGCGTCCCAGCGCGCGCTCGTCGGGGTCGAGTTGCAGAACAGGCTCCCGAACGCTCGCGTGGTCTACGCGAGCGCGACCGGCGCCACCGAGGTCGCCAACCTCGCCTACGCCGCCCGCCTCGGCCTCTGGGGCCGGGGCACGCCGTTCCCGAGTGTCGAGGCGTTCGTCGAGAAAGTCAGCGCAGGCGGCATCGCCGCGATGGAGTTGGTGGCGAAGGACCTGAAGTCGATGGGGCTCTACCTCGCGCGGTCCGTGTCCTACGACGGCGTGGACTACCGCACGCTCGTCCACGACCTCGAAGGCCACCAGGCTCAGACCTACGACCGCTGCGCCCAAGCGTGGCAGGTGGTGCTCCGCAACATCCAGGACGCCCTCGAAGTCACGAAGGCCGACAAGTGCGGCCGGGCGCGGGCCGCAGCCTACAGCCAGTTCTGGGGCGCCCACCAGCGGTTCTTCCTGCACGTCCTGGTGGCGATGAGCGCCCCGAGCCTGATCCGGGACATGGAGGCTCGGCTGGCCTCCGGCGAGAGCTGCGTGGTGCAGTTGGTGTCCACGATGGAGGCGGCGACCGAGCGGGCCTACGCCAAGGCCGTGGCGAATGGGGAAGACCTCCGGGACCTCGACGTGACGCCGCGAGACCAGCTCTTGCAGTTCGTCGAGGCCTCGTTCCCGACGACCCTCTACGAGGAGTACGAGGACGACGACGGGCGCGTGAGATCCCGTCCCGTTAAGAACGCGGCGGGGGACTTTGTGCAGTCGCCAGAGGCCGTGGCGGCTCGGAATCGGCTGATGCTGGAGGTGGGCGCGGTGAGCGTCCCACATGGCGTGCTCGACCAGGTCGTGGCCCACTTCGGACCCGACGCCGTGGCCGAGGTGACGGGCCGAGGACGGCGGTTCGTCACCAAGACCGTCGATGGCATCGAGCAGGTGGTCGAGGAGCGCAGGACCCGGAGAACCTGCAACGCCGAGGCCGACGAGTTCATGGCGGGCAAGCGCCGCGTCCTCGTCTTCAGCCAGGCTGGCGGAACGGGCCGGAGCTACCACTCGGATCTCGCGGGCGACAACCAGCAGCGCCGCGTCCTCTACTGCGTCGAGCCGGGCTGGAGCAGCGCCCGGTGCGTGCAGGGGATGGGCCGGGTCCACCGAGCCAACCAGGCGTGCCCGCCGGAATTGGTGCTCGTGACCACCAACCTCAAGGCCCAGCGCCGCTTCCTGTCGACCATCGCGCGGCGGCTCGACCAGCTCGGGGCGCTCACCAAGGGCCAGCGCCAGACGGCGAGCCAGGGTCTGCTCTCGTCCGAGTTCAACCTGGAGACACCGCTGTCGCGGGCGAGCTTGCACAACTGGTTCGTGGACTTGTACCGGGGCGAGGGCCGGGCAGTGGCTTCTGGCGTCACGCCGACGCTCGTGGAGGAGCAGATGGGGATCAAGGTGCTCGATGCCGACGGGCAACTCAATGTGAGCGCAGTCCCGGAGGTGCCGAAGTTTCTCAACCGCCTGCTCTCGCTCCAGACGGGCGCGATGGACGCCGTGTTCGACTCGTGGTACGGATACCTGGAGGAAGCGACGGAGGCCGCCCGAGAAGCGGGTACACTCGACGTGGGCGTCGAGACGATCCGGGCCGAGCGCGTGGTCAAGACCGACGAGCGATTGGTCTACACGCACGAGCGCTCGGGGGCGACGACGCAGGTCGTGACGCTGGAGCTCACCCGGCGGACGGAGGTCGTGGACTGGGTCGAGATCTGGCGCTGGGCCAAGGAGGCCCAGGCGCTCGGGTCCTGGGTCGGGTTCGTGGTCAACCGAAGGAGCGGGCAGCCCTACGCGCTGTTCCGCGCCGGGAGCCGGACGACGGAGACCGGCCGCATCATCGGGAGACTCCGCCGAGTCGGCGTGCGATCGAACCGGCTCATGGACGAGACGGACATCCACAAGGTGGGGCAGGAGGGAGGCCACCGTCCCATCCAGACGGTCGAAGCGAGGGCACTCTGGGACGCGGGCGTGCAAGAGGCGCCGGAGTTCTTCACCGAGCCCATCCACCTGGTGACCGGGACGATCCTGCCCATCTGGGACCGGATCGCGGGGCACCCAAGGATCTACCGTGCCCAGACCGACGCTGGAGAGCGCATGATCGGGCGGGCCGTCATGCCGGAGCACCTGAGCGCGACCCTTAAGGCTCTCGGGGCTGCGGGTGACCGCGTGGATGTCACGCCCCAAGCGCTGGCCGAGCGGCTGCTGGCGGGCGCCGAGGCCGACCTCGCCAACGGCTGGCAGCTTCGGCGCCGCCGCGTGGCGGACGAGCCCCGGATCGAACTCGTGGGGCCGGACTACTCGGCCATGAGCGAGTTGGAGGCCGACGGGGTCTTCGCCGAGGTCCACGCCTTCCGCACCCGGTTCTTCGTCCCGACGGGCGAGCGGGCGGCGGGCGTCCTCCGAGCGGTGACGGAGCACCGGCCCGTCGTAGAGATGCGCGACGCGATGCGGCGGGCTGCCTGAGTGGTGCCGAAGCGGCACCTGTGAAACACAGGAGGCCCATGCCGGGGCCGCTCTGCGGGAGCGAAGAGCGGCCCCGGCACTCGGCTGGAGGCCGTTCGCACTCCTCCGTTCTGAAGACTCATGTCGAGATCTATGCCTGGCCCCGGCGACTTCTGCCACGGGTGCAACCGATTACTCTGCCGGTGCCCCCCCGAACCGGATTACGAGTCCTACTTCGAGGCGTCGTATCAGGCGGGCCACGAGGCCTGCCTCGCCGACGGGTACTCCGAGCGACCGTTGACCGAGTGGGTGTACCTCACGGGCTCGCGGTGCCGGTGGGACGCCACAGAGAAGCGGCTCGTCCACCACATGGCTCCGCTCCGGTTCGCCGAGCTCACCTGGCGGCACCGCCACACGAGCGCCGTGTCGTACCGCCGGTGGTTCGAGCGCCAGTACGGCCACGACCTCGAGGAGTACCTCGCCGGCTACGACGACGCGGGGGCCGGGCTGCCGTCGGCCTCCGCCGACCCCGAGGCCCACGCGCGAGCCGAGGCCGCGCTCGACGCCCATGAGCCCGTCCCCGAACACGTCGAACCCGTGCCCGAGACTACCCCGTCGTGCGCCAGTCTCGTCGGGGACGAGGACTGGCTGCCGTTCTGATCAAAGACCTAACCCGTTACTGTCGCCCCGGGGACGGTGTCGGGCTCAGAACGCCCTGGCTAGGTCGTGCTGGTGGCCGCTCGCAGTGGCGAGAAGCGGCCCCAGCACCCGGTCGGGCGTCGCGACGAATCCCAACCCCGTATCCCAATGTCTACCCTTCGAGAGTCCCCGGTCCACCTTGCAGACGCACCGTCCGACCCCGAGCGGTGCCCGGAAGCGACGCGCGGCCTGCTGGCCGACGTCGCCCTCGCGTTCTCCGCGCCCGTCCTCCCGGACGACCCGTTCCCGGACCGAATCACAGGTCGGAAGTCCCCGACGGCCGAGCGTCTCGCGACGTGGGTCGACGAGACGCGCGCCGCGGCCGAGTCCCTCGCCGAGCGGCTCCGCCAGCGTCCGGACGACGCGAGTGTCCAGGAGAGCGCTCGGCTCCGCCGCTTGGCCCGCGAGTGGCGCGTGTTCGAGGCGTTCCGCCAGCTCCACGAGTCCTCGCGGTGCCCGAACGCCCTCTTCCGGCTCCGCACGAAGGCCGACCTCCTCACGCTCTGCGACCGCGACGCCGACTCGTCGTCGGCGGGTTACGGCGAGCGCCAGCGGCGGGTGCTCTCGAAGCGAGGGATCTCGCACCGGCACACCTGGGCGGAAGCCCGCCGGGTCGTGGCCGAGGTCGGGCTCCTGGACGATGACCCGAGTGGAGAGACGACGACGGCGATGTCGGGTGACGGGCTCGCCACCGCTGAGGACGCCGTCGTCATGACCGTGGGCACGGCGCCCGACGACGGTTCGGCAGGTTCGCCAACCGCTCAGTCGGAGGCACCCACGGCGAAAGCACGAGACTGCGATCTCCCGGAGGTTCGCCTCGACGCCGTGTGGACGCTCTTGCCCGGCCTCACGAAAGCCAAGCTGGCGGCCGTCGTGGAGCGGTTCGGCGTCGGGCTCTGGGCTCAGTTCGGGGACCGGTTCTACTCCTCGATGCGGAAGGCGGAGATGCTGGAGCACGCCCGGCGCGTGGTCCGGCACCACGCCTGCCTCGACGCGGCCCAGCGGCTGACCGCGCGGCAGGTGGACGACCTCGACGACTGGATGCGGGGTCGATTGGGCCAGTCAGCGGCCAACTCGGGGTCCTACCAGAAGGACTCCGACCTCCGCATCGCGGCCCGGCTCTTCGACGACTTCCAGGCGAGCGCCGCGCTGAGCGCCGCCGGGTCCGGGCTCTCGCCCGACGCCTGGAACACGTTCCGCGACGCCGACCTCCGGCGGATCGCGGCGTTCTGCTACCACCGCTTCTACGGGGACCGCCAGTCCTGAGCCCGTAGCGACCGGGGGGCGGGTTCCACGCCGCCACGCTTGCGCCGGGCCGCTGGCGGCGCGGGTCGGCGGTGCCGGGGTGCGTGCGCTTCGCGCCGCATGAGGGCGGGGCCTCGCGGCCCCGTCAGGTTTCCCTGCCGGTCCGCTGGGCGCAGACCGGCAGGTGGGGGCGGGGTGTTGGCAGCGGTTTCTAGCAATCTAGGCGACGGCCGGACAGCGTCAAGGTCGTTCGCCCCGTGCTCGCGCTGCGACAGAAAACCCCCGCTCGGGTTTTCCGACGGTCCCTCCGCGCGGGGGCGCTCCACCCGGGCCGCGGACGGCCCTGTTGACCCTTTTGTCCGGCCTTACGCCTGCTGGCTTTGTAAGCCGCTGGCTGCGGGGACCACTCGGGTCCCCTGGGCGCAGTGGCTCTCACGAGCCCCTTTGAGGCCCTGTTATGATCCGCACTTACTCCCGTCCGCACTACGCTCAGGCCCGGACCTGGTACCGCTTCGCGTGCTGGCTGCGGCGCACGTCGTGCCCCCAGTTCCATCCGCACCTCATGAAGGAGGACGCCCTGAGGGCAAGCTTCGGGCTCCGCGCGAAGAGCCTGATCCTTCCGTCGCTCCTGCAAGACTGCGAGGCCGCTGGGCTCGCCCGGCTCGCCGCTCGGGCCGAGGCCGGGGACAAGTACCCGGAGCTGGTGGCTCGGATCGCGATCACCGATCCCGACGACCCTGCGGCCGACGAGGTCCACCTGTTCCTCGAAGTGGCCGACCGGACGGGCACGCACACGGAGAAGCACCTGCTCGGCAAGCTCCCGCCGGAGGACGCCCTGTGGGTCGCCCCCCTGATCCGGCTGGAGACCGACGCCTACGGGACCGGCCCGGTCTTGCGGTACCACGTGACCGCAGGTCAAGCCGAGGAGGTCCATGTCGCGATCAGCCGGGCGCACGAGGCCGCGGCGGCGTGGCTCGACTGGGCCGACGACCGGAAGGCCTGGGCCGAGGCCCACGCGGTGGCTGACGAGAGCCCGTACGCCTACCGGGCGAGCTACCGGGACACCGTCGCGCCGGGGGCGAGCTACGGCGAGTTCCTCTACTGCACCGACGCCTACGGCGAAACCGAGGACGAGTAGCCCCGAGGCGAAAGCCCCTCAGCCCGGCGACCCAAGTGGGTCGCCGGGCTTCTTTTTTGCTGCAACAGGTGGGTGCGGGGGAGGCAGGAGTGCCGAGGGGCGCCCCCGTCGGCCGCGAGAGCGCGTCGGCCGACGGGGGCGCTCCCACCACGGCTGACGTGTGCCTGTGCGGAGCGATGCCACGATTGACATGGCGACCCAGAACCCCAAAGCCTCACGTCTCGCGACGCGAAGCGACTTGACCGCCCTCAACCTCCGCGTGCTGCGCGACATCGAGGCCAGGATGCCTGAGGGCGGCGACCGCGTGGGCGGCCAGCCCGCCGTCCCCCAGCCCGTGCTCGACCGCCGCCAGCGGTACCACGCCCGGCGGCTCGCCGTCCACGGACGGCTCCGGCGCGTGGAGACCGACGCGCCGTGGTTCGCCCGGCGGACCGTGCTCTACGGCTCGGTCCCCGCGCCTACGAAAGCGGACCCTCAATCTGTCGTCCGAGAGCCCGCGCTGGCGGTCCGCCCACGCGAGGGGCATGGGCCGACCGGACACGGCGCCTACCGGGACGCCCTGTTCTCCGGCGTCCCGCTCTACACCACCCGGCTCGTCCGCGAGCGGACGTTCACGTTCCCGACCCGCGACCAGGTCCGCTCGCCAGCTGGCGCGGCGGCCGTGCTGGCCGAGTACTTCGCCGACCGCGACCGTGAGGAGTTTGTCGTCGTTTTTCTGGACACCGCCAACACGTTGACGGGCATTCACATAGCCAGTGTGGGCGGGCTGGCGGCGTCCATCGTCGAGCCGAGGCAGGTGTTCAAGGCGGCCGTGCTCGCGAACGCGGCGGCCGTGCTCCTGGCGCACAACCACCCGTCGGGCAACCCGGAGCCGAGCCGGGAGGACGTGGCCGTCACGCGCCAGCTCGTCGAGGCGGGCAAGGTCATGGGCATCCCCGTCCACGACCACCTCATCATCACGGACCACGGGCACACCAGCCTCGCCGAGCGGGGGCTGATGTAGCGCGCGGACGGGGTCCCCCAGTGCGGGGCGTCGGGGGGCGAACGCCCCCACGCTGGGGGACCCCTCCCGAACAGCCACCGCTGCCATGCCCGCCGTCCAGAACAACGCTCCCTCTACCCGCGCCGTCCGCCTCCCTCTCGGCCACGTCGTCGCCACGCCCGGCGCCCTCGACGTCGTCCGCTCCAACGGGCTCGACGTCATCGCGCTCCTACACCGCCACCAGCGCGGCGACTGGGGCGAACTGTCCGACCACGACGCCCGGGCCAACGACCACGCCGTCGGGGGCGGCGCCCGGGTCCTCTCGGCCTACGAGACCGCCGGTGGTCGGCTCTGGGTCATCACCGAGGCCGACCGCTCGGCGACGACGGTCCTGCTGCCCTCCGAGTATTAGCCCAGCAGGGTAGGGCTCCGGGGCGCCCTCCGGCGGACGCCCCGGAGCTTCGCCGGTAGCTTGACGAGCTGCCCGTCTATTCCGAATGGCCCCGCTCCTCCTCGACCTCGCCGTGCTCTACCGCGCCCTCGCGTTCGGGGCCGACGGCGACCTCGACCCCCGTGAGATCGACGCCGTGCGGACAGCACTCGGGGAGTGGGTCCCCGGCCAGGACCCGGCCGGGATCGACCACGCGCTCCGTGAGGCGGCCCTCGTGGACGCCGGCGCCGTCGCACTCGCGCCGGTCTTGGAGCGCGTCGGCCGCCGCCTCCGGGCGACAGACCGGGCGAGGGTGCTCGCCGACCTCCGCCGGGTGGCGGAGGCCGACGGGCGCATTACGAAGGGGGAGGAGGACCTGATCGGACTCGTCGAGCGCGTGCTCGGGGACGGCACCTGACGGACGACGAGGGAACGGGAGCGGTTGGCAGACGGGCTCCCCGACGAAGGGGGCGCCGGTGGGCGAGCGCCCCCACGCCGGGGGTGCCGAGTCACCAACCCGACCCCGCGTCATGTCCCTCTCCCTCCACCGTCCCACGACCACGTCGGCCCGCACGCGGCCTGCCGACACGAACACCCAGAGCCTCACGGACCAGGCGGCCCGGTGGGCCGACCACGTCCTCGAGCACGGGTCCAAGCTCTCCCCGTCCTACGTCACGCGGAAAGCGCTGGACGCCGTCGCGTTCTCGCTCCGGCACGGGCTCCGCGACCTCGCCGTCCCGACCAAGCTCATCGGCGTTAAGGCGCACCAGCACGCCGTCGAGGCCCTGTCACTCTACGACCAGCTTCCCATCCGGTCCCAGCCCCGGCTGGCCGTCACCGTGGGCTCGGGCGGGAGCCTCACCGTCTCCGCCGTCCGGTCCGACGGGTCGCTCCAGCGCATCGGCCGGATTCAGCCGAAGCACGTCTCGTGGCTCACCCCGCTCCTGGACACCCCGCTCTCCGGAGTCTGGGAGTGCCCGGGCGTGACGGTCCACCTCCAGGCCGTGACCGGCCTCGACCGGCGCGCGCGGGAGCTCCCGGTCACGCTCGGCGTCAACGTCCGCGTGTCGGGGCTCGGGGCCGCCCTCGACGCGCTCAGAGCCTCGGCGCCCGCCGCCCCGCGCCGCCAGCGTGGGGCGGTGGCCGAACCCCCGGCCCCGTACGGCGTCGGGGGTGGGCTGGGCGCAGAGCCCTCACCCCCCGTCCTCGCCGTGCGCCTCTGGCGCGACGCCGACGGCGTGGCACGCATGACGTGCCCCCACGTCGTTCGCCACTCGCCGTCCGGCCCCGAGTGGGGGTACGGCGGCTCGGGTCCTGCCGACTGTGCCCGGTCGGTCCTCGTCGCCCTCGTGGGTGAGGAGGCATCCGAGGCCCACTACCAGGCGTTCAAGGCCGAGGTCGTCGCACGAGTCCCCGAAGTCGGAGCCGTGATCTCGCGGGCGGCCGCCCTCGCGTGGCTCGCAGGCCGTGAGCACCCGGCTACTCCCGTGCGTCCCGCTCGCGCTGCGTAGTCGGCGAACTGTGGCAGCTGGTGACACGGCGTGGTCACAGGGTCTCGTTTTCGTGGCCTCCCCACTACGTTCGTTTCCAATGACTCACCTGTTCCACGTTGGAGAGCCCGCTTCGACCCGGCCCGACGGCCCGCTGGCGGCCCGTCCGGGCGAGGCCCGCGCATTGGCGGGTCCGGGGGGCGTCCAGATCGTCGTCGCGGTCGAGGAGCCCGGCGACCCTGAACGAAGAGCCGTCGAGACCGGGCCGGTTTCGCTCGGCATCGCCGACCGCCACGGGCGCGGCGCCCTCCTCGTTCGAGCGGGTGAGCCGGGGTGGCCTGGGCACCTCGAAGCCGCGGCCGAGATTGAGGCGGACGTGTGGTGGGGGGCCGACATTGAGCTCGCTCTGTGCGACGGACGAGGCGTCATCCGGGCCGTCCGCCGGTTCCCGGGACCGACGGCGGAGCCGGTGCCAAGCGCGTCAGACGAGCGATTGGATTCCGACCGCGTCCGCTGATACCGAGTTGCGAACTACTTTTGGATAGTCGAAGGGGGGATCTGGGCGCCCAGTGCAACCGCGACGTGAAGGAACGGTTAACGGCCGACTATGGCTGCCGAGACCCCCCACCCCGTCGCCGTCTTCCCCGACCGACGGTTCGGGCTGGTCCAACCGTGGGACGACGTGAGCGGCGAGAGCGCGCTCCGCGCCGCGCGCGCCCTCGTCGATCACCCGGCGTGGGAGCCGGGGTTCACCGAGGTGTGGGACTTCCGGTTCGCGCGCGCGGTCGTCGTCGAGCCCCCGATGGTCGCCCGCCTCCAGGCGTTCGAGGTCGCCGTGCGAGACCGGATGGCCGGGTCGCGGACCGTGTTCGTGACGGACCACCGGCCGCTCCTGACGTACGCCGCGCAGTACTACGGTCGGCTCGTCCGACCCCTCGGGCGGTCCGTCGTCACGTGCCGGACGGGGGAAGAGGCGGCCCGATACCTAGTAGGAGAGTCGATCCCCCTCCTCCGCGCCGATCGGGCGGCGTAGCCGTAGCGCACCCGAGGGCTCGTTGCCCCGGTCCGAGGTCGCCTCGGTGAGAGCTGACCTCAGCGGCTACCCCTTGCCTCGATCCCTAGCCCCTTAGATCCGTGCGGACACGGCGCGGGCTGAGCCCTTCGCGCTGGCAGGCGGTCGAGCCTGCGTAACGGTCAGAGGTCGTCCGTCCGCTCAACGAGCGCGGCGACGACGCGGACCAGCCCGGCCCTCTCGAGGTGGCCCAGGTACTGCCCCGTCGTCAACGGCGGCCGGTGGAGTCCGGCCCGGTGCGCGCGCATCGCAGCGACGACGCGGTCGGGGTCCTCCTCCAGCATCGAGCCAACGAAGGCGTCCGGGCTCGCGGCCTCGACCCCGAGCGGCGCCAGCACGGCCGCCGGGAAGTCGCTGAGGTTCCACGTCACGACCTCGCCGACCTGGGCCTCGACGGCCGCCGCCAGCACGTGCCGGTCGTCGGGGTCGGGCAACTGGAGGTCGTCCTCCCGTCCCTCGTACCCCGATACTGCGGCGTCTGGGAACGCCCGCGCCATCGCTGCACGCGTCCGAGCCAGCCGCTCCGGGGCGAGGTCCGGCCGCGCGGCGAGGAGCGCCCCGACCCACTCCGCCTCGATCCGGTCCGTCCACCGCGGCCTGTACAACCCGGCCGCCGCGAGCCGGAGCAGGACGTCGCGGCTGAACGCGCCGTACAGCACGTTGGCGTCGAGGAGGGCGAGCCGCACGCTACGCCGGTGCCGACGACGGCGGCCCCTCGGCCCCCGGCATCCGCGGGTCCGCGCCGTAGAGGCCCAGCGCCTGGGCGTCGTCGCTCATCTGCTGGAGCGCCTCGGCCGTCGTCGCCCGCATCCGCTCCCGGTGCGCGAGCACGTCCGCCCGGCGGACCCTCCGGTGCGTCCCCACCCGCCGGGCCGGGAGCTGGCCTCCGTCAACGAGCTTGACCACGAACGGGCGCGAGACGCCCAGGAGGTCGGCCGCCTCCTGCGTCGTGAGCTCCTCGGCCACCGTCCGCACCTCGACGGCGTGGCCGTCGGCGACCTCCGCCAGCGCCGCCGCCACCACGCGCGCGAGGGCGGGGGGGAGGTCCACGGCGTCCCCGTCGCCGACGCGGACGGACAGCGTGGCCCCTTCGTGCTCGCCGTCCGCCGCCTTGGTGAGCGCCGCGCGGTGGGCGTGGAGCGCGGCGAGCGCTCGGCGCGGGAGGGACCGGGGGTCGAAGACGGTGGGGTCGCTCATGTCGAGGTCCAGTCGGGAGGGATGCCATCAAACGAAACAAACGAAAGTAAGTTGCTCCGTCTGCCGGGCGAAGTGACGGAGCTGAGTGGGGTCTGCGACGCTTGCCCGAGCCCAGGCCCCGCGGCTCGCTGGGGGCCGTGCCGGTAGCTTCGTGGTCCACCGACTGTCCCTATGAAAGACCCGGCTACCCCCGACGACGTAGACCCCGCCGCCCTCGACGCCTTCGTCGCGCGCTGGAAGCCTGCCCAGGCCGCCGAGATCGCCAACGCCCAGCCGTTCTTGATCGAGCTAGCGGCGCTCCTGGGCGTGCCCGGACCCGAGCCCGCCACCAAGGACCCGGCCCGGGACGGCTACGTGTTCGAGCGGCCCGTAGACTTTCAGGACGCCGCCGACGCTGGAACCGGCCGCATCGACCTCTACAAGCGCGGGTGCTTCGTGTTGGAGACCAAGCAGGGCGTGGACGCCGAGAACGCGGCCCGTGCCAAGGGCAAGGGAAAGGCGCGCTCCGCAGGCCACGGGCGCCGCGGGACGCCCGCGTGGGACCGGACGCTCGCCGCCGCCAAGCGCCAGGCCGAGCGCTACGCCCGCAACCTCGACCTCGACGGACACCCCGAGCCGGTCCCGCCGCTGGTGATCGCCTGCGACGTCGGGCACTGCCTCGACCTCTACGCCAACTTCGGCCACCCCCAGCGCTACGTCCCGTTCCCCGACAACCGGACGTACCGCGTCACGCTCGACGACCTCCGCCAACCCGACGTCCGCGACCGGCTCCGCCTGGCCTGGACCGACCCCCAGGCCCTTGACCCCGCCCGCCGCCAGGCCGCCGTCACGCGCGACCTCGCCGCCACCCTCGCCGAGCTGGCGGCCAGCTTCGAGGCGTCCGGCGCCGCGCCCGACGCCGTCTTTGGGTTCCTCTCACGGTGCCTGTTCACCATGTTCGCCGAGGACTCCCGCTTGATCCCCGAGCGCTCGTTCTCGGGCCTGCTCGCCGAGTACCGCGACCACCTGGACGTCCTCCCCGACGCGCTCCAGAACCTGTGGACGACGATGAACGCGGGCGGCTTCTCGGCTGCGCTCAAGGCCAAGCTCCGCCGGTTCAACGGCGGCTTGTTCGCCGAGACCGACGCGCTCGCTCTCGATGCCGACCAGCTCGACCTCCTGCTCACGGCCGCCCAGGCGGACTGGCGCGAGGTCGAGCCCGCCATCTTCGGCACGCTCCTGGAACGCGCCCTCGATCCCAGGGAGCGCCACAAGCTCGGTGCCCACTACACCCCCCGCGCCTACGTCGAGCGCCTGGTCGTCCCGGCCGTCGTAGACCCGCTCCGGGAAGAGTGGGACGCCACCCAGGCCGCCGTCGCGCTCATCGAAGCCGACGCTGCAGAGACCGCGCCCCAAGGTGGCAAGGCCCGCGACGCCCACGACCGCGCCACCCGCGCCGCCGTCCTCTCCGAACTCCGCCGTTACCTCGCCCGCCTCACGTCGGTCCGCGTGCTCGACCCGGCCTGCGGCTCGGGTAACTTCTTGTACGTCACGCTGGAGCACCTCAAACGGATCGAGGGCGAGGTGCAAGCGGCCCTCGCGCAGTACGGCATCTCCGACCTCGACCTCGAAGGCGCCGCCGTCACGCCCGCCCAACTCCTTGGCATCGAGGTCAACCCGCGCGCAGCGGCCATCGCCGACCTCGTGCTCTGGATCGGCTACCTTCAGTGGCACCTCCGCACCCACGGCGGACCGCAGGGCCTTTCAGACCCCGTACTCCGGGCCTACGGCAACGTCGAGAACCGCGACGCCGTCCTCGACTACGCCGCCAAGACGCCGCGCTTGGACGATGCGGGGGAGCCCGTCACGATGTGGGATGGCCGGACCACCACGCCACATCCCGCGACGGGCGAGGAGGTGCCCGACACCGACGCCCAAACGACGGTCTACGATTACACGGGCGCACGCCCGGCCGCCTGGCCCCAGGCCGACTTCATCATCGGCAACCCGCCCTTCGTGGGGAGCCAGATGATGCGCGAGGCGCTCGGCGACGGGTACGCCGAGGCTCTGCGTGCGGCGTACCCGGCCGTCCCCGGCTCGGCCGACTTCGTGATGTACTGGTGGCACAAGGCGGCCCAAGAGGTCCGAGAGGGGAGGGCGGATCGCTTCGCCTTCATCACCACCAACACCATCACTCAGACCTTCAACCGTCGCGTCGTCGAGCAACACCTTGGCGCCGACCCACCGCTGGCGCTCGCCTTCGCCGTGCCCGATCACCCGTGGGTGGACGTCGCGCTTGGTGCCGCCGTCCGGGTGGCGATGACCGTCGGCGTGCCCGGCCCGGCCGAGGGCGAGCGGGTCGAGGTCGTGCGAGAGACCAAGAGCGAGACCGACGACGCCCGCGAGGTTGAGACGGTCTCCACGCGCGGCGAGGTGTTCGCGGACCTCGCCGTCGGCGTGGACATCACCGGCGTCGAGCCGCTGGCTGCCAACGCCGACCTCAGCTTCATGGGCGCCAAGCTGGTGGGCGACTTCGTGGTGACGCAGGACGAGGCCGTCCGCCTCGGACTCGGGACCACCGACGGCGTCGAGCGGCACCTCCCACGCTTCCGAAACGGCAGCGACATCACGCGCGCCAACCGCGACGTGCGCGTGGTGGACCTCTACGGGCTCACCGTCGACCAGGCGCGCGAGACCGCCCCCACGCTCTACCAGCACGTCCTCGACAACGTCAAGCCGATGCGCGACCAGAACAAGCGCAAGTCGCGCCGCGAGAACTGGTGGCTGCACGGCGAGACCATCCCGGCGTTCCGCGAGTCGGTCGCCGGGCTCCCGCGCTACATCGCCACCTCGGAGGTATCAAGGCACCGCGTGTTCGTGTTTCTCGACGGTGACATCCTGCCCGACGGCGCCCTGATTGCGGTCACGCTGGACGGCGCCTACGCCCTCGGCGTGCTCTCCAGCCGTGTCCACGTCGTCTGGTCGCTCGGCGCAGGCGGGCGAATGGGGAAGGGGAACGACTCCCGCTACACGAGCACCAAGACCTTCCAGCCCTTCCCGTTCCCCGACGCCACCGACGCCCAGCGCGAGACCGTCCGCCAGCTTGGCGAGCGGCTGGACGCCCACCGACGCCGGGTCCAGGCCGACCACCCGACGCTCACGCTCACCAACCTCTACAACGCCCTCGACGCCGTCCGCGAGGGTCGCGAGCTGAGCAAGAAGGAGCGCACCGACTACGAGCGCGGTCAGGTCGCCATCCTGCGCGAGACCCACGACGCCTTGGACGCCGCCGTCACCGATGCCTACGGCTGGCCCGCCGACCTCACCGACCAGCAGATTCTCGTCCACCTCGTCGCCCTCAACGTTGAGCGCCAGGCCGAGGAAGCCGCCGGGCTCGTCCGCTACCTCCGTCCGGCGTTCCAGGCCCCCGGCGAGACGACCCAGGCCGAGATCACGCTCGACGCGCCCACGGTCGCCGCCAGCGCCGCCGAGCCGGAGGCCTGGCCCGCTGAGACGGCTGCCCGTGCGCTCGCGCTCCGCCGTGTGCTCCGCGAGGCCGACCGGCCCATGACCGTCGAGGCCGTCGCCCAGCGGTTCCGGCGCGCCCCCCGCGCCGCCGTCGCCGACCTCCTCGACACCCTCGCCACGCTCGGCCAGGCCCGCCACGCCGACGCCGACACCTTCGCCGCCTGAACGCCACAGGCCAGCCCGCCCGCCCCCCTATGGCCCGTCGCTACCGCACCAAGGACACCATCGGCAAGATCGGGGCCGACGCCTTCCGGAGTTGGGCGGGCGCCGCCGGGCTCGTCGTCAACGAGTCCGGCGACGACCAGGCCGGGTGGGACTTTATCGTCGAGTCCAACCCCGAGGCGGGCACGGAGGCCACGCCTGACCCCTTCCGGCACGCCGACTCGTTCCCCCTCCGCGCCCGCGTCCAGGTCAAGGCCACCGACGCGTCAAAGGGGTTCATCGACGTCAAGCTCAGCAACTGGGTCCGCCTGGTCGAGTCCCCCGACCCCGCCTTCTTCTTCGTCGCCGAGCTCGACGGCCAGGACACCCCCCAGCGCGTCTGGCTCCACCACGTCGATGCCCGCGACTGGCGGGACGTCCAGGAACGCAAGTGGGCCAACGAGGTCGGCGCGGGTGCCAAAGCTCGACGCGCCCTCCACAAGCTCTCGCTCCGGCTCCGCTACGACGACCGCCCCCCGCTCGACGCGCACGGCGCCGCCGCCCTCCTCACGGCGCTCGCCGACGCCATAGGCCCGTCGCTGTCCGACTACTCCTCGCGCAAGCTCGAGGCCGTCTCCACCGTCGGCTACGAGCGCGGGAACGTCCGCATCGACCTCGGCTTCGACGAGTCCCCCGAGTGCTCCCTCGCCGAAGCCGAACTCCGGCTCCGCCCGTCTGTCCACGTCCCCAGGTTTCGCGTCGCCCCCGCCCGGTTCGGCACCGAGCACGAAGGGCGAGCCCAGGTCGTCGAAGGGGCGAGCATGTTCGTCCAGTCCCCCGCCCCGGAGCGGCCGGTTACGCTCGTCGTCGAGGCGCCCGGCGGCCCCGTCCGCATCCCCGCGACCCTCCACGTCCCCACGGCGGTGTCTACCCGAGCCACCCAGGGGCTCCCCCTCACCGGGTTGCCCGTGCGGGTGACGGCTCCCGTCCTCGACATCGTCGGACGCTTCGGTGAGCCGTCCACGGTGACCGTGACCTCCCCGGAGCCCCACCAGCGAGTCCCCGTCCGCCAGCTCCGCGCCCTCAACGCGCTCACACGCGCGATGGTCGCCCAGGCCTGCGGCGCCGCGCCCCTCGCCGTCCGCGTTCTCGGCGAGGAAGGCGGCGCGCTCGAGTTCCGCGGCGATCCCGCGTCGCCTCCACCTGACCGGACCCCCGACGGGTTCCCGCCCGACTGGGTCCTCGACGCCGTGGACCGCGCGTGGGAGCTCGCCAAGCGGTTCGAGGTCGAAGACGCGCTCGATCTCTCCCTCGACGAGGCGGTCACCCTCGAGGCCGCTATCGCTCAAGCCCTCGCGCTCGCCGATGGCACGGCCGACGGCACGCTCCGCTTCCAGTGGAACCCGACTGGCCCCTCGGACCCGGCCTGCTTGACCGACATCAGCGCCGACGTCATCCTCACGTGTCGGTTCACGATCGCCAACGTCGTGCTCGGGATCGCCGCGTACCTCGGCGGGGCGATGGCCCCCCCGGAGTCCGACGCATACACCCTCGTTTTCGACGGCACAGACCACGTCGCGACCGACGCGCGTCTGGCGACGGAGCCCGAGGCGGACCTCTTCCTGGTGGCCCGGCGATCCCTCGGCCTCCTCGGGCGCCAGGCGCTCGTGCAGGTGTTCACCGAGGACCAGACGCAGATCTACAGCCCCACAGCAGAAGCTCCGGCCGCCGACTTGGAGTGACGGAGCGTCCGTGCGGTTCTTCCCCCTGGTCCGCGGCCACCACCCACCCCACGTAGGTCGTTAGGAGCTCGTCGAACCGCTCCGCCCGCGCGCGCGCCGCCTCGGCCTTCCGCTCCGCCAGCCGAACGGTCCTTCGACGGACCCCCGTCACCGTCATCACGCTCAGCCGGAGGTCGGCGTCGTCCACGCCCACCCGCCACGCGCGGACTTTCGGGTGCCCGGCAGGACCCTCCTGGACCTCGGGGGAGACGTTCGTGTCGAGGACGAAGCGCACCCGGCTAGAGCGAGACCTCGCGCGGGCCAGCCCCGTCGCTCGCCTGGCCGAACACCTCGTCCGGCAACGCCAGACCGCCCAGCACCCGCTTCAGGCTCCGCGCGGGGTACGGGCGCCCCTTCTTCGGGTACACCTCGGCGTACGCCACCGCTGCTTCGACCGACGCCTTCGACAGCGACGGGTACGCCCGGCTGGCCTCCCCGACCCCGCCCGCTCCGGCGAGCGCGGCCACGACGTGGACCGGCACGCCGGTCCCCCTCAGGACGGGCTCCCCGCCCGCGCCGAGCTCGACGTGCCTCTTGATCCGGTCGAGCTCGGCCAACCGCCGCTCGATCTGGCGGTCCACGTCCTCGACGTCCACCACGAACGCGCCCAGCGTCGCCTTGCCGCCCCGGGGCCGCTGGACGGCCTCGTACAGCTTCTGCCGCCCGGTCGGCGTCAGCGTGTCCTCGTGGTCCCGGAGCGCCCCGAAGAACCGGAGCTCGGACCGCCCGAGCACGCGGGTCCTGCGGCCCTGGACGGTCCGGGTCCTCTTCTGCACCACACCGCCGTCAACGGCGCGCTGGACCAGTCGGACGTCGCTACCGGTTACGAACGCCGCCTCGCGAGGGGTTAGAGTCATAGTGGACTAGGTCGGCCCTTGGTAAGCCGTCCGAGAACGAGCGGCCATTATAGCCCGACCTCGCGAAGAGCAGCTCTCGAACCGAGAGGGCTACGCCACATCCCGGTCCGGCCCGCACCAGTCGATCCGTCCCGATCGTAAGAAGAAGTGGCTCCGGCACCCGACCACGCGGTGGACCGACGGCGACAGGCTCGGAGCGCCATCGTCGTCGACCAGCACCCGCCAGCGGGGCCGAGCGTCGGCGAGCAAGCTCATCACGAGCGCTTCCCCACAGCCGCACGGGCACCTCAAGACGGCGTACCACTCGTGGGCACCTTCGCCGACGACGTACAGCGTCCCGACCTCGGGGGCGTCTGGGACCTCGCCTGCCCGTTCGACGCGGTAGCGGGGTGGGGGGGAGCCACCGAGCCCGCGAGGGAGTACCCTGCGGAGCCGTGCCCACGCGGAGAGGGCTGAGGCCCGGACGGCCTGGACAATGTGTCGGAGGTCGATCATGCCGCTTGGCGGTGCCCCTCGGCCGAGCCTTCAAGCGGCATCCTGGCCCGCTCGCTCAGCTCCGGCATCCCCAGGAGCGGGCGGACGTCCCCGCGGCCCACCCTCCGCGACAGTGCGGGGCAGGGGGGACCCTCGGGCTCCTGGAGGAGCCGGGCCTGCACCAAGTTGGCCCGGTACGTCGCGAACTCCCCGTTCGCCTCGATCCGGTACGGGTGGAGCCGGGCGAGCAGCTCGTTGACGGCCATCGCAGCGAAGTAGGTGTTCACGCTCACGACGGCCGGCCGGTCCTCCTCGACGCCCAGCACGTACTTCTCGCGCCGGAGCCCCTCGTAGGCCTCGGGGTCCGTCCGCCGCAGCGCCGCCGCGGCGAGGGCCTCCGGTGTGATGGCCTTTCGGCTCATCAGGCTCGACCCGCCCGGCTGGAGGTAGTGGACGGTCCCGTTGATCCCGTCCACGCTCCCCTCGCCGTCCGCGTCGAGCCGGACGCCCACGTCGATGTATGGGACGGAGTAGTAGGCGGCGACGCGGTTTAGGAGGTCGCGCCCGTCGACGGTGTCCACGCACCCCACCAGCACGTCGCACGCGCTCACGCGGCGCACCACGGACGGATCGAAGAGCGAGGCCGCGACCGGCGCGACGCGCGTCCCCAGGTCCATCCGTCGGACCGCGTCGGCCAGCACGTCCACCTTCGGGCGCGCGGCCTCGGCGTCGGCCCGCGTCGCGTTCACGATCCGGTTGAGGTTCTTCTCCTCGACCACGTCGGGGTCCACCAGGACGAGCTCGCCCACGCCCAGCCGCGCAAGCATCTCGACGACCGGGCTCCCGGTCCCCGAGCACCCCACGACGGCGATGGACAGCCGCCGCAGCCGCTCCGTCGTGCCCGCGCCGAACGCTTGGGCATGACGCCTCGCGAACTCGGGTACGCCCGCGCTCTCGGCCTCCCCGCACACCTCGTCGTGGAACCACACCGAGATGCCGTCTCCGGCCACCGCCACGCGCTCGACCGGCGCGAACCGGACGCCCCCCTGGCCGTCGTCGGTCGCTGTCCGTGCGAACATCCGACCGTCGGGGAGCATGACCGCGCTCCCGTGCGGGCCGGGGTCGTCGGTCCGGCCGAAGACGGACGGGAAGAGGTCGCCGTCGGAGGCGTCGTCGGTCGCGCTGAACGCCGGGTGCCCGGTCGGGTGGCTGTGCGCCTTCACGACTGCGAGCCCACGCGAAGCGGCCCTCTGGAGGGCCTCCTCTATGGCGCTCGTCGGCCACGAAACACGGACCGGCGTCCGCTCGGTGCACGCGTCGTGCGGGACGGGGACGACCTCGTGGACCGCGAGCACGTGGCGGCCGTCGCGGAGAGCCCGTCCGCATAGGAGCAGGGCGACGGCTTCGCACCCGTCGCCCGGGAGGAGGTGACGCGCCAGGTCGGCGTGCTGGCGGCCGGAAAGCCGGAGCGTGGTGGCGGGGAGGTCTGAGAGGGCGGTCATGGGAATTCCAGGCTCATGCCCGGGCAAACTCTCGGTCGAGCCAATGCTCGACGAGGGCGAGGTGGGTGGGAATGCCGTCAACGCCGGGCCGCCACGGGTTCTGGGCCGTCCGGTGGCGGCTCCACCGCTGCCACGGTGAGCCGCCGATCGTCGTCCGGACGCTAGTGGCACGGACGGGGCTGCCGTCGGTCCGGGCCAGCGCGGGGCTGAACCAGGCCATGTCGAGGGCTCCGCTGGGGTAGCCCGTCAGCCGGAGGGCCACGGACACCGTCCGGGCGGTGTAGCCGTCGGGCACGGGCCACTCGTGGACAAGGAGCCAGAGCACGCCGCCTTCATTGAGCGTCTCCCAGGGGAGGCCCTTCGCGTCGAGGTACTCTCTGTCCTCCTCCTGGAGGTCGAACTGGCGCCGAAGCGGTGGGGAGGTCGTTGTCATCTTGATGAGAGCAAGGGAGGGGCCGGCCACCGTGACCGGCCCCATCCGGGTTACCCCTCGGTCTGGTCGAGGGGGATCGTCATGAACCGTTCGACGCCCGGGGCGCAGAGCGAGACCGACTCTTCGTAGCCGATCTTGCGGACCTCACCGCCGCGGAGCTTCTGGTCGATCCGGAACCGCGTGTGCGGCTGCTTCCCAGCCGTAGCGAGGAGGTCCCGGCCGGTCACGCTCGGACGGTCGAGCACGTGCTGCTGACGGTCGATCCGGATCCGGTACCGCTTCGCCTTCGGCGCGCCGTGCCCGGCCTTCGCGCAGGCCTCGACGTCGACCGGCTCGTCCACGTCGACCTCGACCTCGGCGTCCGTAGCCTTCGTCTTGACGCGGGCGACGGCGTCGGTGGCTCCGCCCTTCGACGAGTAGCCCTCGCCGCTCGTGGCGATGATCTGGTTGTTGCCCGCCTGGAACCGCCAGCGGTGCTCGCCCGCCTCGTCGCGGAAGAGCTCGAACTCGTGGTCGCCCAAGCGGCCCGGCGCGGTGGCCGATGTCCGGTCGTTGAGGGGCGCTGCTTCGGCGTTGAGCTTGAAGCCGTAGAGGCCGCCTAGGCAGCCGCCGAGGTCGGTGTAGGTCTCGCCGCTGGCGGCGACGATCTCGCCGTTTCGGGCCTTGAGGTGCCAGTAGAGCTCGCCGTTCTCGGCGCTCCGCAAGACGTGGAAAGTGTATGGGGTCATGGTTGTGGGGGGTGGGGTGCGACGGCGAGGGGGCGCCCCGAGTGGACGCCTGCCGCCGTGTGGCGCTGTCGGAGGGGATACACCGAACCGTGACAGCTCGCGGGTGCGCCCGGTCCCGTCACGGTTCCGCGTATCCTGTTCCCGTCGCCCTGCCGACACCCCCCCGCCCATCAGATGAGCCCCGTTACGTCTGCCCCCGTGCCCCCTCATCCGTCTCTCGGAGACCCCGCAGCCGACTGGTCGGGGTGGACCGACGACCACCTGCTCGCCCGGATGGCGGCGGGGGGGGCTGACGAGAGGAACGCGGCGTGGGCCGAGTTCTACCAACGGCACCGACCGTACCTCACGTTCGTGTGTCGGCGGGCCTACGAGGGCTCCCTGCGCCCCGGCCTCGTGGACGACGTCGTCCACGACACGCTCGTCCGAGCGTTCGAACGCGCCCTCACCTACGACGGCGCCGATTCCGACCCCGACTCCTCCCGGCGCCGAGCTCGCGCCTGGCTGGGGGGGATCGCCGCGAACCTCTTCCGCTCGGCGCTCCGGCGCACGCCCGACTTCGCGACGCTGGAGTCGGTAGACGAGACGGCGGCGCCTGACTCGGAGGACCGCCCGGCCCCGACGGCGCGCGAGCGAGCGCTGGACGAGGCGCTCGCGGCTCTCTCAGAGCGGGAGCGGACGGTGCTCCGCGTCACGTTCCTCCACGTCCGGCCCGGCGCAGAGCACCAGAGGCTCTCGAACGCCGTGTCCAAAGCCCTCGCCGACGAGTTAGGCGTGTCCCCGGCAGGCGTGCGCAAGATGCGTGAGCGTGCTCTCCGGAAAGTCAAATCGGCCCTCGCCGAGCGCGGGTTTACCCCGTAGTCACACCCCATCCTGGACCCCCGACCCCCATGCTCACCGACTCCATCCGTGCCCGACTCCGCGACCGGGGCGACCTCCTTCCGACGACGCCCGAGGAGGTCGCGCTCGCAGAGGCCGTCATGGCAGCCGATCCCCCCACAGAACGGGCGTCCGCCGCGCCCTCGAGCCCTGATGTCGGCTCTCAGATCCTGCCCCTGCTGCCCCTGCCCTCCGCGTCGAGCCCCTTCGCGTTCGCCGCACGGCGTGGTGACGGCTCTGGTCCATCGGAGCCGGGCCACCCCGAGGGACCGGACGCGGACTCGCCGGACGTCGGCTCGGGCGTGGCCGACGCCGAGTAGCGATGGCCCTCAAGTGGTCAAACAGCGCGGAGTGGTCGATCAGCAAGTGCCAGCGCCAGTTCTGGTACCGGAAGGTCTTCGCCAGTCCCCAGGCGAAGTGGGGGGGCGCGCGGCGGGAAGCGAACATCCTGGGTACCGTCCTCGGACTTCCGGCGTGGAGAGGCATCCTCGTCCATAACGTGATCTCGGAGTGGCTCCTCCCCAGGTGGTACCGGAACGGGCTTCCGTCTCCCGATCAAACCGTGGCCTACGCCCTTGGCCGGGCGCGTCGCCAGCTCGCTTTCTCCTCGGATCGGAGGTACCGAGAGGTCGGTATGACCAAGAAGAAGGCGGCCGGGGACTACCTCGCCCTTTGGGAGGACGAGTTCCCGCCGGACGACCCCCAGGGGTTCGCCGACGCCAAGGTCAAGGCCCTCCGTGACATCGAGACCAGCCTGCGCGCGTTCTACGAGGTCGAGCTCGTCCAGCAGAGGCTTTGTTACCCCGGGTGGACGAATTGGGAGGTGGGGCTCTCTGTGCAAGAGATGGGGGTCCCCGTAATGGCCCGGGTCGACTTCCTAGCAGCCGGGGCAGACGACCTGGCCGTCGTGGACTGGAAGGTCGGGGAGTCCCACGTCTACGACTACGCGCCCCAGCTCGCGCTCTACGCGTCTCTCCTGGAGCGCACCGACCGTTTCGCGCCGGCCGGGTCTTATTCGGCGACGGGACGGTTCCCACCGGAGGTGAAGGAGCTCCCGAAGCGGCTCGTCGAGGTCAACCTCCTCCTCGGCGAGACCCACGAACACGACTGGAACGAGGACCGAGCCATCGAAGCCGAAGACCGGCTCTTCCGATCCGCCCGCCGGCTCGCCTCCTTCTCTGACCTCTCTTCTAGCACCGACCCCGCGGACCTCGCCCCTGCCGAGAGCCCCCGCACGTGTCAATGGTGCCCCTTCCGCTCCCCTTGCCGTGACCTCTGAATCCGTCCTGACCAACGCCTTCCCGATCACGTTCGAGAGTGAGACGTGCCCCTACAGCACGTGGACGATCGTCGGGCTCGACGAGGAGGACCAGGCCTTCGAGCAGAACCGGATCGCGCTCCGTCGACTCGTCAGCCGCGACGTGGGTGGGCCGGCGGAGATCGAGCGAGGGGACGACGGCCGGGTCATGGTCTACGTGCCCGACGGGTGCGGTGAGCCTGCCGAGACGTACGACCTCGTGCCCCGCGTTGCGTCCCTCCGTCCTGCGGCTCCTGGCGTGCTGCGCGTGACCGACGACGACGCCACGTCGCGACGACTGGCGACCCGCTTTCTGCAGTCGGCCGTGAGCGCTCCCCTTTGGGGGGACCGCGGCCTCTGGCAGCCCCAGGCGGGCCGGGCCTTCTACGACAAGAAGCCCGCCAACGGGCACGACGACAGGCGATCCATCGATGTCTTCGAGGGCCACAACGTCCGGGTGGACCACATCGCTGGCGTGGGGTTCGTCGTGTTCATTAGCGAGACCGTCCGGTACGCTCAAACCGACCCCTGGCCTGAGCACATCGCTCCGTCTGACCGCAAGGCGTTCCTGAAGGGGCAGAGCCGGGGGCACGGTAAGCCCCGGTGCGTGTACCACTACGGGGACCAGTGGTACGAGGTCTCCGTCCAGTCCGTCCTCCCTGACTCCGTCGCCGATATCCAGTTCGTCAACGCGGACGGGGAGCGGGTCACGGTGTACGACCACACGCGCGACCGCTGGCGGTCCGACCTACCCGAGTGGTCCGGACGTTTGGACCCCCAGGCCACAGCGATCAGCTACGTCACGTGGGCGGGAAGCGAGCGTAAGAACGGGTTCGCGCACCTTTGTCACCGGATCGTCACGACCCACGAGATGCAGGCGATGGGCCAGAGTCGACTCCACCGCGACCACGCCATTCGAGACCCGGACGTCCGACTGCACGGCGCTAAAGCCTTCGCGCGGAGGCTCGGGCCGCTCACCATCGGAGACGTGCGCGGTTCGGTAGAGCTCGAGCCGGCAGCCGTGCCCTCCAAGGTCTTCCCCGTCCCCGACTTGGAGTTCGGGGGTGGGTACGTCCTCCACACGCCTAGCGACAAGGTCGCCCAGTACCCGCAGGAGCGTCTCGCCCTCCTGAAGAGGAGGGGGGTCGGCCTGTGGCAGACGGGTTCGCTCGGGGAGCAGTGGGTCCTCGTTCCCCAGTCGATCAAGAGGACGTTATGGCCGCCCTTCCTCGGAGCTCTCCAGCGGGAGGTCCGCACGTTCTCGGACGGAGCCCTTCGCTACGACCCCACGGTGATCTGGTACGACAACCCCGGCCGAGGGCTCGCTCGTCAGGTCCGCGCCGTACAAAGTGCGCTGAACCAGCGGAACGGCAGGCCGTCTGGGTACTGCCTCGCCGTTCTTCCGCAGCAAGCGCACCCACAGCTCGCCGCTACCCTTACCAGCGACCTCTCCGCTCCCCCGTCGCTCCACGTGGCTTGCATCCACCAAGACTCGTTCTCCAGGTTCTTCGAGCGCGAGCGGGCACCGCGAAGCGGGGGGGGCGACCTGTGGGCGCTCCGGAAGGACCGCCGCGCGGCCTCGAGGGCGAAGGGCTACCTCCGGAACGTGGCGCTCAAAGTCCTCCTTCTCAACAACAAGTGGCCCTTTGTCCTAGCTGAGGGAGGTTCGAGCGCGTCTGAGACCCTGTACATCGGTCTCGATGTCCTCGATGGGACGGCCGGGTTCACGTTTATGGCTCGGGGTGGGCGGACGTGTTTCTTCCGTTCGAGTGTCGCCGCGAGACCGGAGAAGCTGTCGAGCCGTCAAGTGTACGGGGTGCTCTCCGTGGCCCTCGACGACGTCCGGTCTCTCCTCGGCGGACTCCCGGACCGTGTCGTCCTCCTGCGCGACGGCCGGATGTTCCCTGGGGAGGTGAGGGGGTTCCAGGAGGTCATGCGAGACGCTGGAGTTCGGGTGGCGGCCGCCATCGCGCTCCCGAAACGCTCTGCCGCTGGCCACCGACTGTTTGCAATCCGGGAGGGAGGGGGGCGGCTCTCGGTTCAGAACCCGATGATCGGGACGTGGCTCGGCCTGTCCGAGGACGAGGCCCTTCTCTCGACCACCGGTCGACCGTTCAAGCTTCCAGGGACAGCGAAGCCGCTCTTGATCAAGCGGGTGGCTGGCGACGAGCCCGTGGAGGCCCTCGCCGAGGACGTGTTCGCTCTTGCTCAGCTCGCGTGGACGGCGCCCGACCGCTGTATCCGTGACCCGTTCGTCCTCAGGTACACCGACCAGATGCTCCGGGCCGTCGGCGGCGAAGTCGATCACGAGGAGCTCGCTTACGGCGAGGCCCCCGTGGCCTGAGCCCCTCCGCTCCGGCGGTGCCGCTCGCCTACGCCGCAGCGTGTCACGCTTCCGCGTACTAGAGCTCCGCGTCTTCCCTATCCTGCCATGAGTCCAACCAGACCCCCAGAGGGGGAGCTCATGAGCGATCTCGGCTTGCTGTCCCACACGTACGGGAGGTGGAACACCCGCCTCTCCGAATACAACGACTGGCTCCTCCGGCTCCGGAAGTCGCGTCAGGGCTACGCGGAAACGGAGGAGGACCTCACGCTCACCGAGGAGACCCGCATGTTCTTGGAGGACGTGCTCCACGCTCTGTCGTCTGGTCAGTCGGCGGGCCTCCGTTCGTCGCTCCCCGAGTCCATCCGGTCCCGCCTCCGCGAGCGTCTGGAATCGGACCCCCGTGAAGCGGAGCGCTTGCTCGGAGAGTTCCTCGCCAAGGAGGACGTGCGCCCTGACGAGGTCGAAGAAGACACGGTCGACCTCCTGCGCGCCATCCTGACGAGCCTGAACGACGAGGTCACGGAGCTCCATTCCCGAATGCAGCCCCGTAGATGACCGATTACCTCCCCGGTGCTATCACCTGGATTCAGGGGAGGGCGTCGATGCTTCGCGACAAGCTCGCCTCAAACGACAACCCAGACCCGCTCCGCGGCGTCCTGGACGCGCAAGTAGCGAACCTGGACACTACGCTCGAGCAGATCCGGAACCGTCTCACGGACCGGTCGCTTCGAGACGAGACCTTCGCAGACCAGCACCTCGCGAGCTATCGGGGATGGGTGCGCTTGGTTGCCGTCGTCGAGCAGCACTTCCTGATGCTCTGCGACCTCTGGCGCAACGATGAGGACGACATGCAGGGCGTTCTCGAGCAGATCTGCGCCGAGACAGGCATGCCCCCGTCCATCCGCCCCGTGATCGCGCTCCACGGCGCTCAGTACTCGGTGATGACCGGTACGGGGATCATCTACGCACCGAGGATGGAGAGGCACTTCCTACTCCACCTCCCAGACCTGTACCACGAGATCGGCCATTTGCTGGTCGAGGAGAAGGCTGCGATCCTGTGGGGGACCGCACGGACGGCCATCCAGAACCATTTTAGCCTTCTGATCCGCGAGGGCACAGTGCAAGGGGACCCGATGGCCCAGGACGGCACGTACCGCAGGATGTACGACTACTGGGGACAAGCCTGGTTGATCGAGTTGACTTGCGACGCGATCGCGACGTTCCTCTGCGGTCCGGCCTACGCGTGGGCGCACCTCCATCTCTGTGCCTCACATGACTCCGGGATCTACGTCGGGCACGAGTCGCATCCCGCGGACCACGCGCGTCAGGAACTCATAGCCATGGTCCTGGACCGCCTGGGTGAGACGGAGCAGCGGGGCCACTTCGCGGACCGATGGGACTCTTTCGCGCAGACGCTCGGCCAGAGACGGCCGGCGTCGTATGCGTCGGCTTACCCCGACGCCCTCTTAGGACTCGTCGTCCAGGAGGTCCACGACGGACTCCTCTCCCTCGGCCTCACGATCTACGACGGCGCCGCACCCGACGCGGAGTCCACGGCTGCGCTTCTCAACACCGCCTGGGAGGAGTTCTGGAGGTCCCCCACGGAGTACCGCGAATGGGAGGAGACGGCGCGAGGGCAGCTCCGCCGCGCGTCGTAGCGTTCGAGGGGGAACCCTCAGACTAGGCGCTCTTACCGTTCGCTTAGCCGATCGTACGGCACGTCGAGCCGGGAGGCCGCCTGCTCCTTGGCCCGCTCCCCCCGCCGGTCGTATCCCGCCGTCGTCGTCGGGCTGGCGTGGCCGGCGAGCTGCTGCGCCACCGACAGGTCGGCCCCCTCGTCAAGCAGGTCCCCGACGTAGCTCCGACGCAAGTCGTGGGGGCTGAACGCCTCCACGCCCGCCTCCGCGGCCCGCTGGCGGAGCACGTGGTACACCGCCTGGCCCGTCAGCGCGTCGGCGCTGGCCACCAGCCGCCCGCCACGCCGCGCCCGTACGAAGAGGGGCGTGTCCTTGTATATGGGGGAGGGGTGAGGCACGCCGCCCTCCGCGTCGCGTTCGACCAGCGCTGACCCGTCTAGTCCAGCGACGCCTGCCAGCCGCACCCGGAGGTAATCGCGGAGGGCGTGGAACGCTCCTGGCGGGACCGGCACGACGCGGGTCTTGTTGCCCTTGCCGCGCACGACGGCTCGGCGCTGCACCAGGTCGAGGTCGCCGACCCTAAGCGTCGCCAACTCGTCACGCCTCAGCCCGCACCCGTAGCCGAGCGCGACCACCGCCGCGTCGCGCTGGCCCTTTTCGGTGACGACGGCCGGGTCTCCCTTTCGGGGGGACACCGGCATGAGGCACGCCTCGATCAGTGCCCGTAGCTCACCTCGGGCGAGCGAGCGCCCCGTGGCCGCCGCCGCCGAGGACCCCTTGACGGCGCGGACGCTAGCTGCCCGGTGGTAGTGCTCCGTCTCCATGAGTCCGAGCTCCCACGCCTCGCGGAGGACACCTCGGAGCGCCGAGAGCATCTTGTTGGCCGTCGTGTACTTGAACCGCTCGGCGAGGACTGCACGAACCGCCTTCGCGTGCTCGGTCCGGAACGCCCCCCATGGGAAGGCCTCAGGGTCGGGCGCCGGGTCGGCGTCGGGCACGCAGATCGCAGCCACAGTCGCGAGCGCGCCGCGCATGGTCCGACGACTGCCGGGCGCGAGGCGCGCGAGATAAACGGTCGCCGGGTTAGGACCGGGCCGCTGGCGGCCGACCTCGACGGTGGCTAGCGACGGGACCGGAAGTTCAGACGGGGCCATTCCGTTATTGCAGGGTCGCTTCACCCGTTGTTTGATCCCACCAGCAGTCAGGAGGTCGGTCGCGGAAGATATGACTTCTGAGAATTGCCATTCTCATAAGTTATCGAGAGCTGACTGAGATGCTCTTCCTCACGTTCACGAGTTAGCCCAGCGGCACACCAGCAGCAGCCCTGAGCCGGACCACGGCGTCTCCCACCACGTTTGCCGTCTCGCTTAGCCTCGGACCCACGCCCCGAGCGTCGCCCGCCAGGTCCTCACGGCCGAGGAGCATGGCCGCTCGACGGAGGGCTGAGTCGGCGCGCGCTAGCTCCGCCGCCAACTCGCGGAGTCGCTGCTTCTGGGCTGGGCCGCCCGGCAGGAGCACCTCGCCCCGGACGTCGAGCACCCACCGCTCTCCGTCCCAGTAGTCGACCCCGTTGAACCAGAAGTTGACACGGACGAACGCCGCCGCCTCGGCGTAGGAGACGAACGGCGAGATGCGAGCCCGTGGGCACTCGAGGTCGAACATGTCCAGATTGAACGCCGCGTAAGACGCGACTCCAGGCTCTCCGACGGTCGCCCACGTCGGCTCATCGGCCTCGACGTCCGGCACGCTCCGGTTCAGGTCTGGGGTCGACTGGTTCAAGGAAATCAGCGATACCTGCAATAACGGTAATAGGATATTAGAACGACGCCGGTCACTGTTGACCTTCGCCGCGCTCAAGCCACACGGCCACGACATCGCGCCGGGCCATCCGGAGCGCGCCCCCGCTCGCTGGGCCGAGGTCGCTCTCCGTTCCCCCCTCGATGGCCCGTTCCACCTCTTGCCACCCGGGGTACGGCTGGCTTTGGAGCACGCGGACGGCCTCGGCGTCGAGGACCGCCCGGGCCTCGGCGTCGAGCTCGGCGATGCGGGCGTCGAGCCGCGACGCCTGCGCTGCCTCCCGGTCGCGCCGAGCGGCCTCGCCGGCCAGAACCTCCGACGCGGGCGGGGCCTGAGCGCTAGCTCCTGCCACCGCCCCCTCGAAGAGCGACGCCTGCGTCCGCTCCCCTTTCGCCGTCGAGCCCGCCCAGTCCTCCGTGATCGCCCGGTACGTGTACGCCCCGAGCTTCCCGATCTTCTTGCCCCGTACCAGGTCGCCCTCGACGTGGGCCAGGTTCCGCTCGACCTGCTCGGGGGCGAGTTCCAGTACCTCGTCCGTCTGGTTCGAGGTCAGCCCGAACTCGGACAGCCGGAGTCGGCCCGACGACGAGCCGTCGCCGCTCGGCAGGGAGGCCGTCTCGAAGGCGGGGGCCGCCGTGACCTTGAAGCGGAGGGCCGCGATCTGGCGCCCCTCCTTCTTCTTCTCCATCTCGATCCGGATATCGCTGTGGGCGTTGACCTGCTTCACGGCCCGCGCCAGCACCTTCTGGTTGAACGCGGAGAACGCCGTGTACTGGTCCTCGCCGACGCCGAGGAGGCCCCGCCAGTCGCCGACATCGATCCAACCGGTCGTCCCGACGTTCAGGAACCGGAGGCAGTTCTCGTAGAGCGCGAGCGCGGTCCCCGAGCTGAACCGGGTCTGGACCGTCAGGTTGATCCGGGAGTAGATCGCCGGGTTGTAGAGGAGCGCGCGGAGCCGGGGCGAATAGGCGTACTGGCATGTCCCGGACCCCGGCTCGACGTAGGCCTGAGCCAGGAGCCCGCTGGCGCCCCACCCCTCCCGGCCCTCGGCGTCGAGCACGTTCCAGACCACCTTCGTCTCGACGAGCGTCTCAAGGGCCTCCCGGAGGTACGACGAGTTCTTGGAGTTGAACCCGACGGCCTCGGCGAGGTCCGTGAGCTTGATCGAGTGCTCGATGACCGACTCGTCGGGGAGCTCGTCGTAGGCGTTGAGGAGCAAGACGTTGGCCGCCTTCCGCTGGAGGAACGAGAGCGGGGCCTTGACGTGGATCGCCCCGACGTGCTTCTTGATCTCCAGCGGTCCGGGCAACATGAAAGGGGGCGGTGGACGGGCAGGGTACCGCTCGGGCGAGGGGGGCGCAAGGTCGGCGGAGCCGCCGGTACCGGCGCGCTGCACGGAGTGTAATACGCCAGACGCTCAGAGACCACACGTCCCCATAGAGTGGTATGTGACGGCTCCCCAGCGACAGCGTCCAGGCCCCTGACCCCATAGAGTGGTACCCCTCACCCCATAAAATGGTAGGGGTCGCGAGACGGGGTGTCATAAACGGCTCTCCCGGCTCCCATTCAGCGATTCCCGGTCACCCCATAAAGTGGTATGGTTCGCCCCACAGAGTGGTATCTCACGCCCCATAGAGTGGTATGGTTCGCCCCACAGAGTGGTGCCTCACGCCCCATAGAGTGGTATCTGATCGCCCGCATCTCGTTGTCCCCCAGTCAGATACCAGCCGTAAACGTTCTAAACGTTCTTAAACATATTAAACGACGACGACGACGCTTCTCTGTGGGATCAGGACGGCCAAAGACGCTCTCCGACGGGGCTAGGCCCCCGCCTCTTCATCGGAGAACACGCCGAGGGCGATCTCTTCGACGGCCGTCTTGAACGCCCTGACCCGCTCAGCGGAGAGGGGCTGCTGCTCCGCTTCGGCCTCGAGCTCGACGACGAGTTCGTAGGTTCGCCGCCACGCGGCGATGTCCGGCCCTGGGCCAAACACGCGGGACCGGAGGTAAGCCGACGTCGTCATGCCGACCCCCTCGGCCGCGCCGTCGATCCGGTCGCACTCGGACGGGGAGAGCCGGAAACTCCGCGTCGTCGTCCGACGCGTCTCCTTGGCCTCCGAAGTGAGCCAGGACGGTGCGCCCGAGTCTCCCTGGTCGCCGGAGCTACCTCTCCTGTCCGGCGATCCGTCGGTGCTCTGGTCGCTACTGGAGTCTCGGCTGGTCCGTCTCGTAACTGTCATCCGGGCGGGGGGACGTCGGAATCGTGGGTCGGCCCAAATATAAGGAGCCGCGCTGTAGGGTCCGGGGCCGGGACGGCGCTAATCGTGGAGCGTCCGGCGCACGAGGTGCACGGCGGGCCGCTCCGCTTGGCCCCCGAAGTAGAGCCTCGCGCGCTCGGGCTGGCGGTCGTGGTCGCCGGGCTCGACCTCGACGAAGGCGGTCGGCGGGCTCGTCGCCAGCGACACGTCGGCCGGGACCCCCTGGCAGTTGGGTCGGCCGTTGTGGACCTCCGGGCGCTGGGCGACGACGAACCCGGCCCGGCCCTCGACGACGGCCGGCTCGGCGACGTAGCGGCCGGTGACCACCTGGTCTCCCGACTTCGCCATGTACCGCCCGTCAGACCGAAACCCGATGGAGGCCTCGTGGCAGTCGCCGAGCTCCGGGGCCACATCGGCCAAGTCCCAGACGCCGAGGAGCGGGGACGCCAGCGACGTGCGCTCCTGAGGCGCGGCCGGTGCTGGCACCTCGGGTCCGTCCTGGGAGCACCCGACGACGAGCGCTGACAGGCCCACGACGACGGCGAGCGCCCCCCGTCGGAGCCAGTCGGCCATCACGTCGCGGCGCGCGGCCGTGAGCGCACCGCGCGCCGCGGGTCCGAGGTCGGCCTCGGTCCCCGCCGCCAGGGCACGCTCGACGGCGCCGAGACCGTGGTACGCCTGGCCCTGGAGGTGCCGGACCGCCTCGGCGTCGAGGTCGGCCCGCTCGGCGTCGGCGAGCCCAACCACGTGCTCGTCGAGCCTCTGCCCCTCGGCGTCCTCGGCCCGCCGCGTGGCCTGGCTGCGAGCGAGCGCCGGGGGTGGAAACACGGCGTTCTTGGTCGCCTCTGCCTGGGCAGCCACGGCCCGCCGGACGGTGGCGCGCTTCTGGCGGGCGGCCTCGGCGCTCCCACCCCAGTCGCCCTCGATGGCCCGGTAGGTGTACGCCCCGAGCGCTCCGATCTCGCGCCCCCGTGCGAGCTCGCCCTCGACGTAGGCCAGGTTCCGCTCGACCACCTCGACCGGGAGGCCGAGGACCCGCTCGACCTGGTCCTCGGTGAGCCCGAACTCCACGAGCTGGGGCCGGAGCGCGCAGGCGCTGTCCGGCTCGTTCGGCGAGAGCCGTCGGCGGAGCGCAGGCGAGAGGATGAACCGGCAGTCGGGTCCGTCCACCGTCACCTCCGCGAGCAGCGGCGCGATGGTCAGGGACTCGGGCGATCTCCACTCGACGACGCGGCCCGCGAGCGAACGGAGAAGGGCGCCCACCTCGCAGGCGTCTTCGGAGCGGAGGCCCGCCGCCTTGGCGACGTCCCCGACGGGAACCGTGAGGGGCTCTGAGCCGCCGCCCTCGGCGCAGCGGAGCAGGACCCCGAGCACGGCCCGCTCGCCGACGGGGAGCGCGACCGGAGAGCGGACCGGGGAGCCACAACCGTCCGGCTGAGGGACCGACGGTCGGGCCGTCTGGTGTGTGCGACGTTCCGTTCGCGTCTGGGGCATCGGTCTAGGGGGAGAGGGGCGCTGTGTGGGGAGTGCTGGTCTGGTTCTGCTCCGTCTGAGCTCGTCGCAGGGTCCGGATCACCGTCGCCAACTCGTGCCGCCGCCGGGCCGTCTCAGCGCTCCACGCCCGGACGCGGTCGTAGAGCACGGACGGGTCGATGGCCTCGGCGCTGCCTCGCTCGCGGACCTCGTAGTGGACGTGGGGGCCGGTCGAGACCCCGGCGCCGAAGCCCACCCCCCCGCTCAGGCCCACGACGGTCCCGCGCCGGATGGGAGCCCCAGGCATGATGGTCGTGGCGTTGAGGTGGGCGTAGAGCGTGGACGTCGCGAGCCCCGACGGGTCGCGGTGCTCGACCTCGACGGTGAGCCCGTAGCCCGAGCGCACGCCGACGGCGAGCACGCGGCCGTCGGCGGTTGCCCGGACCGGCGTGCGGAGCGGGACGGCGAAGTCGGTCCCGCTGTGCCCTCGGAGTCGGCCGGACACGGGGTGCCGACGGGGGCCGAAGGGCGAGCTGACCACACCCGCGACGGGCGCCCCGACGGGGAGGCCGGGCGGTAGGGCAGGCCGCTGGCGGAGCGCGGCGGCGCGGCGGGCGAGGTCGGCGCGGCGGGCCGAGTCCGGCTGCGCGATCGGCGAGGGAGCGAGGCCTCGGACCTCGGGGGTAGAGGAGCCGTCGGCAGCCCGGGCGGTCTCGGCGCGAGACCGAAGGGCCACGACGGCGGCCACCGACGCCCGGCCCACCCCGGCCTCGCCGTCGGACGCTGGCGACGGTCCCGCGAACGCCCCCACGCAGACGGCGACGGCGACGACGGACAGGGCCGCTCGCGCGGGCCGGGCATGGGAGGTCCCACCGTTCTTCTGTGAGTGCCCCCCCGAACGGGGAGCGTCGGGTCCTCCGTCGTCCTCGACCCCTCCCCCACCGGGCGCTGACTCTCGGCCCACGACGACGTCCGCCAGCGCGCGGAGCAAGACGACGGGGGCCGGTCGGAGCGCGGCGTCGTGGGCCTCGACTGAGCGGGCGAACCGGCGAGCGACGGAGGGCCGGGACGGTGTGGAGAAGGGAGGTTCAGGCATGGCTCAGATGGGCTCTGGCCCCCGGCCGTCGATCCATGGTCCGGAGGCCTCAAACGGGTAGGTGCCAGAACGGGTCGGAGTCCGCCGCGGCGCAAAGCGGGAGGGTCCCCGAAGAGGGCGCGGCTGCATATGTGCGGAGAAGGTGAGCGCGCTCTTTTAGGCCGGTCTGTCTCATGAGCAACGTCGGGGGGGACGGACCCTGATAGCGGAGCCCGACCCTGCGTCGATAGAACGTCAGCAGCTCGTTCCGAGACCGGATGCGACCTCTCTGGCCCAGCCCTCCGCCCACCCGTCGGGAGGCCCAGCAAGACCGACGACTCCGGCGCATCCGGACGCGGTCGTTCGGTCGGCCCGTGTTGCCGAGGTGCGAGTCCTTGACAGTGGGCGCCGACCCCGGCGGGCGGTCTGCCAGCGCCGCCGGGGTGTTGCCGAACTCGACTCCGCCGGTCCGCTGGCGAGTGCCGGAGAGGGCGGGTCGAGCGCTGGCTTGTCCACCCACTCCGTCACCACGTCGCTGGGGCCACCAGTGGCCGAAGAGGTCAGGGGGCGTCCGTCCGTTTTCCGGCGGTCCAGTGCGTCGTGACCTGGACGGCGGCAGACCGTCACGAGGAGTCGGCGTCCGCCAGCGGTCCGGGGGTTGATCAGCCCGGACCCATGCCCTAAGTTTGGGGCTGAGTCAGAGCTAAGCGATTTTCGGCAAGTGAGGTTTTCTTCTACAAAAAAAGCGGACGGGTCCTCCCCTGTGACGGAGGCCGTATCGGGGCCGGACCAGGCGAGTCCGCCCAAGGCCGGGGCGCGCGCCGCGTCGTCCGAGAAGCCCGCGACGAGACGGCGGCGGGGGAGTCCAGGTCGGCCGAAGAGGAAGCCGGAGGAGGGGCCGAAGGTCCAGGTCGGGTTCCAGGTCACGTCGGTCGAGAGGGACCGGATCAGGGAGGCCGCGTCGCAGGCCGGGCTCTCGGTCTCGGAGTTCCTCCGGAGGCGGGCGCTCGGCCGCCCCGTCGTCCCACTCGCCGACGCGGCGGCCCGGAAGGCGCTCCGCCGCGTCGGCGTGAACCTCAACCAACTCGTCCGCCGGGCCAACGCTGGGGGAGCGACCGAGACCGAGGCGCGGGCCGCCATTGACGACGTCCGGTCGGCGCTCGCGCGCATCGGGAAGTCGCCGGGAGAGGGCGAGACCGGGACCCCGTCGTGAGCGCACACCCCACCCTGCTCCGCAACCGCCAGACGGGAGAGGGACGGCCCGCTGGCTGTCTCTCTCGGCGTCCGTCTGCGGGTCTCGGAGATATGTGCGAACGAGGTCCGGTGCAGTCCGCGCGAGACTCGGTCGCAACCCGGTTTTCAGGAGGGAGGACATGATCGCAGCGTCCTCCTCCGGACAGAGCTTCGGGGCGCTCGGCGCCTACCTCGTCGGCGACGAGAGCAGGGTGGGCTGGGCCGAGACCCGGAACATGATGGAGGGGATGGACGGGGGCACCATCGACCCCGACGCGGTGGCGGCCGAGATGCGGGACGAGGCTGCTGCGAGCGGCGTGGCGAAGCCGGTCTACCACGTCGCCATCGCGTTCGACCCCGACGACCACCCGACCGAGGCGGAGGTCCGCGCGGCGGCTGACCGGACGCTCCGGGACCTCGGCCTCGACGACCACCAGGCTCTCGTCGTCCGGCACACCGACCAGCCGCACGCCCACGTCCACCTCATGGTGAACCGCATCGGGCCGGACGGCAAGGCGTGGTCCACGTGGCGGGATCGGTACCGTCTCCGGTCCTCGATGGAGGCGCAGGAGCGCGAGCTCGGCGTCCGATGGACGGGGCGGAATCGGGAGCTCGAACGGGGGGCGCCCACGTTGGAAGTGCAGGCTCAAAGTGGGAACAGCGAGAGGGGGTTCGCGGCCGAGGTCCGGGCGAAGGCGCTCGCCGACCTCCGGGAGTCGGGGTCGTGGTCCGACCTCGACGGCCGACTCGCCTCGCACGGGCTCCGCGTGGAGCGGCGGGGCCGGGAAGCCGTCGTGACCGACGGGGAGCGGGAGGCCCGGCTCTCGTCGGTCTCACGGGCGGTGAGCCGACGGCGATTGGAGAACCGGCTCGGCCCGCTCCGTGGTAAGGCGGACCGTACGACGGCGGGGGAGCCAAGCGCACCCCGCCAGGACCGAGCGGCGCGCGAATCCACTGGGTCCCCGAGCGCCCGCGGGCCAGCGCCATGGACCCGAGGCCGAGGACGCCCCCGGAAGCACCAGCCGTCCCGGACGTCGAACCAGGTCCGGTCCCGGAGAGCCCACGTGCTTGGGAAGGGCGCCGCTCGGAACGGCGTGGCCGCGACCTCGACGCGGGGCGCGCTCCTCGCCTCCCGCATCGCGAGGGGAGGTCTGACTGCGCTCGGGGCCGGGGGACAAATGGACACGGACGTCGAGCGCCAACTCCCCAGGCGTCTGGGACGGGCCGCGCTCTTGGCTGCGCGGACCGCCTCCGCCCGTCGTGGGGCAGGTGGGCGCCATCATCTCGCGCCTGGGGCGGACAACGGCGGCTCCACGCCACCGCGTTCCCTCGCAGCGCGGACGCTCCCCGCTCGGGCCGCCCACCGCGACGTCCGGCCAGGCGGGCGGGTGGACCGGCTGGCCGCGCTCGTCGCTGAGCGGGGGCGGCTCAGCCGCGTCGAGGCCGAGCACGGTCGGGCGTCTTCAGCCCGCTCTCGGGTCGAGGCCGGAGCGTCGCGGGCCGCCCAGCGGGCCTCGGCACGGGCCTCCCAGGAAAGCGAGACGTTCGCGCGAGCGCTCGGACGGGTCTACGCCGATCCAGGAGCGGCCAGCGAGCGGTTCGCTCGGCTCGCCGCACGAGAGGGGCCTGACGCGGCAGCACGAGCGATGAGCGAGCGGCCCGAAGCCTTCGGCAAGCTCCGCGAGACCGAGACGAAACGGGCGCTCGGGCTGGTCCGGGGTGCGACAACAGACCCCGCTCGGGCCGGAGCAGCCGAGGCGGGCCAGGCGGGTGCGGGATACGTGCGCGCGAACGAGGCCCGTCTGGACGCGGCGTCGAGGTCGCAGACGCTACGCGCCGACGGGGGGCGGACCGCTCAGGACCCCGCCGCTCGCGCGATCAGCGCCCGCGCCCGGCGAACAGAACGGGTGCTCGCCGGACCAGGCGGC
>NZ_JAVTTN010000006.1:0-10291 GCF_032248475.1 Rubrivirga sp. S365
GGGCGCAACGGCGATACAATGGGTTCTACTTCACCCGATCTATGCCGTGCAGTACGCTTGGTGACTACCAGACGTGCAGCACGTGCAACTGAAGTTCCACCTTGTCTGGCTCGTGTTCTGGCTGCCGCGGTCGTCGCCGCGGCAGCCACAGAGATGCGCGCCAGCGGCCATCCCTCTCTTAGAGACCGCTCAGGTAGGAGGCATGGAACCTGCGCGAGAGCCGGACACAACGACACCAGAGGAGGGCGAACTGGTTTTCTCTTCGGTCACATCAGACCTTCCTGCTAGCCTCGGTGGTAGGTGAGGACCGGAGGTCGTTGTCCGGATTACAGAACGTGGGCACCGCCACGGGCTCGTTGGACCTAGCTGCTGATGCTGTTAATAGTATACGCCGGTCCGACGTCTGTAGAGATGCCTCCGCCTACAGACAGCGAGGTCATTATGGGGGTTCTATCTTCGTGACTCAAATGCCCGTGGTCCCCGCTATCGGTAAGGGGGCTCGCCCTTTCGCCTGGGGAAGAACGGGCTTTAGATCCTCTATCCCCTGCCTGTGACAATCCCCCTCGGGACTTACTTCTATGCGTGCCTGTGTAGCGGTTCGCACAGGAGCAAATGCGACAAAGGCTTGATCTATGCGCTGATCGACCTCTGAGATCGTAAGGTGAGACTGCTGGCAACATCCGCGTGACTGAAGTACAGTGTCGTTACGCTGCCGAGGCGCGAGACAGTGGTGTCTGCATCACATTGCACCTCAACTTGACGCCAACCCGGGCCAACATTGGTACACCAACGCATCAATCGTAAAGCGGTCGAGCTTGCCCCGCACTAGGTCCGAGACGCGCGGCTGGCTCACTTCCGAACCGCTCGGCCGCCTCCGTCTGAGTGATCCCCTCGGCCTCGATATAGCGGTCGAGCTCGATAGCAAGCCTGGACCGAAGCTGAAGGTTGGCCGCCTCCTCGGGCTCGAACCCAAGGTCGAGGAACACGTTGCCCGACCCGTGGACGATGGGGAGCTCGGGGGTCGAAGGGAGACGGCCGGGAGGCGTGCTCATGGGTACGGGGGCGTGGGGTTAGAGTCCGTTCTCGGCCCGCTGGCGGACGAGGTTCTTGTAGCGGGTGCGGCCCAGGTCGAGATCCGCCCGGGCCGTCTTCTGGCTCTTCTTCTCGAACACGTGGAGCACGTAGACGGCCTCCTCGAAGCGGGCGACGTAGAACGACCGGAACGCCCGGCCGGCGTCTCGAACCCGGACCTCGAAGACGCCGGCGCCGACGGTTGGCATCGGCTTGAAGTCGTCGGGCGGCTGTCCGGTCTGGACGCGGTCGAGCTGGTAGCCGATCTCCCGACAGGCGCCCGCCGGGAGGCCGCGCACGTCGTCGAGCGAGGAGCCGATCCAATCGACGGGCTTGGGAGGGTCGGGCATGGACACCGGATATACAAAAATAAATATACACCATCTCCGGCCCACCGGCTGAGCCGTCGGGATTTTTGCATACAGCAAAACCGCGGATTGTATTTTGGCAAGTAATGTTTTCCTTTACAGGAAAACGTCCGCCCCCCTCGGCTCCGCCGCTGGGCGCGTCCCCTGATGAGCATTCGCAGTCGGCCTCCGGCCGATGCTCAAGCTGGACTCCCGAACCCTCCCCGCGCCGCTGGCGGCGCGCTGCCATGACCGAACCGACCGCCCGCCCCGACGACGCCGGCGACAGCTCCGCCAGCGCGGGCGCCCCCAGCAGCGACGCGCCCCCCGAGCCCCGCCGCTACGACCCCGCCGACGGGCCGGGCAACGACTCCATCGAGGGGTGGACCACCGACGACCCGTGGCGGCCGTACACGTCCGAGGAGGCCCGCCGCGTGCGCAAGCGGAAGGCCCGGGGCGGGCGGCCCAAAAAGGACCCGGCCAAGAAGCGCTCCGCTCAACTCCACGTCCTGCTCACGCCCGCCGAGCGCGACCGGGTCAAGGAGTGGGCGGCCTCGACTCACCTCTCGGTGAGCGACTACGTCCGACGTCGCACGCTGGGCCAGCCCATCGCCAACCGGATCGACCTAGCCGCGCGGGGGGAGCTGAACCGGATCGGGACCAACCTCAACCAGATCGCCCGCGCCGCCAACCAGGCCGGCCAGGTCGAGCTGGGCGCCGAGGCGCGGGCCGTCTTCGAGGAGGTCACGCAGGCGGTTCGGGCGCTGAAGCTGCCCGCGCCGGAGCCCGAGCAGATGCCGCACTACCCGTTCAAGCGGATCGACACCGGCGAGTGAGCCCGCCCCGGGCGCCCGCCCGGCCAGACGGGCACGCGGACCGTAAGCGGCCCGCCTGAGCGTGGCGGCGCTGCCCGAGGAGTGTGAGCGGCACGCGGCCCCGCTGGCGGCGATTGCAGCGAGGAAGGGCCACGAGGGGAGGGCTGGCGCTCGGCTGGCGCGTCGGAGGCCACGCATAAACGGTACACCTTCCCGTCAGAGGCCCCTGGCTGGACCTGTGCTGCGCGCGAGTTCTGAACCCGGCTCGGAGTGCCCCCGGAAGCTGGCCGCGCTCCTAGAGGCTCTGAGCGCGCCGGACGGCCCGGCCTCCGCCACGGACGCGAGGAACGGGGTAGCTTGACGGCCCCTCCACAAACGGAGCGCGCCCCGATCCCTTCCAGCCGGCAAGCAAGGAGGATCGAGGCGCGCGCACTATCCGATGGCTAAAGCTACATCGGGCGGCGACGCCCGTTCCATCCCCGGTCCCGAGGCCGGCGATTTCCAGGGCTTCGACCCGCCCCGCCAGAACTGGTTTAAGACACCGACGGCCCTAATCGAACGGCTTCCTGAGATCACGTCACAGGGCGAGCTGGCGGTCGTGCTCTACTGCATCCGACACACCTGGGGCTGGCACCAATCGTCTCAGAGGATCACCCTCGATGAGTTCGAGCACGGGCGCAAACGCAAGGACGGCTCCCGAATGGACGGCGGCGTGAGTATGGCAAACACCTCGATCATCCGAGGCTTGAAGCGAGCCATTGAGCACGGCTTCCTCGACGTGACCGAGGACGGAATCGACGGTGGCCGGATGACCAAGCGGTACGCCGTTCGCGTGGGCGGCCTGCCTGCCGACGACTGAGGCTAGCCCGAGCCGGAGTGCCTAGAGCTATCCACAAAAGCCCGTGGAGCGCGAGGGTTGCCCTATGGCGATTCGCCATAGGTGCTGTGGCAGATCGCCACAGGTCCCCCTTAAGTAGATCAAAGACACTTAGTGAAAGACAGAGGCGTGGACAGTGTGGAAAACTCCACAGTCGAACCGGACCGCTTCTTTCGAGACGCCGGCCAGGTGGCCGGCGCCAGGTGTTATCACGGTGCCCTCGACAGACCGTTTTTGCGTGGACTGAGGCGCGAGCCCCCGCCAGCCTCAATCGCTGAACCCGCGGCCACGGGCAAACCCGCCTCTGCAGCCTCTCAGCAGGGGCACCCCGCCGGTCTAGTTGCGATAATCAGACTTCTAGGAGGTCGCCACTCAGTAGCGAAATCGCAGGGGGCGGATGAAGTGCTGGAACTGGATTTTGAAGAAGCGTTCAAGCCTACCCCCTGCTTCCCACCACCCCCATGATCCGTTCGTCACGCGCCTGCGCCGTCTTGGCTTTCGGCCTCCTTCTGACTTCCGGCTGCGACACCTCAGATTCCAACGTAGAGACCCAGAACGACGTATTCACTCCCGACGCCAGCCTAGCAACGGCTGATGCCGTCCTACTCGCTCAGGCAGGAGCGAAGCAGACCGAAGTCAGGGACCTAGATGGCATGTTTGTAGCCCTGAATGGGCGGATGCGAGGGCTCGGCGGATTCCATTTCGAGGACGACGGCCGGGCGTTAGTCGTGACGATGAAACCCCGTCCGGGCAACGGGAACAACAAGCCCGACAAAGCCAAGCGCCAGTTGCTCAAGGAAATGGGTCGACTCGTCGGCGCAGCCCACTTGATGCCGGCCGTGGAGGCGGCGACGCCACACATGGCCGAGGGCACCTACGACTTTGTCGAACTTCAGGCTTGGCGTCAGATGATTCTCGACGGCGGCCTTGCTCCCTTCGTCACTTTCCTTGACAACGACGAGGTCCAAAACCGCCTCGTTCTAGGAGTCGATCCGGGTACCTCCTTGACGGACGCTCAGGCCTTCCTCGGCAGGGCCGGCGTTCCGCTGGAGGCTGTGGTCGTGGAGGAAATCGCCGAGCCCATACTCGCGGCGGCCCCATCCTCCATCCTTAGTTCGTACGCCGGTAACAGCACGACGGCTAGCTCCGGTCGGATCGGGGGGGTCAAGATCGAAACCTCTTTGAGATCGGGCTTCACCAACACCTGCACCATCGGTTTCAATGTCGTCGACGGTACGACCGGCGAGAGAGGATTCCTCACAGCCTCCCACTGTACACAGTCCTCGGGAGTAGGCGGCGTGAGTGGCACGCGGTTCTGGCAGCCCACCTATTCGTCGAGCGGACTCGGCTACATCGCTACGGAGCGGGTCGACCCCTCTCCCTACCTCACCTCGACCACAGACAGCCAGTGCCCCAGCGGCGCTCGATGCCGGTACTCCGACGCCGCATTCATTCGATACGAGAATCAGTCAGCTTCGGCGAACACTCTCGGCGCTATCGCGCGGACTACGGGGTACTCTACGGGCAGCCCCGTGTTTACGGTCAATTCGTCGAACCCCGAGTTCGTCGTGACGAGTGAGACGGGCTTCCCCGCAGCAGGTCAAGTCGTGAGCAAGATGGGAGCCAGGTCCGGATGGACGACGGCGACGGTTGGCTCACGTTCATGTGCGCTTGGTCGGTCGCAGGGGACATATATAACCTGCACGTATGCGGCGAACACCACGTTCGGGCAGACTGCCGTCGACGAAGGTGACAGTGGGGCTCCAGTGTTCATCCTTGGCAGCACTCTTCCGAATGGGCGGACCTCCGTCAGCGCAACGGGACTTGTGTGGGCCGTCGATAGCGGGCGCAATGGGTTCTACTTCAACCCGATCTATGCCGTGCAGTACGACCTTGGTGACTACCAGACGTGCAGCACGTGCAACTGAAGTTCCACCTTGTCTGGCTCGTTCTGGCTGCCGCGGTCGTCGCCGCGGCAGCCACAGGATGCGCGCCAGCGGCCATCCCTCTAGAGACCGCTCAGGTAGGAGGCATGGAACCTGCGCGAGAGCCGGACACAACGACACCAGAGGAGGGCGAACTGTTTTCTCTTCGGGTCACATCAGACCTTCCTGCTAGCCTCGTGGTAGGTGAGGACCGGGAGGTCGTTGTCCGGATACAGAACGTGGGCACCGCCACGGTCTCGTTGGACCTAGCTGCTGATGCTGTTAAAGTATACGCCGGTCCGACGTCTGTAGAGATGCCTCCGCCTACAGACAGCGAGGTCATATGGGGTTCTATCTTCGTGACTCAAATGCCCGTGGTCCCCGCTATCGGTATGGGGCTCGCCCTTTCGCCTGGGGAAGAACGGGCTTTAGATCCTCTATCCCTGCCTGTGACAATCCCCTCGGGGACTTACTCTATGCGTGCCTGTGTAGCGGTTCGCACAGGAGCAATGGCGACAAAGGCTGATCTATGCGCTGATCCGACCTCTGTGATCGTAAGGTGAGACTGCTGGGCAACATCGCGTGACTGAAGTACAGTGTCGTTACGCTGCCGAGCGCGAGACAGGGGTCTGCATCACATGCACCTCAACTTGACGGCCAACCCGGGCCAACATTGTCACCAACGCATCAATCGTAAAGCGGTCGAGCTTGCCCCGCACTAGGTCCGAGACGCGCGGCTGGCTCACTCCGAACCGCTCGGCCGCCTCCGTCTGAGTGATCCCCTCGGCCTCGATATAGCGGTCGAGCTCGATAGCAAGCCTGGACCGAAGCTGAAGGTTGGCCGCCTCCTCGGGCTCGAACCCAAGGTCGAGGAACACGTTGCCCGACCCGTGGACGATGGGGAGCTCGGGGGTCGAAGGGAGACGGCCGGGAGGCGTGCTCATGGGTACGGGGGCGTGGGGTTAGAGTCCGTTCTCGGCCCGCTGGCGGACGAGGTTCTTGTAGCGGGTGCGGCCCAGGTCGAGATCCGCCCGGGCCGTCTTCTGGCTCTTCTTCTCGAACACGTGGAGCACGTAGACGGCCTCCTCGAAGCGGGCGACGTAGAACGACCGGAACGCCCGGCCGGCGTCTCGAACCCGGACCTCGAAGACGCCGGCGCCGACGGTTGGCATCGGCTTGAAGTCGTCGGGCGGCTGTCCGGTCTGGACGCGGTCGAGCTGGTAGCCGATCTCCCGACAGGCGCCCGCCGGGAGGCCGCGCACGTCGTCGAGCGAGGAGCCGATCCAATCGACGGGCTTGGGAGGGTCGGGCATGGACACCGGATATACAAAAATAAATATACACCATCTCCGGCCCACCGGCTGAGCCGTCGGGATTTTTGCATACAGCAAAACCGCGGATTGTATTTTGGCAAGTAATGTTTTCCTTTACAGGAAAACGTCCGCCCCCCTCGGCTCCGCCGCTGGGCGCGTCCCCTGATGAGCATTCGCAGTCGGCCTCCGGCCGATGCTCAAGCTGGACTCCCGAACCCTCCCCGCGCCGCTGGCGGCGCGCTGCCATGACCGAACCGACCGCCCGCCCCGACGACGCCGGCGACAGCTCCGCCAGCGCGGGCGCCCCCAGCAGCGACGCGCCCCCCGAGCCCCGCCGCTACGACCCCGCCGACGGGCCGGGCAACGACTCCATCGAGGGGTGGACCACCGACGACCCGTGGCGGCCGTACACGTCCGAGGAGGCCCGCCGCGTGCGCAAGCGGAAGGCCCGGGGCGGGCGGCCCAAAAAGGACCCGGCCAAGAAGCGCTCCGCTCAACTCCACGTCCTGCTCACGCCCGCCGAGCGCGACCGGGTCAAGGAGTGGGCGGCCTCGACTCACCTCTCGGTGAGCGACTACGTCCGACGTCGCACGCTGGGCCAGCCCATCGCCAACCGGATCGACCTAGCCGCGCGGGGGGAGCTGAACCGGATCGGGACCAACCTCAACCAGATCGCCCGCGCCGCCAACCAGGCCGGCCAGGTCGAGCTGGGCGCCGAGGCGCGGGCCGTCTTCGAGGAGGTCACGCAGGCGGTTCGGGCGCTGAAGCTGCCCGCGCCGGAGCCCGAGCAGATGCCGCACTACCCGTTCAAGCGGATCGACACCGGCGAGTGAGCCCGCCCCGGGCGCCCGCCCGGCCAGACGGGCACGCGGACCGTAAGCGGCCCGCCTGAGCGTGGCGGCGCTGCCCGAGGAGTGTGAGCGGCACGCGGCCCCGCTGGCGGCGATTGCAGCGAGGAAGGGCCACGAGGGGAGGGCTGGCGCTCGGCTGGCGCGTCGGAGGCCACGCATAAACGGTACACCTTCCCGTCAGAGGCCCCTGGCTGGACCTGTGCTGCGCGCGAGTTCTGAACCCGGCTCGGAGTGCCCCCGGAAGCTGGCCGCGCTCCTAGAGGCTCTGAGCGCGCCGGACGGCCCGGCCTCCGCCACGGACGCGAGGAACGGGGTAGCTTGACGGCCCCTCCACAAACGGAGCGCGCCCCGATCCCTTCCAGCCGGCAAGCAAGGAGGATCGAGGCGCGCGCACTATCCGATGGCTAAAGCTACATCGGGCGGCGACGCCCGTTCCATCCCCGGTCCCGAGGCCGGCGATTTCCAGGGCTTCGACCCGCCCCGCCAGAACTGGTTTAAGACACCGACGGCCCTAATCGAACGGCTTCCTGAGATCACGTCACAGGGCGAGCTGGCGGTCGTGCTCTACTGCATCCGACACACCTGGGGCTGGCACCAATCGTCTCAGAGGATCACCCTCGATGAGTTCGAGCACGGGCGCAAACGCAAGGACGGCTCCCGAATGGACGGCGGCGTGAGTATGGCAAACACCTCGATCATCCGAGGCTTGAAGCGAGCCATTGAGCACGGCTTCCTCGACGTGACCGAGGACGGAATCGACGGTGGCCGGATGACCAAGCGGTACGCCGTTCGCGTGGGCGGCCTGCCTGCCGACGACTGAGGCTAGCCCGAGCCGGAGTGCCTAGAGCTATCCACAAAAGCCCGTGGAGCGCGAGGGTTGCCCTATGGCGATTCGCCATAGGTGCTGTGGCAGATCGCCACAGGTCCCCCTTAAGTAGATCAAAGACACTTAGTGAAAGACAGAGGCGTGGACAGTGTGGAAAACTCCACAGTCGAACCGGACCGCTTCTTTCGAGACGCCGGCCAGGTGGCCGGCGCCAGGTGTTATCACGGTGCCCTCGACAGACCGTTTTTGCGTGGACTGAGGCGCGAGCCCCCGCCAGCCTCAATCGCTGAACCCGCGGCCACGGGCAAACCCGCCTCTGCAGCCTCTCAGCAGGGGCACCCCGCCGGTCTAGTTGCGATAATCAGACTTCTAGGAGGTCGCCACTCAGTAGCGAAATCGCAGGGGGCGGATGAAGTGCTGGAACTGGATTTTGAAGAAGCGTTCAAGCCTACCCCCTGCTTCCCACCACCCCCATGATCCGTTCGTCACGCGCCTGCGCCGTCTTGGCTTTCGGCCTCCTTCTGACTTCCGGCTGCGACACCTCAGATTCCAACGTAGAGACCCAGAACGACGTATTCACTCCCGACGCCAGCCTAGCAACGGCTGATGCCGTCCTACTCGCTCAGGCAGGAGCGAAGCAGACCGAAGTCAGGGACCTAGATGGCATGTTTGTAGCCCTGAATGGGCGGATGCGAGGGCTCGGCGGATTCCATTTCGAGGACGACGGCCGGGCGTTAGTCGTGACGATGAAACCCCGTCCGGGCAACGGGAACAACAAGCCCGACAAAGCCAAGCGCCAGTTGCTCAAGGAAATGGGTCGACTCGTCGGCGCAGCCCACTTGATGCCGGCCGTGGAGGCGGCGACGCCACACATGGCCGAGGGCACCTACGACTTTGTCGAACTTCAGGCTTGGCGTCAGATGATTCTCGACGGCGGCCTTGCTCCCTTCGTCACTTTCCTTGACAACGACGAGGTCCAAAACCGCCTCGTTCTAGGAGTCGATCCGGGTACCTCCTTGACGGACGCTCAGGCCTTCCTCGGCAGGGCCGGCGTTCCGCTGGAGGCTGTGGTCGTGGAGGAAATCGCCGAGCCCATACTCGCGGCGGCCCCATCCTCCATCCTTAGTTCGTACGCCGGTAACAGCACGACGGCTAGCTCCGGTCGGATCGGGGGGGTCAAGATCGAAACCTCTTTGAGATCGGGCTTCACCAACACCTGCACCATCGGTTTCAATGTCGTCGACGGTACGACCGGCGAGAGAGGATTCCTCACAGCCTCCCACTGTACACAGTCCTCGGGAGTAGGCGGCGTGAGTGGCACGCGGTTCTGGCAGCCCACCTATTCGTCGAGCGGACTCGGCTACATCGCTACGGAGCGGGTCGACCCCTCTCCCTACCTCACCTCGACCACAGACAGCCAGTGCCCCAGCGGCGCTCGATGCCGGTACTCCGACGCCGCATTCATTCGATACGAGAATCAGTCAGCTTCGGCGAACACTCTCGGCGCTATCGCGCGGACTACGGGGTACTCTACGGGCAGCCCCGTGTTTACGGTCAATTCGTCGAACCCCGAGTTCGTCGTGACGAGTGAGACGGGCTTCCCCGCAGCAGGTCAAGTCGTGAGCAAGATGGGAGCCAGGTCCGGATGGACGACGGCGACGGTTGGCTCACGTTCATGTGCGCTTGGTCGGTCGCAGGGGACATATATAACCTGCACGTATGCGGCGAACACCACGTTCGGGCAGACTGCCGTCGACGAAGGTGACAGTGGGGCTCCAGTGTTCATCCTTGGCAGCACTCTTCCGAATGGGCGGACCTCCGTCAGCGCAACGGGACTTGTGTGGGCCGTCGATAGCGGGCGCAATGGGTTCTACTTCAACCCGATCTATGCCGTGCAGTACGACCTTGGTGACTACCAGACGTGCAGCACGTGCAACTGAAGTTCCACCTTGTCTGGCTCGTTCTGGCTGCCGCGGTCGTCGCCGCGGCAGCCACAGGATGCGCGCCAGCGGCCATCCCTCTAGAGACCGCTCAGGTAGGAGGCATGGAACCTGCGCGAGAGCCGGACACAACGACACCAGAGGAGGGCGAACTGTTTTCTCTTCGGGTCACATCAGACCTTCCTGCTAGCCTCGTGGTAGGTGAGGACCGGGAGGTCGTTGTCCGGATACAGAACGTGGGCACCGCCACGGTCTCGTTGGACCTAGCTGCTGATGCTGTTAAAGTATACGCCGGTCCGACGTCTGTAGAGATGCTCGCCTCGCAG
>NZ_JAVTTN010000007.1:0-8851 GCF_032248475.1 Rubrivirga sp. S365
AGGTCCGCGCCATGAATACTGGTTGCTAGCTAGTGCGAGGCCGCAGTAGCTGTTTCCACTTTCGCAGAATGTTTTCCCGCTCAAGTAACCATTCCCGACGCGGACGCGGCTGTTGACCGACCGGACTTCGAGGAACAGCTCCAGTGACCCGTCCCCGTCATCGTGGGAGACGGTGGTCGAGTAGTACCCAGTCGAGCTCGTGACGAGGATGTTGTTAAGCGCGGCGAACGCCGAGTTCCCGTCGTCCTCCCACACGGCGACCTCGACGAACGGGAGCGGGCGGATGACACCGGCGTAGTCGGTGTAGTAGACGTACCCGCTCACGTTCACGGTCGTCACGCCGGCCGCGCTCGCCGAGGCGGTGGTGCCTGAGCTAGACCGGCTCTGCGAGGCGCCCCCCTGCGAGCCTTGGCCGTTCGCCCCTGAGGAGGTGCTGTCGTAGCGGACGGCGCCGTCGGCGTCCATGTACCGATCTCCACGGACGCCCGGCTTCGCCTCCGCCGGCTCGCCCTGCCCCAGAGTGGGGACGCCGAGGGGGACGAGGTAGAGGGACCCCGGCTCCCCGCCCTGCTCTGCGAGGTATTCCGAGAGTCGGACGACCCGGAAGGCCTTCGGCTTCTCCCCCGGCTCGGCCGGGACGAACGTGAGCACCTCCGCGCTGTATGCCGGAGTCCCATCGGGGAGCGTGCCGGTGACCTCGACAACGACCACGTTCGGTTCGGGGTCTACGTCGGTCCGGCTCCGCTTCGGGAGCTTCCGCTTCGACAGGCGCCGGAGTTCCTTGGGGAGGTCGAGGCTGACCTGCTTCCGCTCCTTGTTGCGGGTCTGGCCGAGCGCGCGCTTGCTCTTGACCTTGGAGGCGTTGGGCGTGTCGGAGTCGGCCTGCTCTGTGAGGGTGACCGTGACGTCAGAGAGGTCGCCCTGGAGGACGATGTCGAGGGGAAGACTACCGCCCGAGGTGACCGAGCCGTCAGGGAGAACGACCTCGGCGGCCGGGGGGAGGGACTGGGCTTCCGAGGGGCGGGTGCCCCCGAGGGCGAGAGCGGAGAGGAGGCTACGGAGACAGTCTTAACGAAGGGTGTCATGGTCGTCGGTGGAGTGGTGGGGTCGCGGACGACGAGGGGGCGTGTAGGCGCTGGGTTTTGCAGGCGCTACGTCGGAAGGAGGCGAGTGTAGGGAGCGCGGAGGTCATTGCAACTGGATCCCGAAACTTTTCCCTTCAACCTGCTGAGATGGATCCTGTAACTCCAGGTGATTGCCCTCAGCGAAGCGGGAGCTGTGTCCTGTATGACGGCAGCTCTCTCATATCCGCGCGATTTGATGCGATTTGATGCGAGCAAGTGGATGTAACACATCCGGCCGTGGGCGCGCTGCCCAGACCGTCGTAGGTTGGGGAGCCCGGTGGGCGTTTCGCGACGGGCGCTCAACGCCGGGAGCTAGGACCCACAGACCACCACCCCGCCCCCGCGCCGGTAGCGGCGCTTGTCCGATGGCCGTCGAGAAGAGCGTGGTCCGGTCGGTGAGGTTCAGCCCCGAGGAGTGGGCGCGCGTCGAGGCTTGGGCGCGGGACGCGCAGGTGAGCCCGTCGCGGTACGTCCGCGAGGCGACGATGCGGCGGCGGCCGGCCGAGCGGCCGCGGGGCGTGCGGGCCGAGGCCGTCCGCGAGATGAAGGCGGTCGGCCGGAACCTGAACCAGCTCGTCCGGCTCGCCCACCGGGCGCGGGCCGACCGGGCGGCGGGGCGGGGGGCGGACCCCGCGCTCGGCGGGGCGGGCGGGACGGTGACGCCGGAGGAGGTCGCGGCGTGCCTGGCCAACGTGCTCGCGGCCATGGACCGGGTGAGCCCGCCGCGGTCGGAGGGCGACGCGTTCATCGCCTCCGACATGGAGCCCGACCACCCCGACCGTGTGGCCGCGAGTGGGACGGCGGCCGGCCGGGGGCGGGCAGACCGGGGGGCACCGTGATCGGGTCGACGTCGAGCGGGGCCAGCTTCGGCGCCTTGGGGTCGTACCTCGAGCGCGGCAAGGGCGACGTCCCGGCCGAGGACCGCGTGGCGTGGGTCGAGGGGCGGGGCTTGGTCCGGGAGGTGGACGGGTCGGTCTCGGTCGAGCGCTCGGCGCGGTTCATGGAGGCGACGGCGGACCTGAACCCCCGGTGCACCGAGCCGTGCTACCACGTGTCGATCTCGTTCGACCCGTCCGACCTCCCCGGCGGGCCGAGCGATCCGGCCTCGCGCGAGGTCATGCTGGGCGTGGCGCGCGACACGCTCCGGGACCTCGGGTTGCACGAGCACGAGGTCGTGGTCGTCGCGCACGGGGACCGCTCGCACCCCCACGTCCACATGATGATCAACCGGGTCCACCCGGAGACGGGGCGGGCGTGGGACCGGTGGCAGGACCGGGTGCGGCTGGAGCGCTCTCTGCGGGGCCAGGAGCGCGCGCGGGGGCTCCGGGAGGTGCCGGGCCGGCTCGGACGGCTGGAGGGCCAGGAGCGGCCCGCCAGGGGCCTCTCACGGGGGGCGCAGCGGGCGGCGATGCGGGAGGCCGAGCGGACGGGGGAGCGCCCGCCCTTGGAGCAGGCCCGGGCCGACCTCCGGGGGGACTTCGAGGGGGCGAAGACGTGGGACGACCTGGAGGGCCGGCTCGCGAAGGAGGGGTACGTGCTCCGGGCGAAGGGGCGGGGGCTCGTGGTCCGCGACGGGCGGGGCCGGGAGGTGAAGGCGTCGGCGGTGGCCCGGAACGGCGGGCGCGGTCAGCTGGAGAAGCGGTTCGGGGAGGGGTTCCGCGTGCACCGGGCGCGGGTCGAGGCGCGGACGGGGCCGGTGCCGGCGGGGCTCTCGCCGCACGCGGAGGCCGTGGTCCGGGCCGAGCGGGACCGCGAGGTGGCGGCCGAGCTCCGGGCGGCGGCGGGGCGAGCGGGGCGTCGGGTGGGGTCGGCCGAGGGGTCGGTCCGGGCGCTCGCGGACCAGGAGCGGGAGGTGGCCGGGGCGTGGCAGGGGGTCCGGGACCGGCTGAGAGGGGTGTACGAGGACCCGGCCGGGGCCGAGCGGCTGTTCGTGCGGCTGAGCCGGACGGAGGGGCTCGAGCGGGCGTGCGAGGAGCTCGCGCAGCGGCCGGAGCGGTTCGGGCGGCTCCGGGAGACGGAGCACCGGAAGTGGGGGGGGCTCGCGGTCGAGCGGCGGACGGACGCGGCCCGGGCGGCGGCGTCGGGGGCGGCCCTGGAGGGGGCGCAGTACGGGGAGCGGTGGCGGGCGCTGGAGCGGGAGAGGGAGCGGGCGCCGCGAGCGCTGAGGGAGGCGAAGGGGGCGCGCGAACGAGCGCGAGCGGCGGTGGCGGCGCGGCCGGGGGAGCACGTGGCGGCGGGGCGGGTGGAGGGGCTGGGGAAGGCGCTCCAGCCCGTGGACCGGCAGATGCTGGAGAAGGCGGCGCCGGGTGTGTCGCGGTCGGTCGGGGCCGTGGTGGCGAAGGCGCTGGCGCGGGAGGCCGAGCGGGGGTACGACCTCGGGCGGTGAGGGAGGCGACAGCGCTTCGGCCGGACCTGCACACGGCCAGCGAACCAAAAGCAGCTGACGCCAAGACACATTGGCGCAATGATGCAATGGCGTCTGTGCCGTACATTGCGTTCACTCACCGGACGGAAGGGTTATGCGGGTCATCTCCTTTGTGAACAAGAAGGGCGGCGCCGGGAAGTCGACCTCAGTCTGCGCCCTCGCGCTGTATTGGGTCGAGCGCGCCCGGAAGCGCGTGGCCGTCCAGGACATGGAACTCGACGGTGGTTCGAGCAGCTTTGTGGAGCACATTGGCCACCCTAACCTCGCGCACTACGAGGATGGAGACACCTACGACTACGTACTGATCGACACGCAGGGCGGCGCCTCAGACGCCGAGTTGGCAGAGGTCGAGCGGAGTTCGGACCTAGTCGTCATCCCGCTGCTTCTGGCGCCGCTCGACGTCGCCAAGGCTGTCGAGACGGCGGCGAAGCTGCACCGGCCGGAGCGTGCCCGCTTGCTCCTCAACCAGACCCGGGCCAACACCACCGCTTGGCGCGACCGGGCACGGGTGCTTGACGCCGTCCCGGTCGCGCCGCTGGAGAGCCACCTGACCCGGCGGACCGCTTATGCGAACCTGCTTGTCGACGGGTGGAGCGCTCTGAGCCGTGAGGCTCTCACCGAACTAGAAGCCCTCGCATGGGAGGTCAGCTAATGGCAAAGCAACGCGATCTGTCCGCCCTCGTCGGGGCGAAGCAACGGAAAGAGAAAGAGGCTGCGGGATCGGCTATGAGTCAAGACGCCGATGTGTCAAGACGCAAAGATGCATCGAGCGACGTAAAACGCAAGCACTTCCGGGTCGAGAAGAAGGTGGCCACCCGGTTTGCCATCCTCGCGAAGGAGCGGGACACGACCGAGACGGCGCTCCTACACGAGGCCATCGGCCTGCTGTTCGAGAAGTACGGGGTGGACGTCCCGCGCTGACCGCGCCTGTCTGGACCGCTCGCGTTTCCCCGGCTCGCTATCGAGAGGACCACCCATGAGCAAAACCCAGCTACAGCAGATCGACCAGCTACTCGGGATCGGGTTCGGAGAGACCGACCCGGACACGCGCTACATGGCGCGGATCATGATGCAGGCCGTGATCCCTCACAAGGAGACGGCCTTGCGAGAGGTCGGGGTTCAAAATGGGGACTTCACGGTCGGCATCCAAGCTGGGATCGGTGAGAAGCTTCCGGCAGGCAGCTTGCCGCGCCTGCTCCTCGTCTGGGTGATCGCCGAAGCGATCCGCACTCGGAATCGGGAGATCTACCTCGGGGACTCTTTGGCGGAGTTCATGGGCAAGCTCGATATCGTCCCCCACGGCGGACGGTGGGGGAGCATCACACGGCTGCGAACGCAGGCGCGGCGGCTGTTCAATGCCCGCGTCTCGTTCATCTACAACGGCCCGAAGGGATACGGCTCCAAAAACGTCCAGTTTGCCGACATGGTGCGGATGTTCTGGACCAACGAGGACTTCAACCAGGGGGACCTAGAAGGGCACTCGATCACGCTCTCGCAGCCCTTCTACGACGAGATCGTCAAGCGGCCCTTTCCTTTTGATATGAACATCCTACGGGGGCTTGCGCGCTCCCCGTTGGGCATCGACCTGTATGTATGGCTCACTTACCGAGTCAGCTACCTGAAGCAGCCCGTCAACATCTCCTGGGAGCAGTTGCAGAAGCAGTTCGGTTCCGCCTACGTCAGCCCCACCGGAGGGAAAGAGTTCGCCCGCTCTGCTAAGCGGGAGCTGACGAAGATTCGCGCTGCGTGGCCGCAGCTCCGTTACGAGACGCCGCGCGGGCGTCTCCGGCTGCATCCGTCTGCGCCCTCGATCAGCAAGACCTAGACCGCCCAATAGGGGCCGCTCAACCTGTGGACGGGGAGACTTATCCACGCATTAAGACCCCACCTTCCCACAAAACGTTGCAGGACAATAGCTTGCCAGGGTAAAACCCCGCCTTTTGGGGTAGGCTTACGCATTAAGACCCCACCTTCTTACGCATTAAGACCCCACCAACCTGTATTACTCCTATAAAACCCCTTCCTGTAGGAGCACGAGGTCTTGTGAGTTTGGGGATAACCGGCTCCGCCAACGGCCCCCGTCCGTCCCGAGACACACCGTGGCCGAGTCCAATTGCACAGGCAGCGCAGGCGGGCTACAATGCACCAACACCTAGAGCGGGACCCGACCATGAGCTTGCAAGAGATCGAACGAGCCATCGCCGATCTACCGGACCGCGAGAGGGCCGAGCTCGTCCGGTGGATCAACGAGAACCTGAACGAGAGGGCCGATGACCGCGGCCGCGGGTACCCCACCATGTCCCAGCAGGAGGACGAGTTGATCCAGCAGCGCCGGGAGTTGGCTGAGGCCGCCGCTCCCTACTGGGCCGGTGGGGACGGGCTGGAGTACCAAGTCCGCATTCGGACCGAGTGGGACGACCGACCCGGGGCCGACCGCTAATGCTCCTCGACTCCGTCATCGTCATCGACCGCTTGAACCGGGTGCCGGAGGCCCTCACCTTCTTCGGCCAGCACGCCGACCTTGCGGTCTCCGCCGTCACCGTGGCCGAAGTGCTCGCGGGAGCCGAGGAGGACGGACACGCTGACGTTTCAGCCTTCCTGAGCACGTTCGCGTTCCTAAACATGGACTTGGCCATCGCCGAGCGGACTGGAAGGCTCCGCCGAACGGAGCGGTGGAAGCTCCCCGACGCGATTCAGGCGGCGACGGCTCAGCACCACGGTCTCCAGCTCGTCACGCGGAACACGAAGGACTTCAAGCCGGAGCGACACCCGTTCATCCTCGTCCCGTACACGCTCTAGCCTCTCAGGGGCTCGTAGCTCCCCGCTGAGCGCGTCCGAGCACTCGCCCCGTCTTTGGGGACCCGCCAGGACGATCGGCGCTCTACGAGACACGTAGGACGCCGTAGAAGGAAGCCGCCTCCTCCCCTCTGAGGTACCGCCGGCCAGCATTATCGGCAGCCCTCCGGGACCTCGGATCTGCAACGGATGAGGCTAGATCTCGCCGCGGCCTCAGTTCCTAAGAGACGCCTCCTGACGCCAACGCCGATTCCGGGCTTCTAGAGGGGGCGCCGTGGGTCGATACTTGCGATAACCCCCCCTACCGGAAGTTCGTCTGAAGTACTATTGAGCGTCTCTGCGGATGATCACGCTTAGACCTATGAAGTTGGGATCGGTGCAGTCGTAGCCCGATAGGTCGAACTCCTTCACCACCCGAGCCTCGACGGTGTGCGGGCTGAACCGCACCGACTCCCCCTGGACGAGCTTGACCCGCCGGCCCTCGTGCTCGACGGTGAGCCGGAGCGGTGTATCCCTGAGGCCGCACCCCGCGTCTCGCCATCCGTACTCTGCTGGCTCAACCCCGAACGCCCACCCGTCGAGGAGCGGGAGGGTCCCGCCGTCGGGGAGAGCTGGGACGCTCGACCCGTAGAAGGCGAGGCCGTCGTCGTCGGTCACGAGGAGCGATGTGTACCCGCCGGTGGACGTTGGACCCACCCCCAGCGCCACATCGTACAGGCGACCGACGACGAGCCGGACGTCACTGGGCGTGAGGTCGTGGAGCTCGAAGGCGTGGGTAGTGTCATCGGCGGTGAAGACGAGGCGGAGGTAGTCATACCCCGAACCGGGCTGGTCTCCCCCTTTGCGCTGGAGCGAGAGATCTGTGAGAGCGCCTGAGGCCGACCACGAGCAGAGGGGAGAGCTTGACCCGCAGTCGAACCTCAGCGGTGTCTCCGGGTAGAGCCGGAAGGACGAGAGCGGTTCCGGGGCCTCCCTATCTGTGAGCGAACAAGAGGGTAGAGCAAGCACTACGGCGCTGACAAGGAGGAGCTTAAAACTGGCGAAGAGGGGGAGGCGGTTCATCACCGGAGCTTTTGGGGAGACGGAAGCCAGAGCAGAACCTTGCGGTAGTGCGGTACGGATGCGGCGGGGGGTATCCGATTCTCCCCCCCGCCGATTAGTGGCATCCTCTGTGACAGTGTCAGCGGACGACGGTAACCCGGCGAACCTCAGCGTACGAACCGGCCTCGATCCGGACCACGTAGACGCCTGCCGGGAGCCCCTGCGCCTCAAACGGGGCCGAGTGGTACCCGGACTCTACCGAGCCGTCGGCGAGGAGGGCCACCTCCCGGCCCAGCAGGTCGTACACCGCGAGACGGACGGAGGCCGCTTCCGGGAGGTCGTACCGGACTGTGACGGTCCCACGGGACGGGTTCGGCGCCGGCGCGTGGAGGGCGAACTCCGTCGGAGTCGCGGCGGTGAGAAGAGCGGGGCAGAGGATTTGGCTCGGGTCGCAGTTGGTCCCGACGGAGACGTATTGGAACGCTGACTTCGTTTGTCCCCCACTCGTCACAGTCACGGAGAGATCAAAGTCCGAGAGACCGCTCGTGGTGTACGACCGGGAAGTGACCCCGGTATCCCCGCCGCTCTTGTACCAGCGGTACGAGTATGATCCCGTGGCGCCGGAGGCGCTAGCCGTCCACGTACCGCTCTGCCACTGGTTGAGAGCTGAGGGGCCGGAGATGTACGCGTTGAAAGGGGCTGTCTCGGGGAGGATCGGGGTCGGGAACCCGTTCTGGACCATAACCCTCGACGCCCGGTTCTTCTCCAGTTGCGTGAGATACCCAGAGGCGAGGGCAGCGTCGTAGAACTCGTAGATGCTGTCGATATTATTCATCCTAATTATCTCGAGCTCTTCATGCAAAGAATAAATTCTGTCAGCGTCATCATCACCATCGTCGTTTAGGTCGTAAAAGTCATTAACTGTAGATGATACTCTAAACTCATTATGGGCGCCAGGATTATTTTGAGTAAATGATCCGTAGCGATTGTCATAAGCTAGCTCAACGTTAGGAACAAAGCTAAAATTACCAGCATTGTAAGTTTGGTCAGTAAGAACAGCTTGTGCGAACGCAGTAGGCCATCCCTCTGTCCAGGCAAATCCAGGATCTATCAAAGTGCCGTAGAAGTGCTGGCCTCCTGCATTGGGAGGACGATACGAGTTGCGGCGGAACATCGTAAAGTGCCCATATTCATGATACGCAACATCTTCACTTCTGGCAATACCATGTATAATGTCAAAAACGAGATGATGGTTATAGTTGTTGAGAGAAAAAGCGCCGTCATTGTAAAGGCTGTTAGACGGGAAATCAATACCTGTAACAGCACGAACTTGTCCTGGTGAGAATGCGGTATGGGTGAAGTTAGCTGCATCGTTAAGCCACTTAAAAAGTTGAGCACCGATCCTGCGATTGTCTGATATAGTATAGGTCATCTGACGAGTTCCTCCTGTGATTCCTGTCACCAC
>NZ_JAVTTN010000008.1:0-3823 GCF_032248475.1 Rubrivirga sp. S365
ACCGCGTGAAGGAGTGGGCCGCGGCCACGTCGCTCTCGGTCTCGGACTACGTCCGGCGCCGGACACTGGGGAAGCCCATTGCCCCCCGCGTCGATCTCGCGGCGCGCAACGAGCTGAACCGGATCGGGGTCAACCTCAACCAGATCGCCCGGGCGGCGAACCAGGCCGGCCAGGTCGAGCTGATCGCGGAGCTGAAGGCGGTGCACGCCGAGGTCCGGGCGGCCGTCGCGGCGCTGAAGCTGCCGGCGCCGGAGCCCCCGGAGATCCCGCACTACCCGTTCCGCCGGATCGACGACGACGGCTGAGGCCGCCGGCCCAGACGGGCACACGGACCGCTGGCGGCCCGCACCGGCGCCCGCAGCTCCGCCCGGCGACCGCCCCGGCCCCGCGCCGACGTCGGCGGCGTTCGCAGCGAGGGAGGGGCACGGGGGCCGCCCGTGCTCGGCCCGCGCGTCGGGCGCCACGCATGAACGGTACACCTTCCCGCCTAAGGCCCCTGGCGTGCCCTGTGCTGCGCGCTGGCGTCCCGCCCGGCTCTGAGTGCCCCCGGAGGCCGGCGGCGCTCACAGGGGCTCTGAGCGCTCCACACGGCCCTGCCTCCGCCACGGACGCGACGAGCGGGGTAGCTTGACCACCCCTTCACAACGCGACACGCCCCGATCCCTAAGCCGGCAAGCATGGGGGATCGGGGCGCGCAGAGAAACCGATGGCGAAAGCTACACCGGACGGCGACGGCCGTTCCATCCCCGGCCCTGCGGCCGGGTCAGCAGAGGATTTCCAGGGGTTCGCCCCACCCTACCAGAACTGGTTCAAGGTCCCGAACGAGCTGATCGTTCGGCTCCCCGAGATCCGATCCCAGGGTGAGCTAGCGGTCGTGCTCTACTGCATCCGCCACACCTGGGGCTGGGGCGAGTTCAGCCAGCGGATCACCCTGGACGAGTTCGAGCACGGACGCAAGCGCAAGGACGGCTCCCGAATGGATCAGGGCGTTGGAATGTCGCATCCATCCATCATCAAGGGGCTCAAGCGAGCTATTGAGCACGGCTTCCTCGATGTGACCGAGGAGGGGATGGACGGTGGGCGGATGGCTAAGCGCTACGCCGTTCGCGTCGGCGGGTTGCCTGCTGACGCCTGAGGCAGAGCACGTCGCGCCCACCTCCCCGGCTGTCCACAATCGTCGGTGGAATGAGGGGGCGCCCTCTAAAGGTTCGTTAGATCCGACCTAAAGAATCTTTAGAGGGCTTCCTTTATATAGATCAAAGACACCTAGTGAAAGACAGGACCGTGGACAGTGTGGAAAACTCCGCAGCGCCGGCGGTCCCCTCGATGGTGACGCCGGCCAGGTGGCCGGCGCCGAGCGTTATCACAGTGCCTCGACCGTCCGTTTTTGCACGGACTGAGGCGCCGCCGCCCGTCGGCCTCAATCGGTGAGCTGCCGTTCGCGCTCCGAACGGCGATTCCAGCGCCTCAGGCGGGGTGCCCGAGCCGGATACTTTCGATAACGCCCCTTGTGGGAGGTGCACCGCTTTGGACCTGCCCCGCCCTTCCAACCTCCCGAACTTCCTGCACCAACCGCTCCTCCCATGACCCGCTCTACGTCTCTCCTCTCGGTGCTCCTCCTGCTCAGCGCGTGCTCCGCAACCTCACCCGAGGGCGACCCAGTGAACGCACTCACAGAGCAATTCTCGCGGGCCACAACCCAGGTGCCGGCCTTTGGAGGCGTCACCTTCGACGGAGACCGGCCCGTTGTGTTCACGCTCGGGTCGAAGTCCGAAGCCGAACCCGCTGCCCGCTCGATCTTCGGAACCAACGTCGTTGTCCGCGAGCGGCCGGCATTCGGCGGGGGCTCCGAAGCGTTGAAGGGGCAAGTCACACAGCTCCTGCTAGGCGCGGTCCGCGACGCTCAGACCACGGACTACGACGAAACGACGGGCTACGTTCGGCTTGGAGTGCTCACGGCTGACGCTGTTCGAGATGCCTACCGCGTCATGGACGACATCGACTTCCCGACCGAGAACGTCATCGTACAGGTCCAGGCGCCAATCATGCTCTACTAGGCCCCTTTGTAGATCTGGAGCAGAGACGTGCGGTAACAGACCCTAGCTCATCCTGTCAAAAATGTGCCCGCGCGGAGGCGCCAGAAAAGGCGATTCCGGGCTGCTAGGCGGAGCGCGCGGCTCTATTCCAGATCTACAAAAGGGCCGACACCTACCCCGAAGGTCCCCCTGGTAGGGTGCGTCTCCGCGCACAGTCGGGAGCGCTGCGGTGGTTGGTCTGGGGATAGCAGAGGTTGACAAAGATTGACACGGTGGGCATCGTGGCGTACGCTTCTCTCCCACCCCGCCCGCCGGAGCCCTACCCGTGAACGTCTCACTCACTCCCCCACCTCGACGCCTTCGTCCGCACCAAGGTCGAGACGGGGCGCTACACGTCGTCCAGTGAGGTCGTCCGGGAGGCGCTTCGGCTCTTGGAGCAGCTCGACGCCGTCCAGGATGCCAAGCTTGCCGCCCTCCGCGACGACGTCCAGCTCGCCATCGACCAGGTCGAGCGCGGGGAGACGGCCGCGTTCGACCCCGAGGCCATCAAGCGCGAGGGCCGCGCCCGCCGAGCCGCTTTGCAGTCGGGGGACGATGCCTGATCCGTCGGGCGTCACCTACGCCGAGGCGTTCCGGGCCGACGCCGCCGAGGCGTGGGACTACGTCGGGGCCGAATCGCCCGACCGGGCCGACGCCCTGATCGAAGCGGTGCGCGAGGCCATCGCCCTTCTGGCCGAGCACCCGAGGGCGGGCCGTGCCCGGGACGAGATCGGCGCCGGCGTACGCAGCTTCGCCGTGCCCGCCGGGCGGCACGTGGTCTACTACCGGGTGGCCGAGGCCGGCGGGATCGTCGCGCTCCGGCTGCTGCACTCGTCACGGGACGTGGCCGGCCTGTTCTGAGTGCTCCCGCCTGACTGCCGAGGGTTCCGTTTTGCTCTACAGCGAAACCGACCCGTCTATTATGGCAAGTTGTGTTTTCCTTTACAGGAAAACGTCCGACCCCCTCGGCGGCGTCCTCTGAGAAGCCTTCGCAGTCGGCCTCCGGCCGATGCTCAAGCTGGACCCCCGCCCCCGCCCCGATGACCGAGCGAACCGACCTCCCCGACGACCCGGACGACGCCGACGACGAGCCACCCGAGTCCTCCGGGCCGCTCGGCGCCCCCCGCCGCCGCGTGATCGACCCGGCCACGTACCGCCGGCCCGACCCCGAGCTGACACCGGAGCCCGAGGCGGGGCCGACGGCCGAGGCTGGCGAGACCGAGCCGGCGGCGGGAGCCGGCAACGACATGGTCGAGGGGTGGACGCCCGATGATCCGTGGCGGCCGTACACGTCGGCCGAGGCCAAGCGGAAGGCCCGGGGCGGGCGGCCGAAGCTCCCGCCCGGGAAGAAGCGGTCGGCCCAGCTCCACGTACTCCTGACCCCGGCCGAGCGCGACCGCGTGAAGGAGTGGGCCGCGGCCACGTCGCTCTCGGTCTCGGACTACGTCCGGCGCCGGACACTGGGGAAGCCCATTGCCCCCCGCGTCGATCTCGCGGCGCGCAACGAGCTGAACCGGATCGGGGTCAACCTCAACCAGATCGCCCGGGCGGCGAACCAGGCCGGCCAGGTCGAGCTGATCGCGGAGCTGAAGGCGGTGCACGCCGAGGTCCGGGCGGCCGTCGCGGCGCTGAAGCTGCCGGCGCCGGAGCCCCCGGAGATCCCGCACTACCCGTTCCGCCGGATCGACGACGACGGCTGAGGCCGCCGGCCCAGACGGGCACACGGACCGCTGGCGGCCCGCACCGGC
>NZ_JAVTTN010000009.1:0-3485 GCF_032248475.1 Rubrivirga sp. S365
CCGAGTCCTCCGGCCGCTCGGCGCCCCCCGCCGCCGCGTGATCGACCCGGCCACGTACCGCCGGCCCGACCCCGAGCTGACACCGGAGCCCGAGGCGGGGCCGACGGCCGAGGCTGGCGAGACCGAGCCGGCGGCGGGAGCCGGCAACGACATGGTCGAGGGGTGGACGCCCGATGATCCGTGGCGGCCGTACACGTCGGCCGAGGCCAAGCGGAAGGCCCGGGGCGGGCGGCCGAAGCTCCCGCCCGGGAAGAAGCGGTCGGCCCAAGCTCCTACGTACTCCCCTGACCCCGGCCCGAGCTGCGACCGCGTGAAGGAGTGGGCCGCGGGCCACGTCGCTCGCGGTCTCGGACTACGTCCGGCGCCGGACACTGGGGAAGCCCATTGCCCCTCCGCGTCGTATCTCGCGGCGGCGCTAAACGAGCTGAACCGGGATCGGGGTCAAACCTCATACCAGATCGCCCGGGCGGCTGAACCAGGCCGGCCAGGTCGAGCTGATCGCGGAGCTGATGCGTGCACGGCCGAAGGTCCGGGCGGCCCGTCGCGGCGCTGAGCTGCCCGGCGCCGAGCCCCCGAGATCCCGCACTACCCGTTCCGCGGATCGACGACGACGGCTGATGCCGCCGGCACCAGACGGGCACACTGGACCTGCTGGCTGGCCCGCACCGGCGCCCGCAGCTCCGCCCGGCGACCGCCCCGGCCCCGCGCCGACGTCGGCGGCGTTCGCAGCGAGGGAGGGGCACGGGGGCCGCCCGTGCTCGGCCCGCGCGTCGGGCGCCACGCATGAACGGTACACCTTCCCGCCTAAGGCCCCTGGCGTGCCCTGTGCTGCGCGCTGGCGTCCCGCCCGGCTCTGAGTGCCCCCGGAGGCCGGCGGCGCTCACAGGGGCTCTGAGCGCTCCACACGGCCCTGCCTCCGCCACGGACGCGACGAGCGGGGTAGCTTGACCACCCCTTCACAACGCGACACGCCCCGATCCCTAAGCCGGCAAGCATGGGGGATCGGGGCGCGCAGAGAAACCGATGGCGAAAGCTACACCGGACGGCGACGGCCGTTCCATCCCCGGCCCTGCGGCCGGGTCAGCAGAGGATTTCCAGGGGTTCGCCCCACCCTACCAGAACTGGTTCAAGGTCCCGAACGAGCTGATCGTTCGGCTCCCCGAGATCCGATCCCAGGGTGAGCTAGCGGTCGTGCTCTACTGCATCCGCCACACCTGGGGCTGGGGCGAGTTCAGCCAGCGGATCACCCTGGACGAGTTCGAGCACGGACGCAAGCGCAAGGACGGCTCCCGAATGGATCAGGGCGTTGGAATGTCGCATCCATCCATCATCAAGGGGCTCAAGCGAGCTATTGAGCACGGCTTCCTCGATGTGACCGAGGAGGGGATGGACGGTGGGCGGATGGCTAAGCGCTACGCCGTTCGCGTCGGCGGGTTGCCTGCTGACGCCTGAGGCAGAGCACGTCGCGCCCACCTCCCCGGCTGTCCACAATCGTCGGTGGAATGAGGGGGCGCCCTCTAAAGGTTCGTTAGATCCGACCTAAAGAATCTTTAGAGGGCTTCCTTTATATAGATCAAAGACACCTAGTGAAAGACAGGACCGTGGACAGTGTGGAAAACTCCGCAGCGCCGGCGGTCCCCTCGATGGTGACGCCGGCCAGGTGGCCGGCGCCGAGCGTTATCACAGTGCCTCGACCGTCCGTTTTTGCACGGACTGAGGCGCCGCCGCCCGTCGGCCTCAATCGGTGAGCTGCCGTTCGCGCTCCGAACGGCGATTCCAGCGCCTCAGGCGGGGTGCCCGAGCCGGATACTTTCGATAACGCCCCTTGTGGGAGGTGCACCGCTTTGGACCTGCCCCGCCCTTCCAACCTCCCGAACTTCCTGCACCAACCGCTCCTCCCATGACCCGCTCTACGTCTCTCCTCTCGGTGCTCCTCCTGCTCAGCGCGTGCTCCGCAACCTCACCCGAGGGCGACCCAGTGAACGCACTCACAGAGCAATTCTCGCGGGCCACAACCCAGGTGCCGGCCTTTGGAGGCGTCACCTTCGACGGAGACCGGCCCGTTGTGTTCACGCTCGGGTCGAAGTCCGAAGCCGAACCCGCTGCCCGCTCGATCTTCGGAACCAACGTCGTTGTCCGCGAGCGGGCCGGCATTCGGCGGGGGCTCCGAAGCGTTGAAGGGGCAAGTCACACAGCTCCTGCTAGGCGCGGTCCGCGACGCTCAGACCACGGACTACGACGAAACGACGGGCTACGTTCGGCTTGGAGTGCTCACGGCTGACGCTGTTCGAGATGCCTACCGCGTCATGGACGACATCGACTTCCCGACCGAGAACGTCATCGTACAGGTCCAGGCGCCAATCATGCTCTACTAGGCCCCTTTGTAGATCTGGAGCAGAGACGTGCGGTAACAGACCCTAGCTCATCCTGTCAAAAATGTGCCCGCGCGGAGGCGCCAGAAAAGGCGATTCCGGGCTGCTAGGCGGAGCGCGCGGCTCTATTCCAGATCTACAAAAGGGCCGACACCTACCCCGAAGGTCCCCCTGGTAGGGTGCGTCTCCGCGCACAGTCGGGAGCGCTGCGGTGGTTGGTCTGGGGATAGCAGAGGTTGACAAAGATTGACACGGTGGCATCGTGGCGTACGCTTCTCTCCCACCCCGCCCGCCGGAGCCCTACCCGTGAACGTCTCACTCACTCCCCACCTCGACGCCTTCGTCCGCACCAAGGTCGAGACGGGGCGCTACACGTCGTCCAGTGAGGTCGTCCGGGAGGCGCTTCGGCTCTTGGAGCAGCTCGACGCCGTCCAGGATGCCAAGCTTGCCGCCCTCCGCGACGACGTCCAGCTCGCCATCGACCAGGTCGAGCGCGGGGAGACGGCCGCGTTCGACCCCGAGGCCATCAAGCGCGAGGGCCGCGCCCGCCGAGCCGCTTTGCAGTCGGGGGACGATGCCTGATCCGTCGGGCGTCACCTACGCCGAGGCGTTCCGGGCCGACGCCGCCGAGGCGTGGGACTACGTCGGGGCCGAATCGCCCGACCGGGCCGACGCCCTGATCGAAGCGGTGCGCGAGGCCATCGCCCTTCTGGCCGAGCACCCGAGGGCGGGCCGTGCCCGGGACGAGATCGGCGCCGGCGTACGCAGCTTCGCCGTGCCCGCCGGGCGGCACGTGGTCTACTACCGGGTGGCCGAGGCCGGCGGGATCGTCGCGCTCCGGCTGCTGCACTCGTCACGGGACGTGGCCGGCCTGTTCTGAGTGCTCCCGCCTGACTGCCGAGGGTTCCGTTTTGCTCTACAGCGAACCGACCCGTCTATTATGGCAAGTTGTGTTTTCCTTTACAGGAAAACGTCCGACCCCCTCGGCGGCGTCCTCTGAGAAGCCTTCGCAGTCGGCCTCCGGCCGATGCTCAAGCTGGACCCCCGCCCCCGCCCCGATGACCGAGCGAACCGACCTCCCCGACGACCCGGACGACGCCGACGACGAGCCAC
>NZ_JAVTTN010000010.1:0-120528 GCF_032248475.1 Rubrivirga sp. S365
CGGATCTCGGCCTCGGTCGGGTTGTCCGACGGGTCGAACGCGATCGTCAGGTGGTAGACCGGCTTCTGGGTCTGCGCCGAGAGCCCGGCCTGCTCGCTCATCTCGGCGACCACGCCGGGCACATCGTCCGCGAACACGTTCCGCGTCTCGATCCACCCGACGCGCTCCTCGCCCCCGCCGAGGTAGCCCGACAGTTTCGAGAAGCTGGCCTGGGTGCTGGCGCTCGCGACCACGGCTTATTCGAGCCCCGCCAGCACGCGGCGGAGGTGGTCGAGCGCGTCCGCGAGCCCGGCCTCTGGCGTCGGCGCACCCGACGTGTTCGCGGCCCGCGCGAGCTGGTTGAGGTTGACCCCGATCCGCCGGAGGAGCACCCGAGTCTCGCGGTCCGCCCGCGCCGTCACCGGGCGGCCGAGAGAGCGGCGGCGGACGTACTCGGAGACGGTGATTCCGGCCTCGGTCGCGGCGGCGCGGAGGTCGGCTTTCTCGGCTCCGCTCACGCGCACCTCGACCTTCTCGCCACGGCGGACGCCTGGTGGTCGTCCGCCCTTCTTGCGCGCCTTCGAGGTGGTGGCCGGAGCGGTCTCGCCGGACGACGTCTGGGTGGCTGCGTCCGTCATCGTGCCCCCTGGTGACCGAGGCCTGACCGACCCCTTGAGCCCGCCGGAACCGGCGGTGCGAATGCGGCCCGCGCCTGTGCGCGGAGACCCGAGCGCGGCCGGGTCGGTCGGGGTTCTCGTCCTGACGAGAACATAACTTGCCAGGAACCATCGGCCCTCCGCTCGCGGCGCCCGCCAGCGCGGAGAAGAACGGCCGGGTCGAGTGGCCGGCCCGAGGCGTCGCGGACTTCGAAGTGGAGGTGGGGACCGGTCGAGGTGCCGTCCCGTCCGGGCACGCCGCCGCTGGCCCCGAGCGGCTGGCCGCGCCGGACTCGGACCCCTCGCCGGAGCCCCCGACGTGTCGAGGACAGGTGCGCGTAGAGGCTCCGCCGATGGCTCGTTCCCAGGGCTCCCCTGTGGTCGATCTCGACGACGAGCCCGTACCCTGATCGCCTGCCCACGGAGCGCACGACGCCAGAGGCTACCGCCCGAACGGTCGTGCCGAGGGGGACCGCTAGATCGACGCCGTCGTGGTGCCGGGTCCTACCGGAGACGGGATGGCGTCGCCACCCGAACGGCGAGCTAACCGGGCCTCTGGCGGGAGGCGAGACCAACACCACCCGGCGCCGCGCAGCTCGCCGAATCGGAGGAGCCTCTCGACGCCGGACGACGAGAGGCTTCGGTCGTCGCGAGTCCTGCTCGGGACGCTTGATCTCAGTCTGGCCCAGAGCCGCTGCAACGGGCGCGAGCTGGCGGAGGGCTTCGCCGTTCGGCGAGCTGGCGAGCGGCACGCCCACCGCTGCGGCGAAGACCGCGAGATAGGCGACTCGCCGGAGTTGCTGGCCGGAAGGGAGGCGGGATGGAGGCACGGAAGGCGGGCGTCATGACACGTCACCTCGCACAGCGCGCCCGCGCCTTGGGGCGGCTCACGTGTCCTGACGAAAACTGCCCTCAAGCGGATCGAGCCGCGCTCGACACGCGGGTCTGGTGCTCGAGCCTTTCCCCATCCGCTCCGGACACCGACGCTGGCGTCTTTCGCGTCTCAGCGAGCCCCAAGACCAAAGGCACCCTTTTACAGGGCGAAGGGTACCGGTTTACAGGGCGCCCCTCCGAGACCATCGAAATCTCGGCGTCCGGTACCGGGGGGCCGGTTCTCTGACCTCGCCCGGAAGCGTCAGGGTCGAGAGGTACCGGTTTACGGGGCCAAAGGTACCCGTTTACAGGACGGCGCCTCCAAAGGCACCGGTTTACGGGGCGCAAACCAGCTCAGACGCTACCGTGGTGGGCGGTCAACCCTCGAAAGGTCCCCGTTTACAGGAGAGTGATCGGGAGGTACTCGTAGCCAGGGTGGAGCACCGGCTCGTCGGGAGATAGATGAGCTCCTCCCCGCAAACGTCCACCTATTGGGTGGGGACGCGGATATGGTGCCCGTCGGAACCGTCCGCGACGGCCTCTGGAGTCCAGGTGTCGGGTGCTGAGGCGGCGGCACATGCTCGCCCAGTGGGGGACACGACCATCGATTCCCGGCATCGACGGTCGTCATCGAGGTGGCGGGGTCCAGACCGACCAGCGTGAGCCTCCGGCGGGTTGGGGTGCGCTCTCGACGTGGGGGCCTTTGCCTTTCTCCACTCTCATCCTCAACAAACGCGACCCCGCGTCGTCGTTTAATAACCTTTAGAAGATGTTTAATACGTTTAGGGGTGCTCATCCTGTTGCGGCGCAACGAGATCCGGGGGCAAAGGTGGACGTTTGCGGGGTGACAGGTGGACACCTGCGGGGCGTTAGGTGGACGTTTGCGGGGCGACAGGTGGACGTTTGCGGGGCGACAGGTGGACGTTTGCGGGGAGCGGCGCTGTCTGAGCTGACTCGCGCCAGAAAGGCCATAAAATCAGCTATGGGAGTGTCTGGGAGCCGATTTGCCAGAAAGCATTTCCGTTTGCGTCTGCGGTCCCACGAGATAGGTGGACGTTTGCGGGGCGTTAGGTGGACGTTTGCAGGGAGCGGGGTCTGGTCATGACGAGCACCCTCTCCCAAATCGCCCCTCACAAGGCCGCAAAGGACGATTTCGGCCGTGGCGGTAGCTCGCGTTGTCAGGACTCCGCAGTGTCCGTACCCTGCAAGCGTCCACCCGTCCGATCCAAGGGGGCCGACCGCCTCCGGAGCCTTCTCGCCGGTCACGTGAACGGAGCCGAAATCAAGAAACACGTTGGGGCCGTCCACGTCCGCGGTGCGCTCTCGCTCCTCGAGCGGAAGGTCTCGAACGTCTTGCTGCTCAACGCCTACGACGAGCTCGACGACCCGACGGTGGCCGAGCACACGATCAACTTGCCCGTGCTGGCCGACGTCGTCGGCTTCGACTCGAAGGACTCGAAGAAGCTCAAGAACGCCCTCCGCGCGCTCGTCGACTACAAGATCGAGTGGGACGTGCTGGGTGAGGGCGACGACGAGGGCGAGTGGGGCGTGAGCTCGTTCCTGGCCTCGGCCCGCGTCGAGCGCCGGACCGGCATATGCACGTACTCGTACCCGGCCCCGCTCCGGCGCCGACTGGCGAACCCCCAGATCTACGCCCGGATCAACCTCTCGGTCCAGACTCGGTTCGCGAGCACGTACGCGCTCGCGCTCTACGAGAACTGCTTGCGGTTCCGGAAGGTGGGCTCGACGGGCTTCCTCGCGCTCGAGACGTGGCGGGGGCTTCTAGGTGTCGAGGAGGGCGAGTACGAGGAGTACAAGTACTTCAACAAGCGCGTGCTCAAGCCCGCCGTGTCCGGCGTGAACGCGCACTCCGACATCCGGGTCGAGATGGTGACCCGGAAGGAGGGGCGCCGGATCGTCGCGGTCAAGTTCCTGGTGTCCGAGGCGCCGGAGGGGCTCTCGGGCGACCCGTCCGACGTGGCCGAGGCGCTCGGGGCGGCCGTCCTCCCTGACCCCCGCGAACTGGCGCCGGAGCCCGCCGAGCTGCTGGCGCCGGTCCAGCTCAAGCTCGTCGAGTTCGGGCTCTCTGACGCCCAGGCGCTCGACCTCTCGACGGAGTTCGACGCCGACCGCGTCGAGCGCAACCTGGGCTACGTCGAGGCCAAGCTGGCTGCGGGCGACGACGTCAAGAACCTGGCTGCGTACACGGTCGCCGCCGTCCGCGGCGACTACGAGCGCGGCGACCGCGCGGCCCGGCGGAAGCGGGGGGAGGCCAAGGCGAAGGGGCCGAAGGCGACCGATCAGCCGGGGCTGTTCCCCTCGGCCGAGGTCGTCGCCGTCCGCTCCCTCGGGGAAGAGGACGCCGCCGAGGGCCGCCAGCTCGACGCGGCCATCGCCGCGCTCTCGGGCGCTGACCAAGCAGCACTCGACGCCGAGGCGGTCGCTCTGCTCCGGGAGCAGGGGAGCGGGTGGTGGCGCGAGGTCGAGGGGGCCGTGGAGTCGGGGGAGACGGGCGGGCTCGGCATCGCCGTACGGTCCGTGCTCCGGGTGGCGCGCCGCGACGTGATGCGCGCGCGTGCCACGTGAGACCGACCCCGCGCGTGCCGGTCCGAGAGGCGTTCCCGGAACTTGGGTACGGCGTAGCCGACACGGTCCGAGCGCTGAGGGACGGGCTCCCGGCCTCGCGAGCCGACGCGCTGGCGTCGGCGTTGGACCTCCCGGTGTCGCGAGTCGCCGGACTCCTCGGGATGTCGGCCTCGACGTTCTCCCGACGCCGACGCTCGGGGCGGCTGGGCCGGTCCGAGAGCGAGCGGGCCTACCGCTTCGGGCAGCTCGTCGAACGGGCGGCGGAGGCGTTCGGGACGACGGAAGTCGGTGCCGAATGGCTGAAGCGGCCGAACTGGGCGCTCGGCCGTGAGACGCCCATCGAGTACGCCGACACGGAGCCCGGTGCGCTCCATGTTGACCGCGTCATCGGCCGGATCGAGCACGGGATTCCCTCGTAGCGGGTGCCGGTCGGCACGACGAGTGGCCGCACCGGGTCTTTCACCGTGGGGTAGTGTTTCACCGTGCGGTGAAACCTGCCGGTGGACTGAAAACGGTGATCGACACCTGCAGGCGATGTGGCTCACCGTCGGGTCATGCGCTTGGAGACGCGCAGGCAGAACCGGGTAGCCTACTTTCGCACCGTGTACGACGACGAGAACCGAGCCACCGACGCGGCGTGCCGCGAGCTTCTGGACCACGTGCTCCAGGACGAGCGAGCGTGGATGAGTGATCTGGCGCCGGGCGGCGTCCCGTCCCCTGGCTTGGCCGCGCTCATCGATCGAGGTTCGCCCGAGTTCTCGGGTCGTCCGCTCCGGGTCCGGTGGCTCGGGCTCCTGGGCGAGGTCTTGTGGGACGTGTTCTCCGACAACCACGACGTGGTCGGGCCGGACGGCGAGCTCTACGACCTCGGCTCGTTCCGTGGGAGTGCGGACTTCATCGCCGACGTCGTGAACGACCGGCTCCCGGACGACCTCCGGGCCGGGCCGTCTCGGAGCGAGAGGGGATGGGGAGTCCGGGGCGTGGGTGCGTTCGTCTACCTCGACTTTTACATGGGGACGCTCGGCGCAGACAAGGGCCGAGTCCGCCCGTTCTACGTCCGGGTGTTCGAGCGCCTTCGGGAGCGGGGGTGCGACTGGCGGTACGCCTCGCCGTCGCTCGGAGCGGTCCGGCTGACCCCAACGGACTCCGACGACGACCCCGCGACCTATGACCCTCTGGCTGCTCTCGCTGAGGCGGCTACCCAGTCGGAGAAGAACGCCGCCTTCGAGAAGCTGTCTCGGGACTTCGCGGAAGCCAACGCCGAGGCGTTCGAGACGTCCGTCCGTGATCCGCCGCCAGTCGTCCGGTCCTACATGGAGGTGTTCGGCGGGCGTCCCCGATACGTTCGTCGCTGACGGCAGCGTGCGAGTTGATTAAATAGGGCGAGTTGTCCGAGTATGGCAACCTGGCCTATTTAGACAACCGACCTCGATTCCACGACAGCCATGATCTCGACAGACGCCGAGTACCAACGGGCGCTCCAGCGCCTCGCGGACGACGCTGAGACCTTGCGTAGTCAGCGTTCGTCGCTCATCGAGGCGGGTCTGAGCGGGCGAGAACTCGACCGGGCGATGGCCCCGTTGCTCTCGTTCCGGGCCGGTCTGGAAGAGGACGTCGAGTCGTACGAGGGCGGGCGCCCCACCGGCCCCGAGCGGAGGCCCCTGTGATCCTACCGCGTCGTCCGCTACGCACGGTGCGTTACGCGCGCTGCGTAGTGGGGACACCGTCTTGAACCAGAGGGAGGGGGGCGAGGTAGATTCCAGCCTCGTTTATACCTGCCCTGTGGCCCTCAGCATCAAGAACCCCGAGGCCGACCGGCTCGCGCGCCAGCTCGCCGCGGCGACGGGCGAGACCATCACCGAGGCCGTGCTCGGGGCCACCCGTGCGCGGCTCGTCCGCGAGACCGGGTGGAGCCCGGAGGGCGCGCGGGCCGAAATCGCCCGCATTCAGGAGCGGATCGCCGCGTCTCCGGTCCTCGACGGCCGGACGGACGACGAGATCATCGGGTACGACGAACACGGGCTCCCGACCTGATGGTCATCGATACGTCGGCGCTCGTCGCCATCCTGCAGACCGAGCCCGAGCCCGAATCCGGGCGGGCAGGACGCGCTGACGTCGCGTGTCTGGGGCCGCTGTCAAGACATTACAGTCACTGGCAAGAACTCCGCCGTCCGGTACCGGCGTATTCGATCCATCGACCCCTCCAGCCCCATGCCCCGACGACCTACACGGCGACGCTCGACGCGGGGCGTCGGCTCCCGCTTCGCGGAGACGCCCTCCACGCCCGATACTGGGTCCACCACCGTGTTGACGGCGTGATCGAGCTCCGCCCGGGGGGCGACGGTTCGCTGGTCTCCGCCCGCACGCTCCAGACCATTGGGCGGTCGGTGGAGTCGCTCGGCAGGGGAGAGGCGTCGGAGCCCATCGATCTCGATGGGGTGTTTCCCGACGACGGGGGCACGGCTCCCTTCCTCCCAGCATCGCTCCTTCGGGGGCCTCTCTCGAAAGAGTCGTCCTGGAGCCATACGGGTTGCCGGAGAGGGGTCGAGAGGCTTGCAAGATTGTAGCGTGGGACGCTGCAGATCGGTAGCGTAGCCTCCGCCCGCCCACATGCTGAGCCCTGCTGCGGGGACGAACAGGCCGAGTTCGTTTGCAGGCGTTACGTTACGTCGGTATCAAGAAGGGATAGCCGACGTATCGTGACACACGCTGATCGCCTTCTCGACCTCGCCCGCACGCGCAGCGTCCTCCGCTCGAAGGACCTCGCGCCTCTCGGCATCCCCCGCCAGACGCTCGCCCAGCTCCACAGGCGGGGTGACCTCGAGCGTGTCGGCCGCGGGCTCTACGTTCTCGCCGGTGCTGACGTGACCGAGTGCCACACGCTCGTTACCGCCGCGCGTCGTGTGCCCCACGGCGTCGCCTGCCTGCTCTCGGCCCTTCGTTTCCACGACCTCACGACACAGTCTCCCTTCGAGGTGTGGTTCGCCATCGAAGGCAAAGCGCGTCGGCCCAAACAGGAGGCGATCCCCCTTCGGGTGGTGTACATGTCGGGCGGGGCGTTCACCGAAGGCATCGAGACACACGAGCTGGAGGGTGTCGAGGTCCGGGTGTTCAGCGCGGCGAAGACGGTCGCCGACTGCTTCAAGTACCGGAACCGGGTCGGCCTCGACGTCGCCCTCGAGGCCCTCAAGGACTACCGCTGGAGCCCGACGTTCAACGCCGACGCGCTCTGGCGTTTCGCTCAGGTCTGCCGCGTCTCGACGGTCATGCGCCCGTACCTCGAAGCCGTAGCGTAGCTCGCGCTGGGCGGTGTAGCGGTTTGCCTAGAAGGGTGCTTGCTAGTACAATGGCATGCCACCGTACAAGCAAGCATGGCTCTCCCCATCGTCAACCGCTCCGCGGAGCTCTCTCGGCTCCACGCCTTGGCCGACGCTGGAGGGCACCGCCTAGCCCTCGTCACCGGTCGGCGCCGCGTGGGCAAGACGTACCTACTCGCCAACGGGTGGGGCGACCGGGATGTCTTCTTCTTTACGGCCTCCAAGACGACGCCCGAGCTCAACCGCCGCCAGCTCGTCGAGGCCGTCGCGGCGTGGAGCGGCGAGGACATCCGTCCAGAGGACTACCCGACGTGGAGGACCGTCTTCCGGCTCTTGCTGGAGCTTGGGGCTCCGCAGCCTCTGGTCGTGGTGCTCGACGAGTTCCAGTACCTCGGCGACGACGAGGCCGGGGCGGTCGAGGTGGCCTCGGAGCTCAACGCGGTCTGGGAGGCGGCGAGGCCCGAGCGGTCGTTCCTGCTGGTGCTGTCTGGCTCGGCCGTCGACACGATGGGTGCGCTCGCGTCTGGCGGCGGCCCGCTCTACGGCCGGTTCCAGTGGCAAGGCAAGCTCCGGCCGTTCGGGTACTGGCACGCCGCCGAGCTCGCGGGTGTGAATGACCTCCGCGAGCGGGCGCTCGTCTACGGCGTGTTCGGTGGGACGCCGCGCCACCTCGCCGACATCGACCCAGCGAAGCCCGTCGCCGAGAACGCGACGCGCCTGCTCCTCGACCCTGGCGGCGAGGTCCGGCTCTTGGTCGAGACGGCGCTCGAACAGGAGGAGGGCCTCCGCGACGTCGCCAAGTACCGGGCGATCCTGCACGCGGTCGCAAGCGGGCAGACGAAGCGGAGCGAGATCGCCGCCCGCGCCGGACTGCCCGTCGACGGCGCGCTCCGGGGCAAGCTCGACCGGCTCGTTGACCTCGGCTACCTCGAGACACGCCAGAACGTCGACGCCAAGCCGAACGCGGCGGCCCGCTACGGCGTCGCCGACGCGGCGTTCCGGTTCTACGAGCGGTTCGTTGAGGCCAACCGCTCCCGGCTGGAGCGGCTACCCGCCGCCCAGGTATGGGCCGAGTCCGTCGCCCCGCAGCTCGACGTGTACATGGGCCGCGAGTTCGAGCACGTGGCCGTGCAGGCGTACGACCGACGGGCGGCGGCGCTCGGTCTGCCGACGGTGGCGGAGTGGGGCCGGTGGGAAGGGACGGACCGAGACCGCCAGCCCGTCGAGGTCGACATCGTGGCCCCGCTCGTAGGCGGGGGCGTCCTGACGGGCGAGGTCAAGTGGAACCGGGAGCCCGTCGGTATCGGGGTCCACACGGGCCACCTCGACAAGCTGCGCCGGATGGCCGAGGCAGGTCGGGCGTGGGCGCACGGAGCACTCGGCCCGGACGGCGCGCTCCTGTACGTCTCGGCGAGCGGATTCGCCGACGGGCTCCAGGAACGCGCCGAGGAAGACGGCCACCGAGTGGTGTGCTGGTCGCTCGAGGATCTGTACGAGGACTGAGCGGGAGCCTCCCAACGGGGGCGACCGTCGGCTCGACGGAAGAATGCGGCCAGAGACGCTACTCGCTTCCCTCCGTCTCCGAATCGTCGTCGGACCCGAGCCGCCCGATCGCTGCGCGGACCTCGCGCTGGTAGTCCCGTCGGCGCTCGGCGTCCTCGATCCCCCGGGCGATCTGTTCTTCGCGGGGGTCGGCCGCGGACCCGTACGTGAGCGAGCCGAACAGTCCCGCGAGCGCCCGCCCCCGCTCTGTCTCGGCCTTCGCGTACCGGGCGGCCCGCTCATCGACGTAGGCCTCGGCGTCGGCTCGGAGCTCGTCGTCGGTGGCGTCGGCAAGCGAGAGGTCGACGCCGGGGAAGCGGCGGACGTGCTCCCAGACGTGGACCGGGATGGGGACCATGACCCGGTCGTACGACGCCTCGAACTGGGCGCCGTCGAGCTCGAGGTACACGAACCGGTAGTCGAATACCTCGTGGTAGAGGTGGAACGTGGGTCCGTAGGCGATGGTGGCTTTCGTCGACATAGGTTGGGAGGGGCGGCGGTCGGCGAGGTTGACCGCGAGACCATGATCCGTTCCGGGAAGGCGCGCGTGCTCGGGGTTATCCCGGAGAAGATGACGGGGGAGGACGCGACGTCGGTCCTTCGCCCTCGCCGCTCACTCGTCGCCTGAAACGAGATCGTCGTCGCCCGCTCCCTTCGACTGAGCGTCGAGGCGGCCAACCTCGCGGCCGATCCCGGCGTCGAGATCCTCGGTCGTCGGGGCCGGTCCCTCAAGGGCGTAGTTGGCGAGGACCCCACGAGCACGGGGTGCGCCGTCGGGGTGGCGACCTCCTTCGAGGTCACAGGGAGAGGTCATGACGGTCTCTGGTCGAGTCCGCCAGACCGGCGAGAGCGGTCGAGGCCGAACGTGGCCACGACGGCGGCGCGGACGGCGCCGAAGTCCTGGGGTCCGTCGACTGGGACGGAGCCCCGGAGGTCCCGGAGGGACTGGTGAACGGCCTTGGGGACAGCGATCTGGCCTCGGTGACCGACTCTGCTCGAGGGCATGTCGTGACGGGTGCTTGTCAGTCAGCACGAAAATGTACGCCGTGCGGCCATCTGCCTTCCCTGCAGCGCCGGGGAGCGGAGGGCGTTCTGGATTGTGCTCTGTTTTGCCTCTGTGGCGGCAAGTGAGCCCCTCTTGGTTCTCTCCCACAGGGCGGAACTGGGTGATCATATCTTATTTGCTTCTGGGGCGGCAGAATTTGTATGTTTGCAGTCAGGAGAGACCTTTTGCATCTGTTTATTGCCGCTCTAGCGGTACGCCCGTGCGCATCGACGACCTTGGACCCCTCCTCCGCTACCACCGCGAGCGCGCTGGCCTCTCGCGCCGCGCCCTCTCGGCCCTCTCGGGCGTGAGCGAGACGGCCATCTACGACGCCGAGCACGGCAAGCCCACCGTCCGGCTTGACACGCTCCTCGCCCTCCTCAACGTCCTCAACCTCTCGCTCCACGTCGAGGGACCTCTTGTCGCTGAGTACGAGCGGACCCTCGCCCCCTCCGACGATGCCTATGCGTAGTGCCCGCGTCCTGATGCACGGGGTCCCGGCCGGACGCCTCACGGAGGGGGAGGGGGAGTACACCCTCACCTACGAGCCTGGCTACGAAGGCCCGCCCGTCTCGCTCACGCTCTTGGTCCGCCCCGAGCCCTACCGATTCGACCGGTTCCCCCCCTTCTTCGACGGCCTACTCCCCGAGGGATGGCAACTCGAAGCCCTCCTCCGCCAGGCCAAGCTCGACCGCTCCGACCTGTTCGGCCAGCTCCTCGCGGTCGGCGAGGACCCCGTCGGCGCGGTCTCCGTCTTCCCCGACGTCGCTGAGGCCTCGCCTGGGGCCTCCTCGTGAACGACGCCCTCGGCCGGTGCCCGCTCACCTACGGTCCGCTCGGGTCGGGCGAGTCCCTCTACTCGGCGGCCGGACTCCGCCGTTTGTCCCGGACCCTCACCCACCTCGACCCGCTCCCGTTCACGGCGGCCAGGCTCGTCCAGGAGGCCGCCGCGCGGGCTGACCGGATGTCGATCGGGGGCGTCCAGCCCAAGGTCAGCGCCGTCCTCCGTCCGGCCGAGGGCCGCTTCGAGGTCGTCACGGTGGGGGGACGGTGGATCCTCAAGCCCGACAACCCGGCCTACCCCGAGGTCCCCGCCAACGAGGACCTCGCGATGCGCTTGGCGTCGGCCGCTGGCGTCGAGACGGCCGACCACGCCCTCGTCTACGCCCGTGGCGACGACGATCCGGACGCCCCCGGCGCCCTCGTCTACGCCGTCCGACGCTTCGACCGCGTCGGCCGCGGCGACAAGCTGGCCCTGGAAGACTTCGGACAGCTCCTCGGCCTCGACCGCGAGACGAAGTACGACGCGTCGATGGAACGGGCCGCCGCGGCCGTCGAGGCGTTCTGCACGTTCCCAGCGGTCGAGAAGGTCAGGCTCTTCCGGCGGACGCTCGTCGCCTTCCTGACGGGCAACGAGGACATGCACCTCAAGAACCTCGCAGTCCTCACCGGACGCGACGGGCTCCGCCGACTCTCGCCAGCCTACGACCTCGTCGCCTCGGCCGCCGTGCTCCGTGACCCCCAAGAGCTCGCGCTGCCCGTCGCTGGCAAGCGCTCGAACTTGCGCCGCGAGCACCTCGTCGACTACTACGGCCGCGAGCGCCTCGGCCTGACCGAGCGCGTCGTCGAGGGCGTCCTCGCAGACCTCGCCGACATCGGCCCGGCGTGGAATGATCTCATCGACCGATGCTTCCTTTCAGACGCGATCCGCGACCGGCTCAGCGAGACCCTCTCGGAACGTCGCCGTCGTCTCGGGCTGGTCGGGCTGATGACGAGGTGAGTACGGGGCGCTGGTCGGATCGAGACACACGATCCGGAGGGTGTCGAGGTCCGGGTGTACAACGCGGCGAAGACCGTCGCCGACTGCTTCAAGTACCGGAGCCGGGTCGGCCTCGACGTCGCCATCGAGGCGCTGAAAGACTACCGACGGAGTTCGGCCTTCGACGCCGACGCGCTCTGGCGCTACGCCCAGGTGTGCCGGGTCTCGACCGTCATCCGCCCCTACCTCGAGGTCGTCGCGTGAGCGCCGAACCCAGCCGAGCCGCGTCGGCCCGCCAGCGGCTCCTCAACCGGGCGCGCAGTAAAGAGGAGGACGTTCAGCCGTCGCTCTCGCTGAACGGCCACGCACGTCCGTAAGACCCACCGGCCCTGGGAGCCGCGGTTCGTGAGCGCGAGGTCGGGCACTATATTTGGTACCAGCCCGTAGTGACACGAACCCGACCGCATGGCCGCTGCTGACCGACCGAAGCTCTCCCGCAAGCACGCCCGCACGCTCGCGGCCGTCTTCGAGAGGCCTACCCGCGGCGACGTCGAGTGGTCGGCCGTCGTCGCGCTCGTCCGCAAGCTCGGCGCCACCGTCAGCGAGAAGCGCGCGGGCTCCCGCGTCGCCTTCGCCTTCGATGGGCGGGTGTTCGTCATCCACAAACCCCACCCAGGCCGCGAGCTCTCGAAGGGCTCGTGCGAGTCGCTCCGCGACTTCCTCCGAGCCTGCAAGCGAACGCCCGACTCCTTCTCCTCCTGAGCCCCTAGACGCCATGCTCAACTACAAAGGCTACCACGCGAGGGTCGAGTACCGCCCCGACGACAACCTGCTCTTCGGCCGCGTCCTCGACCTCGGCGACACGGTCGTGTTCGAGGCCGAGCGCGCCGCCGACGTCGAGGCCGCCTTCCAGGGCGCCGTCGACGACTACCTCGACTTCTGCGCTGAGATCGGGAAGGACCCCGACCGCCCGTTCAGCGGACGGTTCAACGTCCGCCTCAAACCCGCGCTCCACCGAGCGGCCGCCCTCGCCGCCGAGTCGGGGTCAGAGAGCCTCAACCACTTCGTCCAGACGGCCATCGCACACGAGGTCGAGCGTCGCGGCGCCGCCGCTGCCTGACGACGTCGGACGGGTCCGCCGGGGCGGTCACGACGTTCCCGTCCCGAGGATCCGCTGCCGGTTCGAGGTCGGACTCTGCAACTCCCAGACCGTCTTCGAGCCGCTCGTCGACGACTCCGGCAGCACGCCCGTTCTCGTCGGCCGCTCTCCGTTATGACTTCCGAACCCCGACCCGGCCCTTCAGACACGGCGACGGCCGTCCTAGCCGCGCTCCACCGCTCCGCCGCCCGAGCCCGCCGAGTGGCCGCCCAGACGGGGACCCGGGTCGTCGTCGTTCGCGACGGCGAACTGGTGAAGGAGTCCGTGCCCGCTTCCGAAGCTGTAGCGGGGCCGCCCCCGAGCGAGGAGCAGCACTAGCGGATTTCTCTGGAGCGTCCGCTATTGCAAATGCCCTCGCGTGACCGAGCTCCGCAGCAGTAGTGAGTGGCCTGACCTGGCCCGTTGCCGAACGTGACATAAGGGGCCAGGAGCGTCAGCGTGGCCGATTTAGGATGCCAGGCAGGACCCTGCAAATCCCGCGGTAGGCCAGGCCATCCCGTCAGCGACCGGGGCGTCAGCCGTCGTAGTGGCCCTTGCAAGGGTGCCGGGCAGGACCTTGCAAAATCCCGCAGTAGGGTGTTCAATCCCTCGCACAGGCATCGTATGAACCATTCACGGGACGGCCCCGTGCCCCAGACGGGTCGGCTGCAGAACCGAAGAGCCGCCGGCTTCTGAGTGGCTGATTCTGAGGAGGGTTCTGAGACGCTGGACGGGCTGGAAACAGCCCTGTCCATTCAGAAAGCGCGTTCTTCAGAACCGTACGGTTCTGAGCAGGCCGGCCAACTCCGCCTCTCGTGCCCCGGGCTTGGGATCGCTACTGCGGGATTTTACACCGATCTGCCCCCTACCCTTTGCACTGTGCGACGTCGACGGTGTCGCCTTCGACCCGGTACACAACCCGGTGCGTGTCGTCGATCCGGCGCGACCAGAAGCCCGACAGGTCTCCTTTGAGCGGCTCCGGCTTGCCGATTCCCTCGAACGGGCCGCGCTGAATGTCTTTCAGCAAGGCGCGGATTCGCTTGGCTCGCCGCCTATCGGTATCGAGCCAGTAGCTGAACTCCTCGAACGCCCGCGCGGAAAACCTAATCCGCATCGATCAGCGCGTCGAGCTCGTCCGGCGTCATGTCGACCACGTCGCCGGCCTCGAGTTGCGCGATCGACTCCGTCAGCCGCTCGCCATTCGCGCCGCGCATCAGCCAGGCCGTCTCGGCGTCACTGCGTAGGTCTTGCAGCTCGGCCTGGATCCGGTCGTACTCGAACTTGGACAGCATGACGGCGACCGGCCGACCCTGCTTCTCGATGGTGACCGGTTCGCGCTGCGCGCTGTCGAGCAAGCGCCCGAACTGGTTCTTGGCCTGGGTTGCTGCGAGCGCGGTCATGGGATCGGGTTGAGTGCCGTTCGACTATTTTAGCTAAAATGGCTATCCGCGTCAACTGGTATCTGCGCAGCGCCGAACTGGCTTAACCCCGGCATTGGGTCCGGGCCGTGCGAACGCGACATAAGGGGTCTTACGTCGCGTCTTTCCCTGACTTCCGATAAGGACAATTTATCGGAAATGGATCGGATGGTGAGAGCTACCTTCGGGTGTCCGCTTCACCCGGTGCGGGGTGGTGCCGATGTGCAATAACAGCTATACGTCATGTCTGCCGACCTCGTCCCGCTCGACCCCGACTCCCGGGTCCCCGCCCAGATCGAGGCCGACGCCGAGTCCGCCCGACGGTTCGCCCAAGCGGCTCGGAGCGACGCGACGCTCCGGGCCTACCGGTCGGACTGGGCCGACTTCGCCGAGTGGTGCGAGAGCCGCCAGCTCGCGGCCATGCCCGCGCGGCCTGAGACGGTCGCCTTATATATAGCGTCGCGCGCCGAGGCCGGACCGGACGACGAGCGTGGGCGACCGACGGCGCCGCTCAAGGTGGCCACGCTCGAGCGGCGAATGGCCGCGGTCTCCCAGGCCCACAAGCTCGCGGGCGTCGAGAGCCCGGCGCTCCGCTCGCGCGAGCCGCTCCACTCCGTCTGGGCCGGGGTCACGCGGACGCTCGGGACGGCCCGGAGCAAGGTGGCCCCGGCGCTCGCGGCCGACGTCGTGGCCATGGCCGGCCAGTGCGACGAGGCCGTCCGGCTGGCGGAGGCGTTCCCCGACGAGGCCAAGCCGGGCGCGGCGCTCCGGGCGAGACGGGACAAGGCGGTCCTGCTCGTGGGGTTCGCCGCGGCCCTCCGCCGGAGCGAGCTCGCGGTGGTGAGGACCGAGCACGTGTCGTACACGCCGGAGGGGCTCCGGCTCCTCATCCCCCGCTCGAAGAGCGACCAGCAAGGCGCGGGCCAGGTCGTCGGCGTGGCCTACGGGAGCCGGCCGGAGACGTGCCCGGTGCGGGCGGCCCGCTCCTACGTCGCCGCTGCGGGGCGCGCTCTGGCCGACCAGGGGCGGCCCTCCCCCCTCTCAGGGGCCGTCTTCCGGTCGGTCGACCGGTGGGGGCGGCTCGGGCACAAGGCCATCACGGGGCGGACCGTCGCCAACGTGGTCAAGCACTACGCCCAAGCGGCCGGGCTCGACCCGGCGCTCTACGCCGGGCACTCGCTGAGGGCGGGGTTCGCCACCACCGCCGCGCGCGCGGGCAAGCCGGACCGGGCCATCCAGAAGCAGACCCGGCACAAGTCGGCCGCCATGCTCGCCGAGTACGTCCGGGAGGGACGGCTCTTCGACGACAACGCCTCCGAGGGGATCGGGCTGTAGACTTGTACGCCGACCGCGCTGAGTACGACAGCCCGTGCGATCTTCCGAGGTCGGGTCGTAGCCTTCAACCCCACTCGCTGCATGAGCCCCTCGGCACCCCCCTTTGTTCCGCCCACGATCCTCGCCCGGCGCAAGACGTCTGACGCCCGGCTGTCCGACCTCCGTTCGGAGGTGCAGTCGATCGACGAGCTCTCCGGGGCGCCGGGGCTGTGCGTCTACGTCACGGGGTCGTACGGGCGGCGCGAGGCCAGCGAGCACTCCGACCTCGACCTCTTCTTCCTGCACGAGGGGACGCGGCAGGAGGCTGGCCTCACAGCGATCCGCGAGACGCTGGTCCAGGCGGACCTCGTCCGGATCAACCGTCGGCTCGGGTTCCCCGAGTTCAGCGGCGACGGGCGCTACCTCCAGTCACACGGCCTCACGGAGATCGAGGCGCACCTTGGGGGGCCGAGCGACGACTATGCCAACCTCTTCACGGCCCGGCTGCTTATGCTCCTGGAGAGCCAGTCGGTCCACAACGCCGACGTGTTCGATCGAGCCTACCGGGGGGTCGTCGAGCTCTACTTCCGGGATTACAAGGGGCATGAGGAGGCGTTCCAGCCGTTTTTCCTCGTCAACGACGTCCTCCGGTTCTGGAAGACCCTGTGCCTAAACTACGAGCACCGGCGGAACCGGGGGGACGAGGGCGAGGCCGCGAAGAACAAGAGCCGCCTGAAGAACCTCAAGCTCCGGTTCAGCCGCTTGAACACGTGCTTCTCTGGGGTCGTCCCGCTCATCGCACCTGGTGCGGAGGGGACGGTCGACGACGTGGTGGCCCGACTCCGGCCGACCCCGAACGAGCGGCTCTCGGCGATAGCCGTCGAGGTGCCGGAGGTCCGGGGGACGGTAGCGCGCCTGCTCGAGTTCTATGCATGGTTCCTGGAACAGACGGGGCGGGCCGAGGAGGACGTTCTGGGTTGGATCGCGGACGAGGACGCACGGACGGAGGCCTTCGAGAAGGCGAGGGCCTACGGGGACACCTACTTTGACCTTCTCCGCGCGTTGTCCGACGACGACACGCTCCGATACCTCGTCGTATGAAGCCCGACGCCCCCGCGTCCACCCCGTCAACCGACCGCCCGGCCCCACGGAGCCGCGTGTTCTACGCGGTCTACATCGAGGACCGGCGCCTGGGGACGTGTCTCGACGCGACGCGGCTGCTGATGGACCCCGCGACCCGGACCCGCGCCCACGTCACCGTTCGAGGGCCGTACGACAAGAGGCTGAGAAGGCTCGATGAGGCGTTCTGGAACGCCCAGCTCAAGCATGAGGTGCTCCGGCTGGTGGAGCCGGGTTCGTTTTTTGGACAGGGTCAGAACACGGTATACCTCCGGTGTGAGGCGCCCGCGCTCCGAGACGTATGGAAAAAACCGGACTACCCAGAGTTCACCCCCCACCTCACGCTGTACGACGGTCCCTCGAGGTCGCACGCCGAGCGGCTTCTCGACCTTCTGACGCGGCGCCCAGCGAAGTACTGCGTACGGTCTATTCAACTCGAACCGCTCCGCTCCCCCCGACGCCCGTACCGATCTCAGACAGAGATCGGACCCGAAGCCCACGTCGATGCCGGCTACCTCTCTCGCGTGGTGGGACGCGACCTCCCGTTGACTGACCTCGACCGTTGGGACGCGGAGAAACGATTCGACGCTCTCGGGGCACTGTGGGGGCACCTCGCCGACGTCTGGGAAGAGAAGTCGAGGACGAGATCGTCCGTGGAGTCCGTGTGCGCCGACGAGGACGACCTGGCAGCGGCGGGGGCTGGCGCCGCGTTCACGAGTCGGCCGTAGCGACGAACTCGGCACGGTGGAACACGTGAGCCTTGAGGACGGGACCCTCTGAGGAGGCCCCCGCGATGAGCATCGTGAACACGCGGGGTAGTCGCTCCGGACGTGAGAACACGTCGGCCAGGCTGGCGAGGTCCCGGCCGCTGGGGTCGGGGGGGTCAAGGGGGTGCGTGTGCCACGTCCCCACGAAGCCGGTGGCCCCACGGGTCGATGCGTCGAGCCGGTCCGTCTCGTCCGCGAGCCCCTCGAACCCGCAGACGAACCGATCTTGGGCCTCGACGCTGTCGGGCGGCGGAGAGCCTACACGGTCGACCCAGACGGTGCGGCGCAGAGCGTCCCACGCGCCGTACACCGGTCCGCCCGTCTCGACGCCGGGACCGAGCCGGGAGTGCGAGTCGTCCACGGCACGTTCAATGTCTTCGACGGCCTCGGGCGTGAGTTTGACGAGGTACCCGCTCCGGGGATCGGACAGGGAGACACGGGGGGAAGCCGAGACCTCCACATGAGGGAGGAGGCCGGAGCCGACGGTGACGTGCGGCGGCGCGGCGAGGAGCGCGACGGGGGCGTCGTTTGGTGGCCCTGCAAGCCGGGCCGTGGCCCAGTTCAGGGCGATCGCGGCGAGACCCCCGAGGTCAGCGGCCGAGCCGACAAAGGTGCTCTCCGAGCACCCTGGCTCGGGGTAGAACGGCGAGGACTCGGCGCCGTCGGCGGCGGGGAAGAATGCGTCCGCGAAGTGGGCCGCGTCGGGCCGGTCGGCGAGCGCGAGCTTGACCTCCCGTTCGAGGTCGGCCACCCCGGCGCCAGCGGGCGCTGGGAGGAGACGGGCGAAGACCCGCTCGGCCCGGCCGTCGACGCCGACTGTGAGGATGGGTACGGCTGCCGAGTTGCTCCGTCGGAGGTCGAGGAGGGCACGGACCGAGGGCGAGGCCGTCGCGTTGACGACGAGGTCGGCCCCGTCGGTCCAGTCCGCGCCCGCTGGGGGACCTTCGGGATACGTGCAAAATGTCATCATCTCGCTGGTCATCCCGAAGAGCAGCGCGTTCCAAGCTAGAGTCGGAGGTCGAGACCGATCGGATCCTACTGGTGGCACGCGAGACCCCATCGGAAGTGGTCGGGGCTCATGGGTGCCTCGCGACCGAGATCGGGTTTGCCGAGGTGTCCGGCCGCTCAAAGGTGGCGGCCTAACCATGCCGTTGAGGGGGCGCTCGGCCGAGGGCTCGTAGCTTGGCCATGTTCCCCCTCCCGTCGATCCCGGTTCGCCCCGTGACTGTCGCTCCGCTTGCTATTAGGCCTACCTCCCAGCGGGATCTCCCTACGGGCGAGTTCGCAGAGGGCAGTCCGACGAAAGCGTGCGGGATGAGCGTGTCGGCGCCCTCGACACTAGCTCTGAGCCTCTGAGTGATGCAGATCTCCGAGGTCACCCGAGTCGAGACGCTGCTCAGCGACACTGTCCTCGATCCGGCCACGGTCGAGGGCGCGCTGCTCTACGCCGCGGTCGCTTTCGCGGGCGCGTGGTTTGTGGCCCGTCTCATTCGCGCTGGCGCCCAGCGAACGCTGGCCCGCCACGAGCAACTCCAGATCGACACGGCCGCGCTCTCGTTTGCCTCGCGGCTGGGTCAGGTTGTGGCCTTCGTGGTCGCGTTCGCCGTCTGGGCGCATCTTATCCCGGAGCTGCGGACGCTGGGGACGGCGCTCCTAGCAGGCGTCTCAGTCGCGTCAGTGGTGATCGGGCTGGCGGCGCAGGGAACGCTAGGCAACCTGGTCGCCGGGCTCTCGCTGCTCATCTACCGGCCGTTCCGTGGTGGCGAGTGGCTGGAGGTGACTACGCCAAATGGCGCCGAGTCGGGCTACGTGGAGGATCTGACGCTGGGCTACACCATCATCCAGACGCTCGACAAGCGCCGGATCGTAGTCCCGAACAGTCTGTTCACGAGCCAGGTGACGGTCAACCAGACGATGCGCGAGCGAGAGGTGACGGTCAACGTCACGGTCCCCATCGTCCACGGGGCCGACGCGCGCCGGGCGTGCGCCGTCCTCGCCGATCTCGCCGAGGCGCACCCGCTCGTGGACGAGGTGGTGGACAGCCGGGTGTCCGAGGTGACCGTGGACGGGACGATTCTTCTAGTGCGCGTGCGGTGCGAGGGAACGCTTCAGGGCCGCGAGATCACGTTCGACGTGCTGGAGCAGGCGCGCGAGCGGTTCGCCGCAGGGGGTATCGACCTGGCTTACCGCTATCGAAATCATGTCCCTAAGCCAGGCGACAACACCAGAGCGGACGGCGACCCACCCGTTCTTCCCCCTGTCCAAGCCTCAACCGAGGCCTCATGAGCTGTCTCCGCCGACTCACGCCCCCCCCGTGGTGCTCGCCGCCGACGTGTTTTGTCCGCTGGGCCGCGAGCCGCAGGACTACGAGCCGGTCGACATGCTCGCCCCGCTCGGGGAACTCCCGCCGTGGCGGATCAGGACGGAATCATCCACAGACCACTCAGCACGAGAGCTCACAGAGCTTGTTTCTCCTTGGAGGGCTCCGTGCGTGGCCGCCATCCGAAAGAGCATCAGCGAGAGCCCTCTCTTGAAATGGACCTAAGGGACCCCTCCTTCCGATGTCGGGCGTCGCGTGGCCTCGGCGCCCTTCTCGTCGCCCTCGCGGTGTACCTGCTCCTCGCCTACGTGCTTGTCCCCTGGGCATGGTCAGAGCATGAGAGGCCTGTCCACCTCGCGCCTGGCTCTTTACCCAAGGTGACCCACAGCGCCGACGGGATTCCAGGTGACCCCCTCAACGTCGGCCTCGTCGGTAGCCGTGAGCAGGTCGTCCGCGCGGTGCTCGCTGCCGGCTGGCGACCGGCCGATCCGATCACGTTCAAGACCAGCGTCGAGATTGCGGGGAGCGTGGCGTTCGACCGTCCCGACCCGGACGCGCCGGTAAGCAACCTCTACGTGTTCGGTCGCAGGCAAGACCTGACCTTCGAGCAGGAGGTGGGGTCGAGCGCCGACCGACGGCACCACGTCCGGTGGTGGAAGACGAGCGAGTTGGACGACGGCGGTAGACCTTTCTGGATCGGCGACGCCTCGTTCGACGTCAGCTCGGGCTTGAGCCACGATACAGGGGAGATCACCCACCACATCGCTCCCGACGTAGACGCCCAGAGAAACCAACTGATGGCAGACCTGAATGGGGCAGGGCAGTTCCAGCGACAGTACCAAATCATGGGCGTCGGTCCCACCCAAGACGGTCGCAACGCCGGCGGTGATCGGTACTACACCGACGGGATGCTGAGCGTAGGCGTTCTCGAGGTGACGACCTTTCCGACAGAGGCCATTGGGCCTGAATCTAATCAGTAAAGGCGATCTCGAAGCTGCGCGCAATCCGCTCAGATGTAGTGCGCCACCCGCTTCCATTCGAGGAACGAAGGCCGGTCGCAACTTCTGGTAGCGATTGACGCACCATTCAACACGGCTCCTCAACGGAGGTGCCGACCTCTGCCGTCACACCACTGCCGCGGCCTCCCAGGTCCTCAACACGGGGTCTGGGAGGCCGCGCGGTGGCTCACCGCCCGGTGTGGTTGTGGACGGTAGCGTCGTCCGGTCCGAGCGACTGAGAGGGCGAGTGCTTGGTGAGGTAGTCGATGGCCCGCTTCATGTCTTCGATCAGCAGCATGGCCATGTCGCGCCCGAACCCGTGTCGCACCAGGATCCGCTGGATCACCAGGTCCTCGCGGTGGGGGGGCATCGCGTAGGCCGGCACGAGCCACCCGCTCGTGCGTAGGCGGTCCGCCAGGTCGAAGAGCGTGTAGGGCACGTCGACGCCCTCCTTGATCGACCAGCACAGCGCCGGGATCCCGCCTTCGCCGTCGTAGAGCATCTCGAACGGGCCGGTCTTCCTGATGGCCTTGGCGAGCGCCTGGGCGGTCTCGTAGCAGGCCGCTTGGATCTTGCGGTAGCCCTCACGGCCCAAGCGCAGGAAGTTGTAGTACTGGCTGATGACCTCGCCGCCGGGGCGCGAGAAGTTCAGCGCGAAGGTGGGCATGTTGCCGCCCAGGTAATTGACGTTGAACACCAAGTCATTGGGCAGATGGTCCCGGTCGCGCCAGACCACCCAGCCGACGCCCAGGGGGGCGAGCCCGAACTTGTGGCCCGACGCGTTGATCGACACCACGCGCTCGAGGCGGAAGTCCCACTCCAGGTCGGGATCGCAAAAGGGCGCGAGGAAGCCTCCGCTCGCCCCGTCCACGTGGATCGGGATGTCGAGCCCGGTGTCCGCCTGGAGCTTGTCGAGGGCCGCCGCGACGTCCGCCACCGGCTCGTACTGGCCGGTGTAGGTCACGCCGAGCGTGGGCACCACGCCGATCGTGTTCTCGTCGCAGCGCTTGATCACCTCCTCGGGGGTCATGATCAGCCGGTCGCCCTCCATCGGGATCTCGCGGATCTCGACGTCCCAGTAGCGGCAGAACTTGTGCCAGCAGACCTGGACCGGCCCGCAGACCAGGTTGGGCGTGTCGGTCGATTTGCCCTCGGCCCGGCGCTTTTCGCGCCAGCGCCACTTCATCGCGAGGCCACCCAGCATGGCCGCCTCGCTCGACCCCGTCGTCGAGGTGCCGATGGTCTCGGCCGCCTCGGGAGAGTTCCACAGGTCGGCGATCATGTGGACGCAGCGCTCCTCAATCGCGGCCGTCTGCGGGTACTCGTCCTTGTCGATCATGTTTTTATCGACCGTCTCCGCCATCAGGTCTCGCACCTCGGGCTCCAGCCAGGTGGTGCAGAAGGTGGCGAGGTTCTGCCGCGAGTTGCCGTCCAGCATCAACTCGTCGTGGACGGCCTCGTAGGCGTGCCTCGCGTCGGTCTCTCCCTTGGGGAAGTAAAACGCTGGCAGTTGGCGTGCGAGGTCGGAGGAGGCGTACGCGTCGTCCAGGACGTCGCTGCGCAGGGTGCTCCCGTTCGTGGTGTGCAGGGCCATGGGTGGTGGGTGGGTGAGGGCGGCGGAGCACCCGTGTGGTAGATGGAACGTCGAGGGGTGGTGCGGGGACGGAGCCGCGAACTAAGCGGTGCCGAACAGGTCCAGCCGGAGACTGACGGAGGCCGACCGGAGGGCTGCGAGGCCTCGGACGCTGTTTCCGTCTCCGTCCAGCGGGGGCGAGAATCCGGACAGGGCCAGCCGGCCGGGCGACACGGCGAGCACGCCGCCGCCGACGCCGCTTTTGCCCGGCAGGCCGACCTCGTACGCGAACGTCCCCGACCCCGTGTAGAGGCCCTCCATCATCATCTCCGCGAGGATGTGAGGGACGACCTCAGCCGAGACCACGCGCTCCCCCGTCGTCGGGTTGACGCCGCCGGCGGCGAGGGTCGCGCCCATCGTCGCGAGGTCGACGGCGGTCACGAGCGTCGAGCACTGGCGCGTGTAGATGTCCACGGCCTCCATCGGGTCCGAGTAGCAGCTGCCCGCCGAGTAGAGCAGCCAGGCGATGGCGCGGTTGTGGAAGTTGGTGGTTTGCTCCGACTGGTTCACCTCGTCCGACAGCTCGATCTGCCGTCCGGCCAGGCGCGACTGCATGTCGAGGATGGCTTTCCAGCGGGCCTCCGCGTTCGCGCCCGGCACCAGGCTGGCGGTCGCGATGGCGCCCGCGTTGACCAGCGGCGACACCGGTTTCCCGCGGTGCAGCTCCAGCGCCATGACCGAGTCGAACGGCAACCCGGTCGGGTCGACGCCGATCTGCGCGCGCACCTTCTCAGGTCCGATCGCCTCCATGACGAGAGCGAGAGTGGGAACCTTCGAGATCGACTCGATCGCGAACGCGTACTGGCTGTCGCCGGCCTGGTGCACCTCGCCCTCCCGAGTCACGGCGGCGACCCCTAGGAGGTCAGAGGGGACCGAGGCGAGGTAGGGGATGTAGTCGGCGTTCTTGCCCCCGCCGAGTGGCTTCGCGTGCTCGTACGCCGTCTCGACGGCGGCTTTGAGGGTGGTGGACTGGGAAGCTTTGGTCGACATGGGGGCTCTCTGAGGGGTTCTCCGGCGTCAGGCTTTGGGCGACGACGAGGCAGGAGCCGCTGGCGAGGCAGGAACGGCCGGTGAAGCGGCAGTCGCGGGGGTCGCTGGCGAGGTGGCTGACTTCTTCTCCCAGCTAAAGGGCTCGAAGTCCGAGTTCTCGGCACGCCAGGTGGGCCGGCGCAGCTTGTAGATCAGAAACGGCAGGCCCACGAAAACGACCGTCCCGAGGACCAGCAGCCCGACGTAGAGCGTCGGGCTGCCGACAGCGACCTGGCTGGGGGGCACGAACGACAGGACGAAGGCCAGAAGAGACCCCAGAAACCCAGCCCCGGCGAAGACCCACATGCCCGCCTTGCCGCCGGGCACCTTGTACGGCCGCGGCGTGTCAGGCTGCGTCCGGCGCAGCCAAAGAGCCGACGCGAACATGAGCAGGTACATGATCAGGTACAGGATGACCGTCAGTTGGGACAGGATCTGGTAGGTGGCCTGAACCGAGGGCAGGACCACGAAGGCCAGCGCCAGCACGCTCACGATCCCAGCCTGCAGATACAGCAGATTGACCGGGGCTCCCGCGGCGTTGGTCTTCTGCAACCCGCGGGGCAGGAAGCCCGCCTTGCCGACCTGAAGGAGACCGGCCGAAGGCCCGGCCACCCAGACAGTCACGCCACCCAGCACGCCGAACGCGAGCATCGCTGCGATGACGGGAGCTAAGAAACCGATGCCGAAGTGAGCGAAGAAGTCGTCGTACGAGACGAGCAGGCTCTGCACCAGATTGATTTGACTGTTCGGAATGATGATGGCGATGGCCAGCGTGCCCAGAACGAAGATGGCCACCGTCGCGATAGACGAGATCAGGATGGCCTTCGGGTAGTTCCGCGCAGGATCGTCGACCTCCTGGACGTGGACCGCGTTCATCTCCATCCCCGCGTAGAAGAGGAAGATGGACGCCGCGAGGACGAGGTTTTTGAAGTTCGAGAAGTCCGGGATGACGTCACCCCAAGCCAGCGTGATCTGGGAGTCCCCAGTCGTGACGAAGTACGCGATGCCGAGGACGATCAGGATGACGGCCGGTATGATGGTCCCCACGATCCCGCCCCACTTCGCGACGCGAGCGAAGAACGCCGTGCCCTTCATCGCGATGAACGTGGCGAGCCAGTAGACGGCCAGCACGATTCCCAGCGTGTAGTACTTGTTTGTTGCCAGCCCCTGGTCCCACGTCTGGTCCGGCCCCATGAACGCCAGAGACACGCCGGCGAAGGTGAGCACGGTCGGGAACCAGATGGTCACCTCGGCCCACAGCATGAACATGGCCAGGAACGCGATCCGCGTCCCGAAGGCCTCACCGACCCAGCGGAAGATCCCGCCCTTCTGCGGCCATCCCGTTGCCAGTTCCGCGGCAACGATGGACACGGGGACCAGGAAGAAGACGGCCGCGAACAAGTAGTAGAAGATCGCAGAGAGGCCGTACTCCGCTTCAGCGGGCAAGCCCCGGAGGCTGACCACGGCCGTGACGTTCATGATCGCCAGCGTGAACACCGTGAGCTTCGCACCCTTGGAGGGGCCAGGCGACGAGTCGCCAAGTGCCGGGGTGCCGGACGGGTTCGCCACAGCGTCGGAATCATGTTTCATGGGGCCTGTCGGTGGTGGGCGAGAGGCGCGCCGAGCGAGGATGCCAGCGCTTCTGCCAACCCAACCTCACTCCTTCACACTATATCCATGTTGACCTGACGCGCCAGTCGATTGTCAGGACACGACGCTTCGTCTTCCATCGTCCGCCACTCTTCGATCCGCCCGCGAACCTCCGCTCTCCATATTCTGTGTGGCTTCACCCGTCCATCCGGTTTCCACGATCTGTCCCTCTCCCTCGTCGTTCGACTGCTTGGCCACTGGCGCCCCAATCGTGGGGCTCGCCAGCGTGAGGCTCAAGGTCTCGGCGAAGACCCGTCCAGGTGGACCATCCGGGCTGAACGCAGTCCGCGACGGGCCTCTGGCGCCTGCGGGGGAGGGTGGATCGTGATGCCTGACGGCCAGAAGTCGCCGCGTGCACGCGGACCTGCGACCAGCACGACTCGGCCGGCCTACGTGGAAGAAATCCACCGGTCGTTCTCTGAGGACGGCCTCTCGCTCTCGGCCCAGGCCACGGCCTACAAGCTCACCGTAGCCGCGGTGCCAGTCGTCGGGCTGGGGCTGGGCCTCTTAAACCAGTTCGTGGGCGCGAGCGCCCGCGACGAGGCCGTCTCGGTCCTGGGCCGGCTGCTCCCGCCCCAGCTGGTCGACGGAGCCGTCTCGGCCCTGCTCTCGCTCTCGTCGTTGCGCGGGCCGCTGACCGCGACCTCCGCCGTTGGCTCGGTTGTGACGGCCGTCCTCGTGTTCTCGACGTTCCGCCGGGCCACGGAGCGGGCCTTGCGCGGGGGCCAGCGGCACGGGCTGGCCGCGGTCCTGTTCGACGCCCGGATGGCGGTGCAGGCCGGTGGTCTGTTCGCCGGCGCCATCGCGGCGGCCTTGCTCGTGGGGACGGTCGGGACCGACGGCCTAGTCGAGCGGCTGCTCCCGTCATCGGCGTGGGCTAAGGCGCTCTCGGGCGGAGTAGGCAACGTGCTGTCGGTGCTGCTGCCAGGCTCTCTGAGCCTGGGCGTAGCCGCCCAGGTGTTTCGGATGGTGCCGCGCCCGCGTCCGCCGTGGCGGAGCGTGGGGGCCGGGGCGCTCGTGACGGCGGTGACGTGGGAGATCGCGCGGACACTCCTCGGCGTCTATCTCGGCTCCTACGGCCCACTCCAGGTCTACAACGGCACGTTGACGGCTTTGGGGGTGGTGCTAGCCGCGCTCCTGTGGGCCTACCTGACCGGTCTGGCGCTGGTGTTGGGAGCCGTGGTGTGTCGCGTTCACGAGGATCGAGCGGCGCTGAGCACGGGCGCCAGATCGCCGCAGCCGACTCTCAGGGTTGAGGGAAAAGGAAGCCGCGAGGCGAGGTGAGGAGACCTCGAAATGCGACACAGCAGGCGCGTCCCGATAGCGACGCGTCCTTAGCAAGCTTTTGTTTTTCTGTGCCGCCGCCGCCAGGGAGCGACCTTCTCCACTGTCCTCCCTCTTTGCCTTCGGGCTCGACTCCTCGCTGGGCCGCCCAAGTCTCTCGCCATGAGTTGGATTCTCGCCCACCTCGCCGTCGTCGCCGTGGCGGCGCTCACGCTCGTCGCCGCCGGGGCGATCCTGCGCGAGCGGCGCTCGTCGCAGTCGACGTTGGCGTGGCTGCTCGCGATCGTGCTGGTGCCCTACGTCGGGCTCCCGCTCTACCTCGCGCTCGGCACCCGGAAGGAGAAGCGGCCCCCGATCCCGTTCCCTGACTTCGCCCAAGCCGACGCGCTCGCCGAGGCCCAGGCCCCCGCTGCCGACCGGCTCATGCGGCGCTACGGGCTGCCGGGCGCCACCGGCGGCAACGCGTTCCGCCTGCTGGGGACCGGCGAGGACGCCTACCGGGCGCTCATCGACTTGGTCGAGGGGGCCGAGCGGTCCGTCTGGGTCACCCTCTTCATCCTGGGCGACGACGACGCCGGGCGCGGCCTGCTCGCCGCGCTGGCGGACGCCGCGGGCCGGGGCCTCGACGTGCGGCTGTCGCTGGACGCACTCGGGTCGCGGCCACTCCCCAAGGCCCGGCTGGCGCCGCTACAGCAGGCCGGCGGGCACGTCGCCTTTTTCGAGCCCCTGCTGCACCAGCCGTTCCGTGGGCGCTCGAACCTGCGCAACCACCGCAAGATCTTCCTGGCCGACGAGGCCAGGGTCATGGCCGGCGGCATGAACGTAGCGCATGAGTACATGGGGCCGACCCCCGACCCGGAGCGGTGGCACGACTTGTCGTTCCGCATCGACGGCCCGGCCGTGGCCGACTTCGTGGCCCTGTTCCGGTCCGACTGGGCGTGGGCGAGCCGGGAGCCGCTCCCGGCCCCGGCGCCCCGGCCGGTGCCCGCCGGTCCGTCGACGGTCCAGGTGGTACCGGCGGGGCCGGACGTGGCCTCGGACGCGCTCTTCGACCTGGTGCTCTCGCTCGCGTTCGGGGCGCATGAGCGGCTGTGGATCGTGACGCCGTACTTCGTGCCCGAGGACGCGCTGGCACGAGCGCTTGCCCTCGCGGCCCGGCGCGACGTCGACGTGCGGCTGGTGGTGCCGGACCCCTCGAACCACCGGCTCGCCGACCTCGCGCGCGGCCCGGCGCTCCGCGACCTCGACGCGGCCGGCGGCCGGGTGCTCCGGCACACGGGGATGATCCACGCCAAGGCGCTCGTGGCCGACGACGTGGCGCTGGTGGGCTCGGCCAACCTGGACGGCCGGAGCCTGTTCCTCAACAGCGAGGTGACCGTGGTGGTCTACGACGCGCCCAACGTCGAGGCCGTGGCCAGCTGGATCGAGCGGCTGGGTGACGCGTCGACGCCGGGCGTCGAGGGGGTCGGGCCGGGCCGCCAGCTAGCCGAGGGCGCCGCCGGTCTCGTGGGGCCGCTGCTGTAGTTGGGGGGGTGGCCGCCGCGTCTACTCTACGAGGTCGGAACGTCGGGTAGGGACTCCACCTGCTCCTTCGTCAGCGAGAGGAGCACGTAGTCCTCGTGCATCTGCTCCGTCGCCGAGAGAGGGATCGAGATCGTCCTCTTGCCCCAGAGGTGCCCGTGATGGAGCACAAGGTGCGTCGCGTGTCCGCTCCCCTGCTCAACGACAAACGCGCCCACGGTCCCCACGTAGCCGTCGCTGGAATCCACTGACGCCCCGCGTCGGAATGCGATCTCGTCCGGGGGGACGCGGTCTTCCTCGACGGCCACCGGCTGGTCCGGCCGGAGGTACGGCCATCCGAGTTCGAACGGGTCTCCCGCGAGTGGGTTGAGAGCCAGTGGATCTGCGGCTTCGTCGTACGGCACGTACTCCACCTGGCGGAATGAGTCGCAAGCCTCCACCTCCGGCGCTGTCATGGCGAGGTGGAGGCCTCGGATGTCGCTGTGGTCGATGGCCTGGACCGGCACGAGCCGAGGGGCGCCGAGATGGCCGACCTGCACCACCACGTGCGTCACGTCTGCCGTGCGGGGGTCGTAGATGACGCGGATCACGTGGCCCGTCGTCCCATCGCGAAACGTGGCCTTCGCATTCGGAGAGATGTTCATTGGGGTGCCTGTCAGGGCGGGAAGGGGGGCGAGCACGATTCGACGGCTGACTGAGCCGGCCAGGCGACTCTGTCTACGGCACAACCGTCGAGCTGCCGCTGAGCCAGGCCTTCTGCTCTGCAGTGAGCGGTTCCACGTCGTACATCTCCGTGACGCCAACGCCTTCTATACCCGTCGCGGCGTCGTAGACGTCCTGTCTGTAGTCGTCAGCGTGGGAATGGCTGGGGTCCCCGCCGTCTGGGCGGCCGGGCCACTGGCACGCGGCGAGGGGGAGGAGTGCGAGCAGGAGGAGTCCACGCATGACGGGAAGGGCAGGGAGGGTGCCAGCCAGAGGGGCAGCCGCGGGTCGCGGTCCGAGCGGGGCGAAGTGGGAGTGCTTCGTTCCGAGCTTCTAACGTCTCGCTCGGTCCACGTCCTCCCATTGACCCGTTGCGCCAGAGGACTACCCCGAGGCGACGTTGCACACCCCACTAGCAGTGGCGGAGCCAGAGACGACGGAGTACCCGAGCGACACAGGCTCAGGCTAGGCCTCCGCGCGGACCGACCGGTACGCCCCCGGCGTCACGCCCGTCCACCTCTTGAAGGCCCGGTGGAACGCGCTCGGCTCCGAGTACCCCAGGAGGAACGCGACCTCGTGGATCGTCCCCTGATTCCCAGAGAGGTGGCGCGTCGCGATGTCGCGCCGGACGTCATCGATGACCTGCTGAAACGTCGTCCCCTCGTCGGCCAGGTGACGCTGCAACGTCCGCTCGCCCAGGGCGAGGTCGGCGGCCACGTCCGCCAGCACTGGGACGGAGCCCCGGAGGCGCTGCTCGACGCTCGCGGCTGCGCGGCTACTAACGGTTTGTGCCTGCTGGTCGACCAACCGGTCAGCCTCGCGCTCGAACACGGCGTGGAGCTCGGGGCTGGCCTCCACTCCCCGCCAGCGTAGGGCGGTGGGCTCGAACGCCAGACGGTAGAGCTCGGCCCCGAACGTCGGCACCACGCCGAACACCTCCTCGTGCGTCACCGTCCCCGTCGTCGGCTGCTCGTGCGCGAACGCGACGGTGAGCACGGGCAGGGGGCGACCGGTCAGCCTCTTCGCGAAGGAGGTGAAGGCCGCCATCGCCGCTTCGAGCGACTGGCGGCAGGCGCTGAGCGGATATGGGGGGGTGCCCATCTCGATCTCGAGCGCCGCTGCGTGGTCGCTCCCACCCCGCACCAGCCGAGTCTGCCGGTCAGGCGCAACGAGCATGTAGTAGCGCGCCAGGGCACCGAAGGCTTCTCCCAACGTCTCAGAGCTGAGCATGAGGTAGCCCACGATCGAGAGCTCGGACGGTCGCGACTGGCTTCCCATGTGGAGCCCGAAGTCGGGGTCGCCGCTTTCCTCCGCAGCCGACACCCAAAGCATCGCCATCTGTTCCCCCCCCACCCAGCCGTCCAGGTCGTTCAGTGCGTCGTCGGTAAGCCTCGCTGCCGTCTGGAGCACTCGGCGACGTGCTCCCTTTTCGACCGCGCAGCGGATCACGCCGCGAGCGTGACGAGCCGGGACGGCATGGCGAGACGAGGATCGGTGGACCGTCGGAGAGACCGGCGGTCGGGCCAGGGAAGAATCGAACATCGGGTCGAGGCGCGCGTGAATCTACTCGCCGAGCAAAACGTCGTGATAGGGATGCAGCGCGGCGCGCAGAGTCAATCCACAGAGAGCCATCAGGGATACTCTGACTCAAGACCTCGGTTTCACCTTTTGTTCTTAAAACGTGCCCGACCCCATCAGCCCCCAGCCACCTAAAACTTCAGGGCGCCCCCCCGATGCGTCTCCGGTGGAACCGGCTGATCGAGCGAGCCCCGGCGTGCCCCCGCCCGGCCCCTCCAGTGCCGGGGGCGTCCCGGGCCAGGACAGGCCCCTCCACGATGACGATGGCCTGGCCCCCGAGCCCTCTTCGTGGCCGGTCTTTCTCTGACGTCCGCTGCTTACTCCGCCACACTCGTCCAGCGGAGCCGTGCGCCCTCCGTTGCGTCGTACCCACAGGTCGTCGAGGGGCGGGCGAAGTGCTGGCCTCTCGCTGGCGGGCCGCCCGGCGTACGACTCATCGTGGAGTGCCCGACGGAGCGCTTGGTCCTCCAGGATGTCCCGGAGGCAGATTGGGGTGGTTTCGCTCTGGAGCGCCTGCTGCTGGCGACGGGCCAGCGCACTGGGCGGAGGTGGGCGCTTGGGAAACAGCACACGCCCGATCACCACGGCCGCCCACACGGCCATCAGGACGAACGTCGGCGAAGAGGACATCTGTGACGAGGGCTCCCAGCGAAAAGACGGGTGGAGGCGTCGGCATGGCACGGGACGCAGGTGCGTGGTCTTTAGGGCGCGGCCGGCGGAGCCCGACACTCTGCGCCGTTTGGGCGCCTGAACCTCAGCGGCCTCCGACAACGTCGGCGCGCGCCCAGCGCTACACAGTGACTGAGCGCGACAGACGACATGCGGGGCACGACAACGGATGGCCGTAGAAGGTGACCTCGTCTCGATGCCTCGGCTCCTAACGAGCGTTTGAGCGTCTCTCGGCGGGGGTGTCCATCCAGACGGGACAAGCTCAGGGCGGAGGCCAGAGGTTGCACGCCCGCTGGCGGGATCGGTCAACACTCTGGCACATCCTGCTAGTGGCAACCGGGTGGTCCGGGGGGAGCGTGTGTCGTCCGCCCCCTCACGCTTCTGCCACGCTTCTGCGCCCTCTCCCGCTTTCAACGCCGATGAACACCCTTCTCTACCGCCAGCTCCTCGTCGCGCTGACTATGGCCGCCGTCCTCGCATTGACGGGCTGCTCCCAGCGCGACGAGCCCGCCGTCGCCGCCGCCGAGGCCGATGTGGTCCTCGCAACTCCTGACACGTCCCTGTTCGACGATTCCATCGACCCCTACGAGCCCCACCGCCGCCGGCTCGACGCCGCGCGCCGGCACGTTGCGGCCTCGCGCCCCGACAGCGCTGCCGGGGAGATGGAGCGGGCCGCCCGAGAGCTCCGTGTCCGAGCGCAGGCGGCAGGGGGGGGTGAATCAACCCGGGTTTGCCGGAGACCGGATTACGTGAGTGCCGCCTCGGTGACCTGAGTCTCCAAGCGGCGGTAGAAAGCGTCTTCGTACTCGGCTGGCGGAAGGTAGCCGAGAGGCTCGAGCAGGCGCCGCTCGTTGAACCACCACACCCATTCCAGCGTGGCGAGTTCGACGTCTTCGAGGCCGCGCCACGGCCCGTTGCGGTGGATCTCCTCGGTCTTGAACAAGCCGATCACCGTCTCAGCCAGGGCGTTGTCGTAGGAATCTCCCTTGCTTCCGACCGACGGCTCGATGCCCGCCTCGGAGAGCCGCTCGGTGTAGCGAATGGACAGGTATTGAACGCCCCTATCGCTATGGTGAACGAGGGGATCGTCGCCGACCGAGCGCTCGCAGATGGCCTGCTCCAGCGCGTCGAGCGCCAAGTCGCTCCGCAGCGAGTTCGACACGCGCCAGCCGACGATGCGCCGCGAGAACACGTCGATCACGAAGGCGACATAGACGAAGCCGCGCCAGGTGGCGACGTAGGTCAGGTCCGACACCCAGAGCTGGTTGGGGCGCTCGGCGGTGAAGTCGCGCTCCACCAAATCGAGCGGGCGCTCGGCCAGATCCGCCGGTACGGTCGTGCGGACACGGCGGCCCCGCGTGACGCCGCGCAGACCCATTGTGCGCATCAGCCGGGCGACGGTGCAGCGGGCGACCACGAAGCCTTCGCGTTTCAACTGCTTCCAGACCTTCTTTGCGCCGTAGACCGAGCGGTTCTCGTCCCACACGCGCTGGATCTCAGCACGCAGGGCCTCGTCGCTCTGTGACCGCGCCGAGCGCAGGGCCGGATCGGACTGGCGGGCTTTGGCGGCGTAGTAGGTCGACGGAGCGATCGGCAGAACCTTGCAGATCGGCTCGACTCCGTAGGCCTCGCGGTGGTCGTCGATGAACGTGATCATCGTCTCGGTCGGCGGTCGAGCTCCGCCTGTGCGAAATACGCGGACGCCTTGCGGAGGATCTCGTTGGCGCGGCGCAGCTCGCGGTTCTCGCGCTCCAACTCCTTCAGCCGCGCTCGGTCGTCGGTGGAGGGGCCGGCGCGACGGCCGTGGTCGCGCTCAGCCTGGCGAACCCAGTTGCGGAGCGTCTCGGCGGTGCAGCCGATCTTCTCGGCCACCGAGCGGATGGCGGCCCACTGCGAGGGGTGGTCGTGCTCGTGGTCGAAGACGAGGCGGACGGCGCGCTGCCGGACCTCGGGGGAATAGCGGGTGGACTTGCTCATGGCTCCAAGTTGTCAAGGATGGGAGCCTCCGGCAAACCCGGGTTGATTCAGACGAGACCATCGCCCGACACTGGAGCGGCGCTGTCCACGCTCGGATCGTCGTCCAGGAGCCCGATCTCGGCTGCGAGACGACGCGCCTCGGCCCAGATGTGCCGGTGGGAGATCCCGCGCTTCGAGAGCACGCGCCGCTGGTGCTCGCCGTAGCCCGCCGCCGACGAATCGACATCGCGGTCGCAGAGCGTAAGGAAGTCGGCCTTCGTGCGGAGCCGGTGGAAGATGCCGGGACACCGATGAGCCTCGTGCAGCTGGCGGAAGGCTTTGAGGACGCGCCACTCTCGTGCGAGGCGTCGGAGGCGCGTGCTCGTGCGATCTGAAATGCGCGCGTCGTCGGGCTTCTCGCGGAGCTGTTCCAAGAGCGACTCCACCGCTTCGCGGGTCTCGCCCACCCACGCCGCGAGACGCTCAGCCGTCTGCGCGTTTCGGCCTGTGACGCGCTCCGGGAACGGGTTCGCCGGGAGCACCGGCGTTTGGAATGCGAGCGCAACGTCGGCCAGGAGGCGACTCTTTGCGTCGGCTCTCAGCTCGAGTGTTGAACGCGAGTCCGATGAGTCAGCAGCCGTGGCAGCATCTGCTTGCAGGGTGGACATGGGAATACCGTAGTTGGGGGTTTCATCACGGCGTCCGACCGGGTGCCGGGGCCGCTCCTCGCCTTCCGGGGAGCGGCCACCGGCACCGAGCGCCAGTCGCGGTCTCAGCGAGCCCGCCCGACCCACCGCCGGACATCGGCGGCGCGGAGCACGCCGCCCGCCTCGGGGACTGCGGCCACGACCTCGTGCTTGAAGCGGTGGTAGAGCGTGTTCGCCGTCCTCTCGTCGGTGAGTGCGAGCAGCACGCTCAGCGCGAGGTCGGCCGGACCAGACCCGCCGTAGCCCCATTCGATGCCCGTCGGCGAATGCCTGGCGGCGTGGGGCACCGAGGCGTGGGCCTCCCCCTCCAGCGTTCGCCACAAGACCACGTCATCCGCGTCGCCGGTGAGCGCCTCGTACTCCGGCCGGACCGGAACCCCGATGGGCTCGTGCCGGACCTCGCCCGGCACGACGAGCCGGAGAGGGCTCCGCCCGTCTACGGACGGCACCGTCGAGGCGCCGTCCCCGCCGCTGGCGCCGTCCGCCAGTCGGCGAAGGGCCTCCCCGACGTGGCCGAAGGCCACGTTGCACCCGAGCCTGTACCCACGGCTCGCGGCGCCAGCACCCGTCACGCGGGCGAGGTAGACCGTGAGCCCGAACGGGACGAGCGGCCGGACCCACCCGAGGTGCTTGGACTGGACGAGCCCGAGTGGCATCCCGTCGTGGCTGGCCCGCAGGCCGTCCTCGACCGCGTCGAGGTCGAGCGCGGCCCAGCAGGCTCCCGCCATCCAGACCGAAGGACCCCCGATCTACCTGGCCGAGCCCCTCGAGGACCGGATCCTGTTCGGCGTGGCCGTGAAGTCCCCCATGGAGAGCCCGCTCAGTGCCCTCTCGAACCACGAGCTCGAGGTGTTCGAGATGACCGGGCGGGTGGCCACCACGCACGAGGCGGCCGACCACCTCCACCTGTCCGTCAAAACGGTCGAGAGCTACCGCTCCCGGGTCAAAGCGGAACTGGAATTCAAGAACGGAACCACGCTCCCGAAGCACGCCGTCGCGTGGGTCGAGTGCGATCGTGGGCTGGTCCCGGCATAAGGCAGCGCGCATGGCATCTCCACCGTCGACGCACACGGCCCCACCCGCCGCCCCGGCGCTGTCGGTGGTCACCATCCTGGTCCTCGCGCTGCTGTCGGCCGTCGCCCCGCTGGCGACCGACATGTACCTGCCGGGATTCCCGCAGATGGCCGAGGACCTGGCGACGAACGCGGCGTCGGTCCAGCTGACGCTGACGAGTTTTATGATCGGCCTGGCGGGAGGTCAGCTCGTCATCGGGCCTCTGTCGGACCGCTTCGGCCGGCGTCGGCCGTTGCTGATCGGGACGGCCCTGGCGATCCTCGCAGGCGCTCTCTGCGTCGTCGCGCCGAACATCGAGACCCTGATCGCACTGCGTACGGTTCAAGGGTTCGGCGGGGCAGCGGGCGTCGTGCTGGCGCGGTCCATCATTTCGGACCGCACGGACGACGAGACCGTGACGGCGCGGCTCTTTCAGGTGATGACGATGATCGGCGGCCTGGCGCCGGTTCTGGCGCCGTCCGCAGGGACGGGGATCGTCGCCGTGGCGGGATGGCGCGGCGTGTTCGCCGTCATCACCGGGTTGTCCATCCTATCGTTCGTCGGCGTCGTCCGGTTCATCGGCGAGAGTCTGCCGCGCGAGCAGCGCTCCGACGCAGGGCTCGGGCCTCTCTGGGACTCGATACGCCAGCTCCTCGGCAACCGGGAGTACGTCGGGTACACCCTCGTCGCGGGGTTCAGCTTTATGGCGCTGTACGGCTACATCTCCGCCTCGCCGTTCGTGTTCCAGACGGTCCTCGGCTTGACGCCGACAGAGTTTTCCATCGCGTTCGGGACGAACGCCGCCGGCATGATGGCCTCCGCTGCGCTCTCCGCCAGGCTGGTCTCGCGGATCGGCCCGAGGCGCCAGACGGGCTTCGGGCTCGTCCTCTTGCTGGCGGCGTCCTTTGCGCTGATGGCGTGCGTTCTCGCGGGCGCCGGACCGATGTGGGTGCTGCCTGCCGTTTTTCTCACGCTCGCCTCCGTCGGGCTGATCCTCGGCAACGCCAGCGCCCTGGCGATCCTTAGGGCGCCCCTCTTTGCTGGGACGGCTTCGGCGGTGCTGGGGGCGGCCCAGTTTGGCCTCGGGGCGCTGGTCTCCCCCCTCGTGGGCCTCGGCGGCGAAGAGGATCCCGTGCCAATGGCCATCGCCATCGTCGCGGCGGCCCTGCTCGCCTCGGCGTGTTTCTGGCTGCTCACCAAGGCGGAAACCGCGCCGACCTCGCCCGCCACGAGCCCACCACAATCACTCTGAAACGACTACCCGGCGCGCGGCGAGGTGATTCCCGGCTCGGCGTAGCGGCCACTCAGACGTTGGCACTGCGTGTTGGAGACAGCGGGGGTTCGGCTCGCACGTTTCCCTTGCCCGGTCGCTCGGCGGCGTCCTCACGGCCGAGCGGCTTCTTCACGCGCGTGTTACCGCGCCTCTACCTTGTGGCCGGCGGCTCGCACCTGTGCAGCCGATCTGAGACTGGCACCCTCCGGCCCGCATCCCGCTCTCTCGACGACCTCCGAAGGACGACCACGATGAACCGTCTGCCTACGCTCCAAGCTGCCGTGACCGCCGCCGTCGTAGGCCTGGCAGCCTCTCTATCGGCTTGTGCACAGGCTCCTGACACGCAACAGGACCCTGATGCTGAACAGACTCCGCCCTCCCAACAGGCTCCCACCATCCAGACCGAAGGGACCCTGATCTACCTGGCCGACAACCTCGACGAGGAAGCGGGCCTCGGCTGGTGCATCGACACCGTGGGCCGGGGGCAGAGCGACCAGCTCCACGCGCACTCGTGCAAGCCCACCGGCGGTGACGTGCAGTTCTCGTTCGACGCCGACACCGGCCACATCGAATCGGTGGAGTACGGCGGCCTGTGCATGGCGTACAGCGATCCCGAGAACGTGGAGGTGCCCTTCGGCCTGCTCGACTGCGTGGACGACGAGCCCACCCAGCGGTTCGCCTACGACTCCGACACGATGGAGATCAAGTATGGGGCCGACCCGCCGCAGTGCGTCACCGTCGCGGAAACCATCGACGACGCCGGGCCCTACCAGTCGCGCGACCTGATCATGGCGGCGTGCGCGGACCTACCCGCCAGCTTTAAGCAGTGGGTGATCCGGGCCTAGCGACCGAACGTCCCCTACCGAGGTGGCCGCCAAAGGCGCTGGCGGCTGGTCTGCTCAGCGGTCTCAGCCGCCAGAGGCTAGGCGTCTGCGAGAGGCCCTCCGCCCTTGCACGAGGCCCGTGACGAGTGCGGCCCCGTCCTCCTAGCGCGCCTTCACCATGGTCGTTGTCACAGTCCTCGCCCACGCGGGCGATTCGTTCGGGGACCGCAAGCGGGTTGATCGGCGCAGCCTTGGCGCGGCGACCTGTCCGGGAAGGGCGTGCCGTCGCCCTCGCAGAGGCCGCGGCCGTGCGTCGGGCTCACGTTCCGGGCCTACTCCTCCGAACTCGGCTCGTCCGGCGACTCCCACCCCGGAGGCCAGATCGTAAACTCGCTCACGCCTGACACCGCCCCTCCTACGCAGGGCCCCCGGAAGCTCCCGTCGGACTGCTTGGGGAGCACGCACTCGTCTTCCTCTCCGACGGGATTGACGAGGTTGAAGGAGACCACGTCCGGACGGTCGGACGTACCGGAGACCACCCTGAAGTCGTTCAACTCCATCGGTTCGAGGAGCGTGTTGGCCGGTCGGATGAAGTGTCTGGCGGATTCCCAATCGGCGAAGACGCCGTACTCAACAGGGAAGGTGCTGCCGTTCTCTAGGACGATCTGCCCGTCCCAGACCACGTCGGGGTCTTCACGCCCGCAGCCGGCCGCGGCCGCCAGTGTGACCAGGACGCCAAACGCGTAGAGGGCGGTGGGGGTGCGTACGTGCATGGGCGTCGACCGTCTGGAGGAGCCGTCAACTTACGTGCGGCGCCCCTGGGCCACGCCCAGCTCTGTCCGGTCGCGGAGCCTCCGTCGGCCGCGATGTCGTTCTCGCGGTGGTTCTGGAACGGCCGGTGAGGCCGTGGAAAGCCGGCGTCGAGGCGTCACGGCGCGGTGGAGCGTTCGAGCGCGGCGTAGGCGCCGCCCGCAGCGAGCAGCTCGTCGTGCGTGCCCTCCTCCACGATGCGCCCCGCGTCCAAGACCAGGATGCGGTCGGCGTCGCGGATGGTCGACAGGCGGTGCGCGATCACGAGCGCCGTGCGCCCGGCGAGCAGCGTCTCCAGCCCCTTCTGGATGAGCGCCTCGGTGCGCGTGTCGACGTTCGACGTGGCCTCGTCGAGGATCAGGATGCGCGGGTCGCCGACGAGCGCGCGCGCGAACGACAGCAGCTGGCGCTGCCCCTGCGACAGGCCGCCGCCGTCCTCGCCCAGGACCGTGTCGTAGCCGCCGGCCAGCTCGTCGATGAACGTGTGCGCGTGGACCGCGCGCGCCGCCGCCTCGACGTCGTCTCGCGTCGCGCCAGCGGCCCCGTAGGCGATGTTGTCGGCGACGGTCCCCGAGAACAGGAACGGCGTCTGGGGGACGGTCGCGATGGCCGCGCGGAGCGAGGCGCGCGAGACCGTGGTGACGTCGGTGCCGTCGACGCGGACGGCCCCCGAGGTCGCGTCGTAGAAGCGCGGGACGAGGTTGACGACGGTCGTCTTGCCTGCGCCCGTGGTGCCGACGAGCGCGACGGTCTGGCCGGGCGCGGCGCGGAACGAGAGGTGGTGCAGGACGGTCGGGCCGCCGTCGTAGGCGAACGACACGTCGTCGAAGACGACCTCGCCGCGCGGGACGTCGATGGCCGGGGCGCCGGCGTCGTCGGGCTGGCGGAGCTCGTCGAGGATGCCGTAGATGCGCTCGGCGCCCGCCAGGGCGGACTGGAGTTGGGCGTAGACCGTGGCCGCGAGCTGGACGGGCCGGAAAAACTGCTGGACGTAGAGCAGGAACGCCGTCAGTACGCCCACCGTGAGCGAGCCGCCCAGCACGAGCGTGCCCCCTACACCCAGGACGACGGCCGTGGCGGCGGTCGAGAGCACGTCGATCGACGGCGCCAAGGCCGACGTGATGGCGATGGCGCGGACGGAGGCGTCGCGGTTGGCGGCGTTGAGCGCGGAGAAGGCCAGGACGTTCTCGTCGGTCCGCGCGAACGCCTGCGCCACGCGCACGCCGACGATGTCCTCCTGGGCGCGCGCCGTCACGGCGCCGATGGCGCGCCGCGTGTCGCGGAAGGCCGCCCGCGCCAGGCGCGACAGCACGGCCGTGACGCCGACGGTGAGCGGCAGCACGAGAAAGCAGGCGAGCGCGAGCGGCACGTCGAGCGCCAGCATGGCGATTAGGACGCCGATCAGGCTCAGGAGCGCGCCGACGACCTGGATCAGGCCCTGCGAGAGCAGCGTGGACAGGGTGTCGACGTCGTTGGTGACCCGGCTCATCAGGTCCCCCACCGGGTGCGTGTCATAGTACCCCATGGGCAGCCGCTGGAACTGGCGAAACAGGCGTCCGCGCAGGTCTTCGAGGAGCCGCTGGCCGACGACGCCGATCTCCATCGTCTGGACCCGCGAGGCGACCGCGCCGACGAGGTAGACCGCGCCGAGCAGACCCATCAGCCGGGCCAGCAGCGCCGGGTCCGGCGTCTCGATGGCCTGGTCGATGGCGCGGCCGACGAGGAACGGCCCGAGCGCCTGGGCGACGGCCTCGACGGCGATCAGCGCGAGCGCCAGCCCGAGGCGCGCGCGGTAGGGATGGAGCTCGCCGAGCAGGCGGCGGCCGGGCGTAGGAGGCGGGGTCTGGGGCGTGCTCACGGTGTGGCCTCGATCTGGGAGCCGAGCAGGTCGGCGTAGAGCGGGCTCCCGTCGAGGAGCTCGTCGTGCGTGCCGCGCGCGGCGATGCGCCCGCCGTCGAGGACCAGGATGCGGTCGGCGCGCCGGAGCGTGGAGAGGCGCTGCGCGACGACGAAGACCGTCGTCCGGCGGTCGTCGATGAGGCGGCCGAGCGCGTCGAGGAGCGCGGATTCGGTGCGCGTGTCGAGCGCCGAGGTCGAGTCGTCCAGGATGAGCAGCCGCGGCGCGACCAGCAGCGCGCGCGCGATCGCGATGCGCTGGCGCTGGCCGCCCGAGAGCCCGGCGCCGCGCTCGCCGACGGACGCGTCGTAGCCGCCGTCGAGCGTGCGGATGAACGCGTCGGCCTGCGCGGTCACGGCGGCGGTGACGACCTCGGCGGCGGTCGCGTCGGGGCGGCCGTAGGCGATGTTGTCGCGGACCGTCCCTGAGAACAGGACCACGTCCTGCAAGACGAAACCGACCTGGCGACGCAGGCTGTCGAGCGTCACGTCGCGGATGTCGTGGCCGTCGATCTCGATGCGGCCGCCGGTGACGTCGTAGAATCGCGGGATGAGCTCGACGAGCGTGCTCTTGCCCGAGCCCGTCTCGCCCAGGATGGCGACCGTCTCGCCCGGCCTGGCGTCCAGCGAGACGCCGCAGAGCACGTCGTCGTCGTCACCGGGGTAGTGGAACGAGACGTCGTGGAAGGCGACGCGGCAGCGGAGCGGCGGGAGCGGCACGGCGTCCGGCGCGTCCTGGACCTCGACGGCCGCGTCGAGGACGGCGTAGACGCGCTCGGCGGAGACGGCGGCGCGCGCTAGCGACGCCGACAGCATGCCGACGGTGCGGATGGGCTGCAGGAGCAGGCTGAGGTAGCTGTTGAACGCCACGAGCTCCCCCAGCGTCAGCGTGCCGCCGTAGACGAGCGTGCCGCCGACCCAGACGATGGCGAGCGCGCCCAGGTCGGAGGTCAGGTTCACGACCGGGAAGGTGTTGGAGCGCGCCCGGACGGTCTCGACGGTGACCGCGCGCAGCGTGCCGTTGACGTCGTCGTAGCGGTCGCGCTCGGAGGGCTCGCGGGCGAACGCGCGGACGACGCGCACGCCGGCCACGTTCTCCTGCAGGACCGTGTTGAGGCGGCCGACCGTCGCCTGGACGCGGCCGAAGAGCGGCTGGATGACCCGGACGAAGCGCGCAATCAGAATCGCGATCGGCGGCACGACCGCGATCGCGACGAGCGCGAGGGTGACGTTGATCGAGAGCAGGAGCGCCGCCGTGCCCCCGAACAGCACGATGGCCGCGACGAGCTGGACGACGCCCCCGCCGATGAACGAGCGGACCTGCTCCACGTCCGACGTCACGCGCGTGACGAGCTGGCCGGTTTGGGCGTCGTCGTAGTAGGCGCTGTCCAGCCGCTGGAGCTTGGCGAAGAGCGCCTCGCGGAGGTCGAAGGCGACGCCCTGGGAGGCGCGCTCGGCGAGATAGCCCTGGGCGAACTGGGCCAGCCCGCGCACGAGCGCGATGCCGACGAGCGCGACCGCGGCCGTCAGGACGATGCCGCGGTCGGCCGCGACCAAGCCCTCGTCGATGGCCCAGCCGGTGAGGTACGGCACGGCCAGGCCGGCCGCCGAGACGATCAGCAGGGCGGCGAGCGCGCCGCCCGTGTCGAGCCGGTAGGTCCACAGCCCGGCCAGGGCGCGGCGGATCGGAGAGTGCATGGGGGCGCCGGGCATGATCTACGAGAGGCCCATCCGCTCCGCGAGCGCGTCGCGGCGTCCCCGGGCCACGCTCAGCCTCGTCCGGTCGCGGAGCCGGACGGCGTAGTCCCCGCCCGGTGCGGTCAGCAGCGCGTCGATCCGGTCGAGCCGGACGATCGTCGAGCGGTGGACCCGGAAAAAGTCGGCGGGGTCGAGCCGCTCCTCCAGCGCCGAGAGCGTGTCGCGGATCAGGTGCGTGCTCTCGCCCGCGTGGACGGCCACGTAGTCCCCGTCGACCGTGAAGTAGTCCACGTCGGCGACGGACACGACGCGGATCTGGCCCCGCGTCTCGACGGCGATCCGCTCGAGGTACGTGGGTGGGGCGGGCGTCGGCTCGGACGCCTCCAGCCCGACGGCGCGGCCGCCCAGGAGCGCGAGGAGCTTGGCGTGGAGCGCGTCGCGGTCTCGAGAGCGGACGGCCTCGCGGGCTCGGGCGAGCGCGGCCTCGAACCGGTCGTTCTCGAACGGCTTCGTGAGGTAGTCGAGCGCCGCCAGCTCGAAGGCCTCGATGGCGTGCTGGTCGAACGCCGTCACGAACACGGTCACGGGCATCCGGTCCGGCCCGACGGCGCGGACGACGCCGAACCCGGTCATTCCGGGCATCTGGACGTCGAGGAAAGCGACATCGGCCGGGCGGCCCCCCGCGAGGAGCGCCTCGATCGCTAGGGCCGCCTCCGACCCGGACGCCGCCTCGCCGACGACCTCGACGTCGTCGGCCCGGCCGAGCAGGGTTCGGAGCCGCTTGCGAGCGAGCGGCTCGTCGTCGGCGATGAGGACGCGGAGCGGGGCGTGCATGGGCTAGGCAGGGGCGGCGGCGCGGAGGTCTTCGGCCGTGTGGTACGGGAGCGTGATCGCGACGAGGAGTCCGCCCGCCTCGGGCTCGGTGAGGTCGAGGCGGGCGTCGCCGCCGTACAGCGCCTCTAGCCGCGCCCGCGTGTTCGCGAGCCCGATCCCGCTCCGCCCCTTCGCGGGGGCGGCGGACGCGCCCAGGCCGGGGCCGTCGTCCTGGACGCCGAGCACGAGGTGCTCGCCGTCGAGCCGCGCCGAGAGGGTGATGGTTCCGCGGCCGGCCCCACTCATGCCGTGCTCGACGGCGTTCTCGACGAGCGGCTGGAGCACGAGCGTAGGGACGAGCGCGTCGCGCGCGAGCGGGTCTACGTGCTCGTTCACTTGGAGAGCGTCTCCGAACCGGACGCGCTGGATGTCCAGATAGTCGTGGAGGAACGAGAGCTCCTCGGCGAGCGGGACCTCCTGTCGAGCCGTCCCGTCGAGGGTCCGGCGGAGGAGCGCGCTCAGCCGGGCCACGACGTGCTGGACCCCGGCCGGGTCGTCCTCGGCGAGCGAGCTGATGGCGTTGAGCGTGTTGAACAGGAAGTGCGGGTTGAGCTGCATCCGGAGCGCCGCGAGCCGAGCGTCGGCGAGTTGGACCTGGAGCTCGGCCCGCTCGGCGACGAGCGCCGCACCCTCGGCCTTGAGGTCCGCGGCCTCCCGCTCGCGGTCGCGGAGCCGGACGAGCGTGTGCCGCGCGGCCCCGAGGGCGAGGACGGCCACGTACGCCAGAAAGTCGTCGAGAAACCGGAGTCGGGCGATAATCGGGCCGATCTCGAACTGGGCCGCGGTGAGCGGACCGAGCCGGCCGGGGAAGGCGCCCGTCGCGTCGGGGGCGACGCCGGCGGGCATCGTCTGGAGCACGGCGGTTCGGATCATGGCAACGTTGAGGACCTCGACGGCCAGGGCCACGACCAGCCCGATGGCCAGGTGGAGCGCGAGCCGCCGCGCCAGGCGGCCCCGCTCCAGCGGGAGCCGCTCGGTCAGCCGGAAGACGAGCGGCGTGATCAGCGCCCACACAACGTAGATGAGCGCCCCGGCGACGATGACGCCGGGCCGGGCCTCCGCGCCGAACGGCCGGAGCGGCCCGACGGCCCGGCGGAGCACCTCGAGCGCGGCCAGGAACGTCCAGAACCCGGCGATCGCCGCGTACTCGGTGGCCCGCGACCACGGGAGCCGGTTGGCCCCGGGGCCAAGGCCGCCTAACAAAACGCCCTCTCGGGCTGCGAGCGGCTGTGCCGACCAGCGGTCGGCATCGCACTCCATCGAAGCCGGGGGCGTGTCATCGGGCGGTCGGGACGGTCGCGTGGGCACGGAGCGTTTTTGCCAGGGGAATCGTGATGGAGCGGCCGAGCGCGTTGGCCGTCCGCAACGTACGTGCCGGCCACGACGGGGCGGCCGCTGGCTACGACCTGCGCCCGTGCCGGGAGGGCCGGCACGGCGAGCACGAGGAGCAGGGGATGGGGCATCGGCATGGGCCGGGCAACGAGTGGGGCGGGTGCCGCTCGGGCGTGAGCGGATCCGACGGGAGGGCTCACGCCCCAGCCAGCGTCACGCGCACCCACGCCCCGAGAGGACTGGGCGCCTCGGCGGCCGCGCGGCCCCCGCCAGACCCGCCCCGACCGCCGCCTGCGCGGCCCCCTCCGCCGCCGCTCCGCCCGCCGCCGGCCCGCCCGCCGCCACCGGCGCGGCCCCCGCCAGACCGCTCGGCACGCGCGGGCCGCTGCACCTCGGACGTTTCGAGCCCCACACCGACGACGGCGCCTGGCGCGGCCCCTACGGCGAACTCGCTGTCCTGGAGCGGGACTTTCAGCTCGTAGACGAGTTGGCCGGCGTTGAGGGACCCCGCGGCCGTCACGCCCGAGGCGCCCCCGGCCGGGTGCCGCGTCCCGGGATCGTTCTCGCCCCGTCGCAGGGCGAGTTGAGCGAACGAAGGCGTCGGCGTCTCGCCGGGCTGACGGTGCCCCTGACCTGCGCGCGGGTCGGACCCCTCCGGCGTAGCGCCAGGCCGCGCCCCGCCGAGGCCGAGCGGGAACTGCACGCCGAGCGTTTTCGCCTTGCCGCCCTCCGGGTCGAGCCAGACGGTGAGCCCACCGACGGCGACCTGGCGGACGAGGGCCTCGTTCGAGACCACGAGGGCGACGTAGAGGTCCTGGCCGTCGTTGCGGACGCCCATCATCAACCCGTTCTGACCCTCGACGGGCTGGAGGTTGTCCTGCCAGTCGGCCTCGGAGCCGTCGACGGTCACGGCCGACGTGGCGCGCTGGCTCGCCATCGTCTGGGTGGACGAGCATCCGCCGACCGCCAAGCCGGCGAGCAGCAGCACGAGACGAGACGATGTCATGGGAATGGGAAAGGTCATAGGGAGTGGGGAGAGAAACAGGTGGGAGCTACTCGTAGCGGAGCGCCTCGATGGGGTCGAGCGCCGCGGCCTTGCGGGCCGGGTAGTAGCCGAAAAAGACGCCGATGGCGCCGGAGACCCCGGCGGCCACGACGAGGACGACCGCGTTGATCACGACCGGGAGCCCCATCGCGTCCGTCACCAGGACGGTCAGCCCGAGCCCAAGCCCGACGCCGAGGACCCCGCCGATCAGGCTGAGCAGGATGGCCTCGACCAGGAACTGCTCCAGCACGTCCGACCCGCGCGCCCCGACGGAGAGGCGGATCCCGATCTCGCGCGTCCGCTCGGTGACGGAGACCAGCATGATGTTCATGATGCCGATGCCGCCGACCAAGAGGGACACCCCGGCGATGGCGCCCAAAAAGAGGGTGAGCGTGGTGGCGAGCGAGTTGGCGGTCTCCAGGATGTCCTCCTGGTTCCGGATCTCGAAGTCGTCGGCCTCGCTCGTCGCCAGCCCGTGCTCGATGCGGAGCGTGCTCCGGATGCGCGCCTCGGCGACCGTCAGCGCGCCCTCGTCCGTCGCGCTGGCGGAGATGGAGCCCAGCGTACGCTCCCCGCTCAGGCGGTAGAGCACCGTCGACCACGGGGCCAGCACGACGTCGTCCTGGTCGCTGATGCCGCTGCTCCCCTTGGCGTCCAGCACGCCGACCACCGTCGCCGGGACGGTCCCGATCTGGATCTGCGCGCCGATCGCGTTGTCGCCGCCGAACAGCTCGTCCACGATCGTCTGCCCGATCACGACCACCTTGGCGCGGGCGCGGACCTCGTCGTCGGTAAAGACGCGGCCGGCGCCCAGCTCGTAGTTCCGGATCGCGAGGTACTCGGGGGCCACGCCGTAGACGGTCGTGCTCCAGTTCTCTCCATTCGCGACCACCTGCTGCTGCGACTGCGCGACCTCCGAGACCGCCGCCAGCTCGGGGATGGCGCGGAGCGCCTCGGCGTCTTCGGGGTCGAGCGTGGCGAGGCTCGTGCTCTGGGCCACGCCCCCGCTCTCGGCCCGGACCGGCGAGACCGTGAGCAGGTTGGAGCCCATCGCCGAGATCTGGTCGTTGATGTTGACGCTCACGCCCTGCCCGACGGACACCATCGTGATCACGGCCCCGACGCCGATGATGATGCCGAGGGCCGTCAGCAGGCTGCGCATTCGATTCTTGAGGAGGCTCTTCGAGGCCGCCTTCAGCAGTCGGATCCACTTTTTCATAGCGAGACCGGGTCGGGGAGGATGGCGTCGAGGCCGGTGTTGCCCTGAAGGGCGGCGAGATCTTGGGCCGCGTCGCGCTGGTCGGCCACGGGCGCGTCGTGGATCACCAAGCCGTCGCGCAGCTCGATGATCCGCGACGTGTAGCGGGACACCTCTGGCTCGTGCGTGACGATGGCGATGGTGGCGCCTTCGCGGTTGATCTCCTGGAAGAGCGCCATCACCTCAATCGTGGTCCGGGTGTCGAGGTTGCCCGTCGGCTCGTCGGCGAGCAAGAGCGCCGGGTCGTTGACGAGCGCGCGGGCGATCGCGACGCGCTGCTGCTGGCCGCCCGAGAGCTGGCTCGGCTCGCTCGAGAGGCGGCCGCCCAAGCCGACGCGCTCCAGCATCTCGCGCGCCCGCGCCTCCGGCTTCGCGATGCGGCCGGTCCGGTCGTAGAGGAGCGGGAGCATGACGTTGTCGAGCGCGGTCGTCCGCGCCAAGAGGTTGTACCCCTGGAAGACGAAGCCCAGCTTCTGGCCCCGGAGGTCGGCCCGTTCGTCGCGGGTGAGCCCGCTCACCGCCACGCCGTCGAGCCAGTACTCGCCGGCCGACGGCGTGTCGAGGCAGCCGAGCGTGTTCATGAGCGTCGACTTGCCGGAGCCCGACGAGCCCATGATGGCGACGAACTCGCCGCGCCGGACCTCCAGGTCGATCCCGCGCAGCGCGTGCACGGGCTCGGCGCCGGGGTAGACCCGTTCGAGGGCCTCGGTGCGGATGACGGGGTCGGAGGAAGACACGGGAGAGGGAGTCAAGGAGGACATCGGGCTAGCGGCCCCTGCCACCGCCGCCCCCCAGGGCACCGCGTGGCGCTTCGAACCCGCCGGACGACTCCTCGTCCTGGGCGAGGACCTGCTCGATGACCCGGAAGCCGGGCTGGACCAGCGAGGCCGCCTCGCCGATCGGCACCACCTGCGTTTGGGCCCCCGCGCTCAGCCCGACCTGGACGGCGACGGTTTGGAGGTTGTCAGCGTCGTCGAGGTACCAGAGCTGGCTGGTGGCCGTCCCGCTCGCGCGGTCGCCCCCGCCAGCGGCGCCCCGGGTCGCGGCGGAGTCCCGGGTCGCGGCGGAGTCCCGGGTCGCGGCGTCGCTCGCCGAGCGGGTGGGCGTCCCGTCGGACGAGAGCGCCGCCCGCATGGCAGCGGTCGGCTGGATCTGGAGCGCGGCCGTCGACACGGCCAAGACGGCGCTCGCTTCGTCCGTCACGAAGTCGACCGTCGCCGTCATGCCGGGGAGCAGGTAGCCCGACACGTTGTCGGCGTCCACGACCGCCGTGTAGGTCACGACGTTCTGCTCGCTCGTCGGCTGGAGGCGGACCTCGCGGACGATGCCGTCGTGCATCTCGTCCGGGTAGGCCGGGACGGTAAACGAGACCGGCTGGCCCTCCTGGATCTGGCCGATGTCGCTCTCGTCGACGTCGACCAGGATCTCCATCTGGTCGAGGTTCTCGGCCACCACGAACAGCGTGGGCGTCGACAACGAGGCGGCCACGGTCTGCCCCGCGTCGACGGCGCGCTCGACCACGACGCCGCCGATGGGCGCGCGGATCTCGGCGTTGGAGCGGTTCTTCTGGGCCGTCGCCACGCTCGACTGCGCCGAGGCCACCTGGGCCTGGGCCGACACGACCTGGGCCTGGGCCGAGGCCACCTGGGCCTGCGCCTGCGCCACCTGCTCCTGGGCGGACCGCACAGCCGCCTGCTGCGAGCCGACGCTCGCCTCGGCGGTCTGGACGGAGGTCTGGAGCGGCTGGAACTCACTCTGCGAGAGGTACCCCCGCTCCGCCAGCGGGGCGTTCCGGCTGAGCGTCGCCCGAGCGTCGGTGAGCGTCGCCTGGGCCTGGGCGAGCTGGGCCTCGGCCTGGGCCACCTGCGCCCGGGACTGCCCTTCGGAGGCCTGCGCCTGCTCGACGCCGGCCCGGGCCTGGCCCAAGCCCGCCTGAGCCTGCACCACGCCAGCCTGGGCGTTCTGGAGGGCGGCGTTGAGCGTCTCGGTGTCGAGGACGGCGAGCAAGTCGCCCTGCTCGACGCGGTCGTTGAAGTCGGCGTAGACGGCGGCCACCTGGCCGGACACCTGGGTGCCGACGTCGACGGACTCCAGGGCCTGGAGCGTGCCCGTGCTGGAGACGGTCACGCGGAGGTCCGTCCGCTCGACGGCGGTGTAGACGTAGGTCCCGTCGCTGTCGGGTTCGGGGCCGAACGCGAGCCACAGCACGACGCCGACGGCGGCGAGGGCGAGGAGGACGAGGAGGGGCTTGGGGATGCGTTTCACAGTGGTGCCTCTAGCGGAGGGCGTCGAGGGCGGGAAGGAGGTCGCCGACGGCGTAGCCGAGGGCGACGCGGTCGATAAGGGCCTGGTAGCGCGCCTGGGCCACTTGGCCTTGGGCGTCGACGGCCAGGCTCTGGGCGTCTGCGAGCTCGGCGAAGGTGCCGGCCCCGACGCGGTACCGCTCGCGAGCGGCGTCGAGCGCCTCGGTGGCGGCGGCGACCTGCGCCTCGGCCGCGTCGAGGCGGGCCTCGGTCGAGCGGACGTTGAGGGCGGTCTGCTCGGCCTCGAACCCAGCCTGCTGCTCGGCGGCCTCCAGCGTCAGCCGCTGGTCGTTGAGCGAGATCTGAGCCCGTTCGACGGCGCTCTGCGTCTGCCGCCGGTCGAGGATGGGGATCGTGAGGCCGAGGCTGAGCCCAGCGCTCGGGCGCGTGTCGAACAACTGGGTGGCGAAGCCGCCGTTGCTGCTCGCGTAGCTGGAGCCCGCGGTGAGCCCGACCGAGACCGAGGGGTACCGGCCGGACTGCGCCGCCCGGATGGCGGACTCGGCCGCGTCGGTCTGGAGCCGCTGCGCCTCCACGTCGCTCCGGCGCTCGACGGCGAGCGCCACCAGCGCGGTGGGGTCGAGCGTGGGCACGGGGAGCACGGCCGTCGTATCGACGGGCGCCACAACCACCTCGGTGGCCGGCGCGAGGCGGAGCGTCTGCTTGAGGTCGAGGAGCGAGGTCGCCACGCTCTGCTGGGCCGTCACGAGCGACTGGCGGCTCTGCGCGATCGTCGCCCGCTGCTGGAGCACGTCGGCGAGCGAGCGGTTGCCGGCGTCGTAGAGCGCCTCGATCAATTCGAGCTGCTCCTCCTGCGCCGCGAGGGCCTCCTCGTTGACCCGGACCACGGCCGCGTCCTGCAGCACGTACAGGTACTGCGTGGCCGCGAGGTAGAGCGTCTGCTCTTCGGCGCGACTGAGCGAGGCCTGCGTCGCGGCCAGCTGCGACTGCGACTGGTCGAGGTTCGCCCGGCGGAGGCCGGCGTCGAAGAGGGTGAGGCTCGACGAGGCGCTCGCGCTGAGCCCCGCGGTGAGGTCCCCGTCCGTGCCGGTGTCGAACACCGTGCCCGTGCTGTCGACGAAGCTGGAGGCCCCGCCGCGGGCGTAGGTCAGGGAGGGACCGGCCGTGACGGAGAGCGTCGGCCCGAACGCGGCCCGGTCTTGGGCGACGTTGACCTCGGCGAAGCCCACGCTGTTCTGGGCCTGCGCCAGGTCGATGTTGCGGCCGAGCGCGAGCGCCAACGCCTCGTCGAGCGTGAGCACGGTCGGCGCGGCGTCCACGACCGGGGCGTCCTGCGCGAGGGCCGGCGCCGCGGCGAGCCCGAGGGCAAGCCCGAGAGCGGCGATGCGGAGACGAAGGGAGAAGGCGAGCACGGGGTGCGGGAGAGAATCTGCCCCCTCAACGGCACCGCGTGGCCCACGATGCAGCCCCCCGGCCCAACTGCACCCCGGTGGGGCCGAACGGCACGGTCGGACCGGTGGCCGAGCCCGCGCGGGTCCCCAGCCGCCGCGTCTCGTGCTCGGAGGACCCGCGAGGCAGGGTCCCCAACGACCGAGACGAGCGGACGCCTGCCCCGGGAAGCCGACGGGCTTCGCCCATCCCTCGGTGCGCTTCGCCCCCGGCGGCGTGCACGTCGCCAGACTGGACGCACGCGGAGGTGGGGGATGCCGTTCGGGTCATCGGACGCCAGCCCTGAGGTCCATCCCGCCCTTCCCACGTCTCTCGCAGTGCCCATGCCGACGGGCACCCCGGCCTCGGCCATCTTGTCCATTCTCCCCCATCGCCATGAGCACGCCTGTTGTCCGCGCCCCCCGCCCACGCCGATCCTGGCCGATCGTACGAGTCGGTTCCCAGCCCCACCCCACACCGACGCCCCCTGAAAGGCCGGCCCGAGCCGTGCTCGTGGACCCGCACGCCGTCGTCACGGACGCGCTCCGGACCGTCCTGACCCCGCCGACCGCCGAGGTCGCCGCCGTGGCTCGGACCGCCTCCGAGGGGCGCCGGGCCGTGGCCGCGTGCCAGCCCGCCCTCGTCGTCATCGAGACGGCGGCGGCGGGGTGCGGTGCCGGGTTCGTGGCCGAGCTCCGGTCGTCGGATCCCGACGTGTGCCTGGTGGCCCTGACGGCGTGCGACGATGCCGCCTTCTGCATCGCGCTCCTCGAAGCGGGGCTCGACGCGTTCGTCCTCAAGCGGTCGCCGCTTCGTCGGATCGGCTACGCCATCGACCGGGCGTTGGGGGGCGACCTCTACCTTGACGACGGGCTCGCGCCGTCCGCTCTCGCGCTCGTGCTGGAAGGGCCCGGCCGGGAGGGACCGAGCCCGCCAGAGGCCGAGGTCTTCGCCTTCTTGGGCGACGGCCTGACGGTCGCCGAGATCGCCAGCGCTCTCGGACTCTCCGAGGAGGCCGTGGCGACCCGAATCGAGGCCCTCCGAGAGCGGTTCGGGTTCGAGACCGACGCCCGCCTCGTCCGCGCCGCGGTCCGCCAGCGGGCCGGACTCGAACGGTAGGGGCGCCGGTGCTGGCCGACGAACACCGTGGGGGACGGCGCTTCCCCTGATCGGACCGGGGGTGCCGCGCCAGAGGCGATTGCCCCGCACTCTCAACGTCCGGTCGAGGGCACCGTTAGCGGCGCGCAGGTTGCAGGACCATCGGCCCCGGCGGCCTTCTGGCAGAGGCTGCGTCGCGCGCCCCGCCCGCTCCTGCGGAACCAGATAGCTAGAGTCCCTCCCGGAGGACATCCGCCCACCGCGCCCACGGCCTAGTCCGCCGGCGCGGCCAACGCGGTGGACTAGGCCGTACCCTTCTCGCCAGCATCTTCCAGATAGCGGATGGCGTCCTTTCGATCGGCCGAGCCAGAGGAATAGCTTCCGGCATGGCCGACACCCCCACTACCGTCGCCTCGTTCGCCCCAAGGTGATGGAGACCGGGAGGCAAGCGCGTTGGTTGACCGCCAGACCGAGGCCATGCTGACCGACGGCCAGGTGGACGCCTTCCGCGCGTTCCACCCGCAGCGGCTCCGGGGACCGCCGCCGCGCGGCCCGTACGCCCAGCCCAATATGCCAGCCTTTTCCCACCGCTCGCCTGTACAGACCGCCGTGTCGACCGCCGGGTTCGTTCTGGCGTGGACGGCGATCTCGTTCGGGATCTCCGCGGTCGTCTTCGAGGCTTCGAGCCTAGCAATCAACATCGTGGTCGGCGTGGCGCTCGGGCTGGCGAGCGCGTGGTTCGAGTCGGTTGCGTTTCCGCGCTGGGGTCTTCTCTTGGCGCCGATCACGGCCGTCGCGCTGCGGACGGCGTTCTACACCGCCGTGACCGCCATCGTCCTGGTCGCGTCGTTTGGACTGGGTCCACGTGGGAGCCCAGGGGCCGGCATCGTGGAGACATACACTGGCAGCGCCTTCTGGGGGTTCGTGACCAGCACGGAGAACGCCGTCGTGCTGGGGCTCGTGGCGGTGGCCAGCGTCGTCGTCAACGGCGCGCGGCAGGTCCGTCTGGTGCTGGGGCCAGGCACGCTGGCGGCGCTCCTGTTCGGCCGCTACCGGGTGCCCGTCCGCGAGGAGCGGGCGTTCCTGTTCCTCGACCTCACCGACTCGACGGGGCTGGCCCAGCGCCTAGGTCCGGCCGACTACCACGCGTTCAAGAACGCGTTCTTCGCCGACGTCGCCGGACCGATCCTGGCGACCGGCGGCCAGATCTACCAGTACGTCGGCGACGAGGTCGTGGTCACGTGGCGGGTGCGGGGCGGGCGGCTGGCACGGAGCCCGGTCGAGACGTTCGTGCTCTTGGACGAGGCGGTCCGCCAGCGGGCCGAGCACTACCGCGACCGCTACGGCGAGGTCCCGGCCTACAAGGCGGGGCTCCACGTGGGCGGGGTGGTGACGGCCGAGGTGGGGCAGATCAAGAAGGACATCGTCCACACCGGCGACGCCGTCAACGTGGCGGCGCGGATCGAGGGGCAGTGCCACGGGCTCGGCGCGCGGCTGCTGGCGTCGGAGGCCGCGCTCGGGCTCGCGCCGCTCCCCGCCGGCCTGGAGGCCGAGGAGGTCGGCGCGGTCGAGCTGCGCGGCCGGGTCGGCACCGTCCGGCTGTTCCGCCTCTTGCCGCTCGACGCGGCCCCGGCGGACGGAGCTACGTAGGAGCGACCTTCCGGTCCCCGGCTGTTCCGACAGGCTCAGGCCGAGACGGAGGCGAACGGGACCGACAGGGACCGCGCCCCGTCGCCCCCGTGGGCGCGGCCCCAGTCCCGCGGCGACGCGCCGAACTGGCGCCGGAACTCGCGGCTGAACTGCGACGCGCTCGCGTACCCGACGCCGTACGCCGCCTCGCTCACCGTCGCGTCCTGCCGGAGACGGAGCGCGGCGTGGCTCAGCCGCATCGCCTTGACGAACTGGAGCGGGGCGTAGGTCGTCGCCTCCTTGAACCGGCGGTCGAACGCCGACCGGCTCATCCCCGCCCACCGCACCCGGTCGAGCGACCGAGGCGAGCTGGCCGTACGGATCGGCGGTGTAATCCGGGGAGAGGAGGCGTTTCGGGAGCTAGCGGTATTCCGGGTTGTGGTAGCCGAACCGGGCGCCGTCGCTCCAGGCGCTCTTCTGGTTGCCGTACGCCGGGACGCCGCCCGCATCTTTGAGCAGCCGGGCGAGGTGGAGCAGGTTCCACGCCATGAACGTCGTGTTCCGCTGGGTGAACTCGTTGTCGAGCCCGACGCGCGACCCGTCCTCGCGCTCGTCGCCGTAGCTGGCGCCCGGCCCGGCCTCGCCGATCCAACCGGCGTCGGCCTGGGGCGGGACGATGTAGCCCAGGTGCTGGAGCGCGTAGAGCACGCCTTGCGCGACGTGCTTGATGCCGTCCTCGTTGCCCGTCACGATGCAGCCTCCCACCTTGCCGTAATAGACGTACTGGCCGCGCTCGTTGAGCATCCCGCTCATGGCGTAAAGCCGCTCGATGAGCCGACTGGCGACCGACGAGCGCTCGCCGAGCCAGATCGGCGTGCCGATCACCAGGATATCGGCCGCCTGGACCTTTTTGTAGAGCGCGGGCCAGTCGTCGTGCGCGGCGCCGTGCTCGGTCATGTCCGGCTGCACGCCGGGCGCGAGGTCGAGGTCGACGGCGCGGACCGTCTCGACGGCCACGCCCTGTGTTTCCCAGATGTCGACCGGGACCTGGAGCAGGAGTTCGGTGTGCGACGGCGCGGGCGACGGCTTGAGCGTGCAGTTGACGACGAGCGCGCGGAGGTCGGAGTAGTCGGCGGGAGGATCTTCGGACATCAGGGGGGGTGGGGGGTGAGCAAGGAAAGGGTCGATGCCACGACTAGGTCGGAGCCGGAGACGATCAGGGCGCGCCGTCGAGCCAGCCGCCCGCGAACCCGGCGCGGCGCAGGCCTCGCACGAGCGGCGCGCAGTCGCGCATGAGGCGCCACGGTAGGCCGGTTCGGTGGTTCTCGATCATCAGCACGATGGGTCCCTGGTCGAGCCCGTAGTAGCCCTGCGAGATCCACCCGCCTTGGGCCGTCTCGTCGCCGGGGAACGTCGGATTGAACGAGCACTTGAACCCGTATTTGCTCGTGACCTCGGGGTGTTCCTCGTTGACGTGGGCCAGCGCCGGGAGCACGATCTCGGGGGCGAACGGCAGGCTGGCGACGACGGCCCACGGCGAGAGCGTCCCGTCGTCCGGCCCGAACGGGACGCCGCGCGCGAGGTAGGCCCAGAACTGGCGGTCTTCGCCGTCGACCGCGTGCTCGGCGGGACCGGGGCCATCGCTCGCCGTCACGCCCCAGGCGTTCTCGCCGTAGCCCCGGAACCCGCGGGGGTTGCGGATGGCGTACTCGCGCTGGACGTGCGTCGCGCGTCGGCTGTTCTCGAAGTAGTCGATCCCCTTCTCCCGCATGAACGCATCCTGGAGGCCGCGGAAGTCGATCCAGGCGTGCGAGAGCTGGTGGATGAAGAGCGGCCCGGCGTAGACGTGCTCGGTCTCGTAGAGCGTCCGCCAGTCGTAGGTCTCCAGCCAGGCGGCGTAGCTCGCCTCGGGGACCGGGTGCGTCGGGGAGCCAAGGGCGAGGGCGTAGAGCAGGAGCGCCTCGCTGTAGCCCTCCCAGCGGTGCGGGATGAACCCGTCCTCGGGCGTCCACCCGTGCGAGACCGTCGGGCCGCCATCGAACGCCCAGTCCCACTCGACGCGGCGGTAGAGGGCGTCGGCGAGCTGGCGGACCTCGGCCTCGTCGCCGTCGCCGTCGAAGTACTGCGCGGCCAGGAGCGCGCCCGCGATCAGAAGCGTCGTGTCGATGGTCGAGAGCTCGGACTCCCACACGCGGCGCCCGGACTCCATGTCGAGAAAGTGGTAGTAGAACCCGCGGTAGCCCGTCGCGTCCGGGGCCTCGCTCTGCTCGCTCTCCCAGAAAAACCGGAGCGTCGCGAGCACGCGGGCGACGGCCTCCTCCCGCGTGACGTAGCCGCGCTCGACGGCCACAGGGAAGCACGCGAGCGCCAGCCCGACCGCAGCGATGCTCGCCGGCGACTCCTCGCGCGTGTTGTCCTTGACGAGTCCCTTCTCGGAGTTGACCTCGTGGAGGAAGTAGTCGAACGTGTGCCGCTGGAGGTCGGCGAGCAGGACGTCGGAAGGGGTGCCTGAATCCGGAGTGTCGTCGGGCATCGGCTAGGGGGCGAGGGTGATTGAGGCGACGGCGTGGGCGGGCAAGTCGATCTCCACGACCAGCGCCTCACCGTCACGACTCCACTCGATGGGCTCAGGCACCATTCCGCTCGCCGCGTGGAGTGACTCGACCTGCTCCGCACTGAGATAGTCCGGCTCGCCCATCGACTCCCACAGCCTGCGGGCGTTCGCGTGGTCCTCGTCGACCCGTTCGACGGTGACGGCTGATGGGTCAGGCGCGCCGTCGAGCACCAAGCGGACGCTGGCCGTCTCGATGTCGTGGTCCGGGAGCGCGTGGTTGGTGAGGAGCACCACGATTCGGCCGTCGTCGTGGCGCGTCACCCAGCGGTCGACCGTCGGGTGCATCCCGTCCACCAAGAGCCGCTCGGTCCCGGCGCGGTGGAGCAGCTCGAAGGCCCGGTAGGTCGGCTTGGCGATGCCGTGGATGGTCAGGAGCCCGAACTTGCCCTTGAACGGCGTCGAGTCGAAGTAGACCTCCTCGAAGAGGTCCGTGAAGGTCCAAAAACTGTAGCCTTGGACGACGTCGGCCACGTCGAGAAAGCTCTTCATCACGAAGGCCGCCGCGTAGGGCCGGTCGTGCGGCGCGTAGAACGGGTTCGAGGACGCGTTCCACTCGGTGTAGTAGACCGGCCGGTCGCCCGCCTGGCGGGCGGCGTCGAGGGCCTGCTCGCGCAAGATGCCGCGCGTGCTCTTCGAGAGTTGGTCGCGCGTGTCGTCATCGGGCGCGCCGAAGGCGTCGGTTGGGTAGTGGTGCGTGCTCACGAAATCGAGCGGCAGGTCCTCGGCCTCGCAGAAGGCGACGAGGTCCTCGACCCACGCGTTCTTGGACGTCGCGGGGCCCCCGACCCGGAGCTCCGAGTCGACGCGCTTGACGGCCTGGGCGGTCGCGCGGTAGAGCTCGAAGTAGTCGGCCTGGGTGCCGGTCCAGAATTGCGACTGGTTGGGCTCGTTCCACACCTCGAAAAACCACTGCCGCACTTCGTCGGCCCCGTAGCGCTCGACCCAGTGGGTCAGCAGGCGTTCGATGAGCCCGCCCCAGGCGTCGACGTCCCCCGGCGGCGTCACGTTGCCTTTGTAGTGGAAGACGGTGTCCGGCCCTGACGCGAGCGCCTCGGGCATGAGGCTGAGCTCCACGAACGGCCGCATGCCTATCGAGACCAGGAAGTCCATGATCTGGTCGGCGTTGAAGAACGAATCCACGAGTTCGCCTGCCTGATCGACGAGCGTGCCCATGTCGTCGTCCATGATCCCGTGGAACCGGACGTGCCGCACACCCAGCTCGTCGCGGCACCGCCGGAGCTGCGCCTGCCAATCGGCGCGGAGCGCCAGCGTGGCGTGGCCGCTCCCGACGGTGTGGCTCCAGATATGTGGAAGGAGCTCGCCGGTTTGGGCGAGGTCGCAGCGGAAAAGGGGCATCGGGGAAGGATCTGTAATCTCGCAAGATGCGCCCGCCTACCTGGGAACGGGAGATGTGGCGCCCCCGATGTTCGCCCGCTAACACTTGGGGTGCGCGGGGCGAACCCTGAGCTCGTGGGGCACGTCCGAGCACCCTGCCCGACCCGCCCTGCATGGACTCGCCTCCACCCCTCCTCTTCCCCACGCACGACGGGTGCGGGGTGCTGGCCGGGACCGTTGTGGACACGTTGGGCGACGCCCTGCGCGCCGGCCCGACCCGCCGGTTCAGCAAGGGCGAGACGGTCTGGGACAAGGGCGACGCGGCCGACGCCATGTTCTTCCTGCACCTTGGAGCCGTCGAGGTCTCGCAGGGCGGGCCTGGCGGACTCCTGATGCACCGGGCCGCGCCGGGCGAGCCGTTCGGGATGCTGTGCTTGTGCGCGGAAGGGGGAGGCGTGCGGCCCTCGTCGGCCTGCGTCGTCGCCGACAGCGAGGTCACGTCGCTCGGGCTGGCCGACGTGCTGGGCCACCTCCAGCGGTCGCAGCCCGTGCTGCTCAGCGTCGTCGGCGGCCTGTGCGAGCGGGCGGTCGAGGCCGAGGCTCGCGCCGAGATCTTGACCCACCGAGACGCCGAGGGACGGCTGGCGCGGCTGCTGCTCCACCTTGCCCGGGTCCAAGCGGCGGACGACCGGGACGGCCCGGTGCGGCTAGCGCTCACGCACGACCAGCTTGCCCGCCTGGCGGCGATGAGCCGGCCCCACGTGAGCGTCGTTCTGGGCGAGTTCCGCGATCGCGGCTTGGTCGCCTACACACCCGGCCGGCCGCTCGTCCCCGACGTCGACGCTCTCCAAGCGCTCGTCGCGGCGGGCGAGGCCCACGCCTCTCGACCCCACGACTGACGTCGGCCACACGCGCAGGGGCGTCGCCGAGAACGACACGCCCGACACCTCCGCCAGCCCCTGAGCCGCCAATCGCGCGTATTGCCGTGTCTCGTTCTCTCTCACCCACTCCTCCCTCGTTATGAAAACCGGAAAAGCCTTTCTCGCCGGCGTCGTCGGCGGCGCCGTCATGAGCGCCATCATGTTCATGGCCCGCACCGTCATGGGCATGGACGTCAAGCTCGAACTCCTGCTCGGGACGATGGTCGGCCTCCAGCCCGGCACCACAGCGTGGATCGTGGGCTTCGTGATGCACCTGATGATCTCGGGGCTGATCGCGCTGGCCTACGCCTGGGCCTTCGAGAACGTGCTGCACCGCGCGAATGCGGGTGCTGGCGTCATGGTCTCGGTCGTCCACATCGTCGTCGCCGGGGTGTTCATGGGCCTGATGCCCATGATGCACCCGCTCGTGCCCGAGCAGATGGAGGGGCCGGGCTTCTTCATGCTGGGCCTGGGCGTGATGGGGCTCGTGGCGTTCGTCATGCTCCACGTCATCTTCGGGGCCATCGTGGGGGCGATGTACGGCCCGGCCCTGCACGGCTCTGCTGTCGGCGAGGGCGCCCGTGCCCGCCCGGCGCTCTGAGAGAGGCCCTCTTCGCGGTGGCTGCGGTGTCCCCATATCCGAGCCGTTGCCTTCGGAATGGGGCCGAGCCTGCCGTCCCTCCCTTCTCCTGACCGTCATGTTCGACGCCCACTGGACCCTCCAGCACCGCGAGCCCAGCCTCGTCAAAGGAGCCGTCGCCGGCCTCGTCGGTGGCCTCGCGGCCTCATGGGTCATGAACCAGTTCCAGGCCGCCGTCCCGTCCAAGACCTTCAAGACGCTTCTCGGTGAGGCAGGCGGCACCTCGTCCGGATCGTCCTCGGGTGGCGAGAGCGCGGCGCCTGCGACGGTGCAGGCGGCCGAGGCCGTCTCCGAGGGCGTCCTCGACCATGAGCTGACGAACGATGAAAAGGAGTGGGCCGGGCCGGCCGTCCACTACGCCCTCGGCTCGGGCGCGGGGCTGGCCTACGGCCTGCTGGCGGAGGCGAAGCCCGGGGTCACGGCGGGCCTCGGCCTCCCCTTCGGAGTGGCGTTCTGGCTGGGTGCCGACGAAGGCGCCGTGCCCGCCCTCGGTCTCTCGAAAGCCCCGTGGGCGTACCCGCCGTCGGTCCACGTCTACTCTCTCGTCTCGCACGTGGTCTACGGGCTCTCGGCCGAGGCCGTCCGCCGACTCGTCCGCTCCGCCCTCCGGTAGCCCCATGAATACCCCTCTCGTCGTCGCCATCACGGGCGCCAGCGCCGGCGCCGGACGGGCCACGGCCCGCGCCTTTGCCCGACGTGGCGCGCACATCGGCCTCCTGGCTCGTGGGACTGAGCGCCTCGACGCGACGGCCCGCGAGGTCGAGGCGCTCGGCGGCCAGGCCGTCGTCGTGACCGGCGACGTGGCGAACCCCGACGACCTCGAGCGGCTGGCGGCCGAGACCGAGGCCGCCTTCGGCCCGCTCGACGTCTGGGTCAACAACGCGATGGCGACGGTCTACGGCGAGGTCCACGAGGTCGAGCCCGACGAGTTCAGGCGCGCCACCGAGGTGACGTACCTCGGGCAGGTCTACGGCGCGCAGGCGGCACTGCGGCGGATGCGCCCTCGCGACGCGGGCACCATCGTGTTCGTGGGGAGCGGGCTGGCGTACCGCGGCATCCCGCTCCAGAGCGCTTACTGCGGGGCCAAGCACGCCGTCCAGGGCTTCTTCGAGTCCTTGCGCTCGGAGCTGATCCACCAGAAGAGCGGCGTCGCCGTGACGATGGTCCAGTTCCCGGCGCTCAACACGCCGCAGTTCGGGTGGGCGCGCACCAAGCGGACCCACACCCCCCGGCCGGCCCCGCCGGTCTACGCGCCCGAGGTCGGGGCCGAGGCCGTCGTGTTCGCGGCCACCGAGGGGCGCGGGCGCCGCGAGGTCTGGGTGGGGACCCCGACGGTCAAGGCCATCATGGCCGAAAAGGTCGCGCCGGGCCTGCTCGACCACTACGTCGCCCGGACGCTCTACGACGGCGAGACGACCGACCAGCCCGTGGCCGCCGACCGCCCGGACAACCTGTTCGAGCCCGTCGCGGGGGAGCAGGGCGCCGTGGGCGCCTTCGGCGACGAGGCCCGCGCGGCCAGCCCGCAGCTCTGGGCGACGAAGCATCGACCCTGGGTGATCGGCGCGGCGGGCCTCGCCGTCGCCGCCCTCGCGACACGCCTCCGTTCCTGACCTTTCTCTCCCCTCTCCCCTCCCTCGTGCCCCGTCCTCTCTCCCAACAAGTCGTCGTCATCACCGGGGCCTCCAGTGGCGCCGGCCTCGCCACCGCTCAGGCCGCCGCCGCACGCGGTGCCCGCGTCGTGATGGCTGCCCGCAACGCGTCCGACCTGGAGGCCACCGCCGCGGCCATCCGCGCCGACGGCGGCGACGCCCTCGCCGTGCCGACCGATGTCACCGACGCCCAGGCCGTCGAGGCACTGGCGGAGCGCGCCGTCGAGGTCTACGGCCGGATCGACACCTGGGTCAACAACGCCGGTGTGACGGCCTACGCCCGATTCCAGGAGCAGGCGGCCGACGACTTCTGGGAGGTCATGCGCGTCAACGTGCTTGGGCAGGTCCACGGGGCCAAGTCGGCGCTCCCGCACCTGGAACGGACATCGGGCGCGCTGATCTGCACCGGGAGCGTGCTCTCGGACCTGTCGGTCCCGACGCAGGCGGCCTACTGCGCCTCGAAGCACGCCGTCAAGGGGTTCGTCGAGTCGCTCCGGATCGAGCTGGCGCAGGCGGGCTCGTCCGTGCGCGTGACGCTCATCCGCCCGGCGTCCATGAACACGCCCCTCTTCGAGAAGGCCAAGACCCAGCTCGGCGCCGTGCCGCAGCCGCTCGGGCCGACCTACCAGCCCGAGGTCTACGCCGAGGTGGTCCTGCGCGCGGCCCAAGGCGACGAGCGCGACGCGTTCGTCGGCGGGGCCGGATGGGGCGCCTCGCTGATGGCGCGCGTCAGCCCGACGCTGGTCTCGGCGTTCGTGGCTTCGCCGCTGGCGACGCCTCCCGCCAGCGACCGCCCGAAGTCGGCCGGCGCGCCGGACAACCTCTACGGGCCGGTCGACCACGACGGCGGCGTGCGCGGCCTCTACTCCGACCGGGCGCTCGCCCACAGCCCGTACCTCGCCCTCGCCGGCCACTCGGTCGAGACGGCCACGGTCGCGGCCGCCGCCGTCGGCGCGGGTGCGGGCGTCGCGGCTCGCCGCGGCGGCGGGCGGACGCTCCCGGTGCTCTTGGGGCTGGCCGCGCTCGCGTTCGTCGGCAAGGCGGTCACGTCTGCGCTCACGGACCGATGAGCCGGACCGGGGCCGGTGTCTTGGCCGGCTTCGTCGCCGGTGCCGTCATGGCGATGGGGATGATGGCGTGGATGGCCGCGACGGGCCGGAGCACCTGGACCAACCCGAACCTCATCGCGGTGATGTGGACCGGGACGCCGCCCTCCGACGGGTTCTCCGGCGCCACCGTCGTCGGGTTCGTCACCCACCAGCTGACGAGCGCATTGATGGGCTGGGTCGCTGTCCCGTTCCTCCGCGACTTGCCGACGGGGCGGACCGTCCTCGTCGCGTTCGCCTATGCGCTCGCGTCGTACCCGCTCGTGTTCGCGCTCGTGCTGACCTGGGCCAACCCGCTCATGGTGGAGCAGTCGGCCCTGGTCCCGATGACGATTGCGCACGCCGGATTCGGCGTCGTCTTGGGCGGGCTCTACGTCTGGCTTCGGCGCCGACGCCACGCTCCGATCCGATGAGCACGGCCCCTTCTCCCTGCACCCGTCCAACGATCCCATGCCCTCGAACAGCACCCGCGTCGGAGACCTCACCATGCGATGGGAGGAGGCCGGCGACGGCCCCGCCGTCGTCTTCATCCATGGCATCCCGACGAGCCCCCGCCTGTGGCGCCACGTCGTCCCGCTCGTGGAGGGCGCGCGGTGCCTCGCCTGGGAGATGGTGGGCTACGGGGCGTCGATCGCCGAGGGCGAGGGCCGCGACATCTCCGTCGCGCGCCAGGCGGACTACCTCGCCGAGTGGATGGAGGCCGTCGGGCTGGACCAGGCCGTCGTGGTCGGGCACGACCTGGGCGGCGGCGTGGCCCAGATTCTGGCCGTGCGGCACCGCGCGCGCGTCCGCGGGCTCGTGCTCATGAACTGCATCGCCTACGACTCGTGGCCGATCCCGATGGTCAAGGCGATGCGGGCGCTCGGCCCGGTCGTGGCGCACCTCCCGGACGCCGCCTTCCGGCCCGTGTACAGCTCGTTCCTCCACCAAGGCCACGACGTGCCCGGCCGGGCCGAGGAGTCCATCGAAGCGCACTGGCCGTACTACGCCGCCGCCGACGGTGCCGCGGCGGCCTTCATCCGCCAGACGGAGGCGCTCGACGTGAACGACACGCTCGCCATCGCCGACGCCATCCCCGGGCTCGACCTGCCGGCCCGGCTCGTGTGGGGCGCGGCCGACCCGTTCCAGGAGATCGACTACGGCTACCGGCTGGCGACCGAACTCGGCGCGCCGCTCGACCGGATCGAGGGCGGGCTCCACTTCGTGCCGGAGGACCACCCGGACCGCGTCGCCGACGCCGTCAACGGCCTCCTCCACGACCTCGCCGCCGCAGGCTGACGCTCAAGCGGCCTCCACACACACTCCTCCACCATGGACCTCCACATTCAAGACCGCGCCGCGGTCATCACCGGCGCCGCCGGCGGCATGGGCCTCGAGACGGCCCGCATCTTGCGCCAGGAGGGCGCCCGCGTGCTCATGACCGACCTCGACGAGAGCCAGCTCGCGCTCTCGGTCCAGATCCTCGAGTCCGACGGGCTCGGCGGCGACGGCCTGCGCTCCGTCGTGGCCGACCTCCGCGACCAGGCCGGCGCCGACGCCGTCGCGAGCGCCGTCGACTGGGACCTCGACATCCTGGTCCACACCGCCGGCATCACCGGCGCCAAGGGCGACCCGCTGAGCGACATCACCGAGGCGGACTGGCACGAGGCATGGGAGACCGACATGATGTCGGGCGTGCGCATGTCGAAGGCCGTCATGCCAGCCATGCTGGACCGCGGCTGGGGCCGCGTGGTCTTCGTGACGAGCGAGAACGTGGCCCAGCCCTACGATGACGAGGTGGTCTACAACGCGGCCAAGGCCGCCGTGCTCACCTATGCCAAGGCGCTCGCGCAGCGCTACGCACCCCAGGGCGTGCTCGTCAACTCGGTCGCCCCGGCGTTTATCGCCACCGACATGACCGACGGGATGATGGAGAAGACCGCCGAGGAGGAAGGCGTCTCGATGGACGAGGCGATCGACGAATTCCTCGAAGAGGACCGGCCGCACCTCGTCCTCGACCGCCGCGGGCGTCCCGAGGAGGTCGCGGCCGTGATCGCGTTCCTGTGCTCCGAGCGCGCCTCGTTCGTCGTCGGCTCGAACTACCGCGTCGACGGCGGCTCGGTCGCCTCCATCGACCTCTGATGCCCGCCCCCTTCGACGGCCCGGTCACGTTCGCCGACGTCCAAGCCCGCATCGAGGCGGTCGACCTTGGCGAGTCGCCGGACGAGATGCGCGCCGCGTTCGCCCGCCTGATGCGCGGCGACGACGCGGGCGAGCCCGTGCCGGACGCCGCGACCGAGACGTGGGGCGGCGTCGACGCGCTCCGACTGGGTGAGGCGGACGGAAACGAGGTCGCGGTGTGGTTCCACGGCGGCGGCTACGTGTTCGGCCGGCCGGAGACGCACGCACGCCCGGCCGCCGCGTTCGCCCAAGCGCTCGGCGTGCCCGTCGTGCTCCCCCGCTACCGGCTGGCGCCCGAGCACCCGTGGCCCGCCCAGCGCGACGACGCGCTCGCGGCCGTCCGTGCGTTGCAGGATGCCGGGCGCCGCGTCGTGCTCGCGGGCGACAGCGCCGGCGGCCACCTCGCCTTGGTCACCGCCCTCACCCTGGCTGGCGAGGGGCGCCCGGTCGGGGCGCTCGCCCTGTTCTCGCCCAACACCGACCGCACGGGCCTGAGCGGCACCCGCCAGGCCAATACGCCGCGCGACGCGATGAACGCGGACGACGACGACCGCCAGCTCGCCGAGATGACGTTCCGGGACCGGCCCAACGACGACCCCGAGGTCTCGCCGCTGCTGGCTGACCTCGGCCGGTTGCCCCGGACGCACGTCGAGGTGGGCGGGCGCGAGGTCCTGCTCGGCGACGCGCTCCGGCTCGCCGAGCGCGCCTGCGCCGCGGGCGCCGACCTCTCGCTCCACCTTACGGCGGGAGCCTTCCACATGTGGCAGCTCTGGACGCCGTGGCTGCCCGCCGCGGACGCCTCGATCCGCCGCGCCGCCGCGGCCCTCGCAGGCAGGCACTGAGCCTCCTGCCCCCCAGGACTCTGCGCGGCGCCGCGCTTCCATCACCCGCCCGGATACCTCGTCCGGTGCCCCTCCCGACCCCGATGCCTCGCACCCTCGTCTTCGACGTCAACGAAACGCTGCTCGACATGGGGGTGCTCGCGCCCCACTTTGTGCGGATCTACGGGTCTGCCGACGCCCAGAGCCGGTGGTTCCTCGAACTCCAGCGGCTCTGGCTCGTCGCCACGGCGACCGACCACTACGAGGACTTCCCGACGCTCATCGGCCACGCCCTGCGGAGCGTCGCCGACGGCCGCGAGGTCGCCGACGCCGACGTCGAGGCGTTCCTCGACGATGTCGTCCGGCTCCCCGCCCACCCCGACGTGCCGCCCGCGCTCGACCGCTTGCGAGACGCCGGCGTCCGGCTGGCGGCGTTGACGAACGGGACGCTCGACGCGGCTCGTACGCAGCTCGACCACGCGGGCATCGCCGACCGCTTCGACGCGGTGATGTCGGCCGACCAGGTCCAGCGCTACAAGCCGGCGCCGGAGCCGTACCGGTTCGCGGCCCAGACGCTGGGCCAGGAGCTCGGCGACCTCACGATGGTGGCCGCCCATGCCTGGGACATCGCGGGCGCGCACCGAGCAGGGATGCGGACGGCGTTTATCGCGCGGCCCGGCAAGACGCTCGTCCCCGGCTGGCCCGCGCCCGACCTCCAGGACCCCGACCTGGGCGCCGTCGCCGACGCGCTCCTCGGGTCAGCGGATGTCTAAATCGGGGCGGGGAGGACCTCCGCGCGACACCGCTCGTGAACGGAGCCCACCTGTACTCCCCCTCATGCCGACGACCCCGGTTCCCCGCCAGCCCGTCCCAGACCTCTCCGTCGACCTGGTGGACGGCGGCACGTGGCGACTGGCTGACCAGTCGCCCCAAGCCTTCACGCTCGTCGTGGCCTACCGCGGACTCCACTGCCCCGTCTGTAAGAGCTACCTGGAAACCCTTTCCGACGTCCGCGCGGAGTACGCCGAGCGCGGCGTCGAGGCGGTCGCGGTCAGCATGGACTCGGCCACGCGGGCGCGCAAGGCGCGGATGGACTGGGACGTCGAGGGCGTGCCCATCGGCTACGGGATGACAGAGTCGACGGCCCGCGCCTGGGGGCTCTACCTCAGTCGAGGCATCAAGGACGGCGAGCCGGACCTGTTCAGCGAGCCCGGCTTGTTTCTCGTTCGCGCCGACGGGACGCTGTACTACGCCGCCGTGAACTCGGCGCCGTGGGGCCGCCCGCACTTGCCGTCGTTCCTGAAGTCCATCGACTTTATCCAGGAGAACGACTACCCGGCGCGCGGCGAGGTGGTGCCCGAATCGGCGTAGCGGTGCGGTCCGCGCGTGGCGAACGGGGCAGGAGGCGCACCTAGAAGGTCTCGCTCGCTCTCGACGGAGCCCGGTTCGACGGAGCCCGGAACGACGGCGACAGTCACGCGGCCCGCACGCGACCGGCCGGCATCGGGACGACGCCGGAGCAGGGTCTGCACAGGGCCTGGACATCTGCACCCGAGACTGGCGGGGCGTCCACCGCTCCTCCCGCGCCGTGTACGCGTCCCTCCGCTGGATCCTCCCGGCCCTCCTCCTCACGCTCGCCGCCTGCGACAGCATCTCCACCGTCGACGACGACGGCGGCGACGCCTCCATCGCGCTCACGGCCCTCACCTGCGACGTGGACGGCGTCAACGCCGACCCGTTCACGGCCGCCGACGCGCTCGCCGAGAACGCCGCCGACCACGAGGTCGCGACCGACTACACCTACGACGCCGCGACGGCGACCACGGTCGCCCTGAACGGCACGTCGGCGACCGTCACGGGCTCCGGCGCGACCGCCAGCGGCTGCATCGTCACCGTGAGCGCGCCCGGCACCTACGTTGTGAGCGGCACGCTCTCCGACGGCCAGATCGTCGTCGACTCGCCCGACCACGGCGCGGTCAAGCTGGTCCTCGACGGCGCCACCATCACCAGCTCGACCGACTCGGGCATCCGGGTGGACGAGGGCGACAAGACGGTCCTGATCCTGGCCGTCGGCGCCACCAACGCCGTCACCGGCGGCACGCTCGCGCTCCGCTCGGGAGGCGGCGCCAGCGTCACGCCCGGCGACGCCTCGACGAAGGGGTTCAAGGCGGGCGTGATGGCCGGGGTCGACGACGGCGCGCTCGCCATCGACGCCTCCGACGACGGCGTCCACTCCGACGGCACCGTCGTGGTCAACGGCGGGACGGTCGAGATCGCGACCGCCGACGCCGCCGTCCACTCCGAGCTGGATCTGACGATCAACGGTGGCGAGATCTTGGTGACTCGGAGCTACGAGGGCATCGAAGCGGTGCTGGGCGACCTGGTCGTCAACGGCGGGACGGTCGACGTGACGGCGACCGACGACGGGTTCAACCTGTCCGGCGACGGCGACGACCCCGGCGGCGTGGAGTCCGAGGGCGACCCCTACGACATGGTGTTCAAAGGCGGCCGGATCACGGTCGCCTCGGGCAACGACAGCATCGACTCGGCCGGGCCGATCGTGATGACTGGCGGCTGCCTCGCCATCGACGGCCCGACGCCGGGCACGCAGCCGGAGCAGGGCGCCATCGATTACAACGGCGACTTCGAGATCACGGGCGGCGTGCTCGTCGCCGCGGGCGCGGCCGGCCGAATGGCCCAGACGCCGAGCGCGTACTCGTCGCAGCCGACGGTCGCCGTCACGTTCTCGTCGTCGCAGGCGGCCGGGACCGTGATCTCGCTCCAGGACAGCGGCAGCGCGCTGGCGATGGCGCCGGGCAAGGCGTTCCAGTCGTTCGTCGTCTCGGCCCCGTGGCTCTCCACCGGCGACACCGTCACGCTTTACCGGGGCGGGACGGTCTCGGGCGGGTCCACCAGCGGGCTGTTCGACGGCGGGACGGTGAGCCGGGCGACGCTGCTCGAGAGCGCCACGCTCTCGTCGATCATCACGGCCATCACGTCCTAGCCGGTCCCTGCCTCCGGCATCGCTCCCGCCTCGGACACGCTCCAGGGCGGGCGCGGCGCGTGCTTGGCCTCCGCTGGTCTCCCCAAGACCGCGCCGAAAGACCACACCAATGTGGGGAAGGTGCACGGGATCTGCACATAGAGGTATGATACGGGAAGCGCTTCGCCCCCACGGGCGCGGGCTCCGCCGCGAACCACGCCCGGAGCCGACCGACCCCGCCCCCCATGAGCACCGAACAGGCCCCCGTCTCCGACGACGAGCTCCGGAGCTGGCCTCACTTTCTGGGCCTCTACGCCGCCGAGCACGTCGCGGCCACCGAGTTCGTCATCGGGGCGACGTTCGTGGCGCTGGGCGCGCGGACGGGTGACATCCTGCTCGGGCTCCTGATCGGCAACGTCCTGGCCATCCTGAGCTGGACGCTCATCACGACGCCCATCGCCGTCGACACCCGGCTGAGCCTGTACACCTACCTCGGCCGGATCGCGGGCGACTCGATGACGAAGCTCTACAACTGGGCCAACGTCGTCATCTTCACGGTCATCTCGGCGGCCATGATCACGGTCTCGGCCACGGCCGTCCGGTTCGCCCTCGACATCCCGGCCCAGCTCGACTGGTACCCCACCAACGGCTGGTTCGTCCTCGTCGTGCTGGCGGTCGGGGCCGTCGTGGTGCTCGTCGCCACGTTCGGGTTCCGGACGGTCTCGGACTTCGCGGACATCTGCGCGCCGTGGCTGTTCACGATGTTCGTCAGCGGCGCGCTCGTGCTCCTGCCCGCGCTCGCCGAGGCCGTCATCGGGACGACCGTCGTGGGCAGCTGGGGCGACTTCCTCGAGATCGGGAGCGGGTCGATCTGGACCGGCGTCACCAGCGACGGCGAGCCCGGCATCGGGCTCCTGGAGGTGACGGGCTTCGCGTGGGCGGCCAACACGATCACCCACGTCGGCCTGATCGACATGGCGCTCCTGCGCTTCGCCAAGAAGAAGTGGTACGGGCTGACGACGGCCTCGGGGATGCTGTTCGGCCACTACGTCGCCTGGATCGCAGCGGGCATCATGGGCGCCGGGACGGGCGTGATCCTGGGGCAACAGATCGTCGAGCTCGACCCCGGCGACGTGGCCTACTACGCGCTCGGCTTGTCGGGCTTCGTCATCGTGATCGTGGCCGGATGGACGACGGCCAACGCCAACCTCTACCGGGCCGGGCTCGCCGCGCAGGCCATCTTCCCCCGCTACACCCGAGAGCGAACGACGCTCGTGGTCGGCCTCGCCACGGTGGTCATTGCGTGCTTCCCGTTCGTGTTCTCGACGATCCTGCCGCTCCTGGTCTACGCCGGGCTCCTGGTCGTGCCGGTGGGCGCCATCGTGTTCGCCGAGCACCAGGTGTTCCCCCGGGTCGGGCTCTCGCGGTACTGGGCGGCCCGCCGGGGGCTGGCGCGCAACGTCCCGGCGATCGCGGCGTGGGGGCTCGGGCTCGCGCTGGGGGCCGTGCTCGACGTGACGGGCGTGATCTCGTTCTACTACATCTTCGTGCCCGTGTGGCTGTTCACGATCGTGGCGTACACGGCGATGGCGGCCCGCGCGGGCGCCCGGTCGGCCGACGAGGCGCCGGGGGCCGAGCCCGTCGTCACGCCGGAGCAGGCCGTCGAGGCGGCGCGGTCGGACGACGGGCGAGCGGAGGAGGCGCCACGCGACGCGCTCGCCACCGCGCTCCGGGCCGTCTCCGTCGTGGCGCTCGTCGTGGCGCTCGCGTTCGCCGCCGTCACCCTGCTCGGCAGCCCCGACACGGCCTCCTACGAAGCGAACCGGGACGCCTTCTACACCTACGGGTTCGTCTGCACGCTGGTCTACTTCACGACGGCGTACGCGGCGATGCGCCGGCGGAAGGCGACCGCACACTCCTAGCCCCATGAGCGCCCCCCTCCTGACCCAAGACGCCCTCGCCACCCTGCCCCCGGGTGTGGCGGCCCCCACCTACGACCGGGCCGGGCTCCGGACGGGCATCGTCCACGTCGGCGTGGGCAACTTCCACCGGGCCCACCAGGCGGTGTACCTCGACCGCCTCTTGGCCGAGGGCGCGTCGGAGTGGGCCATCTGCGGGCTCGGGCTCCGCGAGGGGGACGCCCGGATGCGCGACGTGCTCGCGGCTCAGGACGGCCTGTACACCCTCCTCACCAAACACCCCGACGGGACGACCGAGGGCCGCGTCGTCGGGTCGATCACCGACTACGTGCTCGCGACGGACGACGCCGAGGCGGCCGTCGCCCGCCTTGCCCACCCCGACACCCGGATCGTCTCGCTCACCATCACCGAGGGCGGCTACAACGTGGTCGAGGCCACGGGCGCGCTCGACGTCGACCACCCGGACATCCAGCACGAGCTGGCCCATCCCGACGAGCCGCGGACGGTCTACGGCTTCCTCGCCGCCGCCCTCCGCCAGCGGCGCGACGCCGGCGCCGGCCCGCTCACCGTGATGTCGTGCGACAACGTCCAGCACAACGGCGACCTCACGCGGCGGATGCTGCTCGCCTTCGCCGCCCACCGCGACGCCGACCTCGCGGAGTGGATCGGGCGCGAGGTGACGTTCCCCAACACGATGGTCGACCGGATCACGCCGGTCACCGACCCCTCCGACATCCGCTTCGTCGAGGAGACGTACGGCGTGCGTGATGCGTGGCCCGTCCCCTGCGAGCCGTTCCTCCAGTGGATCGTCGAGGACCGCTTCTGCAACGGGCGCCCCGACCTGGAGACGGTGGGCGTCACGTTCGTCCCCGACGTGGCGCCGTACGAACAGATGAAGCTCCGGCTCTTGAACGCCGGGCACTCGGTCGTCGGGCTGCTCGGGGCCGTCCACGGCTACGACACCATCGACGCATGCCTCGCCGACCCAGCGTTCGCGACCTACCTGACGCGCTTCCTGAGCCGGGAGGCGGCGCCTCCCCTGGACGCCGTCGCGGGCGTGGACCTGGAGGCCTACCAAGAGACGCTCGTGCGCCGGTTCGGGAATCCGGTCATCCGCGACAGCGTGGCCCGGATCTGCTCGTTCAGCTCGGACAAGCTGCCTAAATTCTTGCTCCCCACCGTCCGCGCGAACCTCGCCTCGGGCGGGAGCATCGACCACGCCGCGCTCGTCGTGGCCGCGTGGTGCTACTACAGCGACCGGCAGACCAGCAAGGCGGGCGCCCCTCTCGACGTCCGCGACCCGATGGCCGACGAGCTCCACCGGGCCGCGCGCGAGACGAGCGACGACGTGCTGGCCTTCGTCCGGCTGGAGGCCGTCTTCGGGGACCTCAGCCAGTCGGAGCGGTTCGCCGAGCGGTACGCCGCCCTGGTGCGCCAGGTGTACGCCGCGTCGGACGTCCGGGAGTGCATGGCCGCCCTCGCCTGATATGACTGCATCAACTAGAACCGGCGAGATCCTGTGCGTGGGCGAGCTCTTGTGGGATGCGCTCCCGAAGGGGCTCTTCCTGGGCGGCGCCCCGCTCAACGTCGCGTTCCACCTCCACGCCCTGGGTGAGCGGGTGGCCGTCGTGAGCCGCGTGGGCGACGACCGGCTCGGCCGCGAGGCGCTGCGCCGGATGGCCGACCGCGGCGTCGCGACCGAGCTCGTCCAGGTCGACCCTGAGCTCGATACCGGCTTCGTCCGGGTCTCGCTCGACGAGGGGAAGGAGCACCCGGCCTACACCATCGAGCAGCCCGTCGCGTGGGACGCGCTCGCGCTCACCGGCGCGCTCTCGGAGCGGGCCGCTGGGGCGGCGGCCGTCGTGTTCGGCACGCTCGCGCAGCGGCAGGAGACCGCGCGGCGAACGGTCCGCGCGCTCGGCGACGCCGCCGCGCTGGCGGTGCTCGACGTCAACCTCCGCCCGCCCTATGCGCCCCGGAGCGTCGTCGAGTCGTCGCTCGCCGCGGCCGACGTCGTCAAGCTCAACGAGGCGGAGCTGGCCCAGATCGGCGGCTGGGACGGGACCTCGGGCACGCTGCGCGAGCGGGCCGAGGCGCTCGCCCAGCGCTTCGACTGCCGGACGGTATGCGTCACGCGAGGGGCGGACGGGAGCGCGCTGTGGCACCGCGGGGCCTGGGCGGAGCGCCGGGCCTACCCGGTCAAGGTGAAGGACGCTGTGGGGGCCGGGGACGCCTTCCTGGCGGCGCTCTTGTCGGGCCTCTTGGCCGGGCACACCTGCGACGACGTGCTCGACGCGGCAAGCCGCCTCGCCGCCTACGTAGCTACGCGGTCCGGCGCGACGCCCGAGTACCAGGCCGGCGGGATCGCCGGGGTCCAGGGGTTGCCGCTGAAGCCTCCCGCCGATACGGACGCCGGGTAGCCACCCCGCATGACGACCACTCGCCCTCATGCCCGCCGGATCGGCGTCGTTGGCGGGGTCGGCCCGGCGGCCGGGCTCGACCTCGTCGCGAAGGTCCACGCCGAGACCCGGGCCGTCCGGGACCAGGACCACCTCCCCGTCGCGCTCCTCTCGCTGCCGGCTCTCATCCCCGACCGGACGGCGTTCCTCCTCGGCCGTTCGGACGACGACCCCGGCCCGGCCCTCGCCGACGTGGCCGAGGCGCTCGTCGACGGCGGGGCCGAGGTGGTCGGGGTCCCATGCAACACGGCCCACGCCCCGTCCATCTTCGGGGCCGTCCGCGACCGGGTTGGCGCCCGTTGCGACCTCGTCGACATGGTCGGGGAGGTCGGGGCCGAGGCCGTCCGGCGGTTCGGGCCAGGCGCGCGAGTCGGCGTGCTCTCGACGACCGGGACGCGGGCCTCGGGCGTCTACCGCAGCCGCCTGACGCCGCTCGGCGTCGAGGTTGTCGACCTCCCGGACGATGTCCAAGACGAGCACGTCCAGCCGGCCATCTACGACGGCGCGTACGGGGTCAAGAGCGCGTCGTCGCCCGTGACGCGGCGGGCTGTGGCCGGCTTCCGGGTCGGCCTTGACCACCTCGTGGGGTGCGGCGTAGACGCCGTGGTCTTGGCCTGCACCGAGATCCCGCTCGCCGTGGTCGACCCCGTGCACCGAGGCGTCCCGCTCCTCGACGCCACGCGCGTACTCGCCCGCGCGCTCGTCCGCCGGAGCTGTCCGTCCGCCCTCCGCGCCCCGGGCCGATGACCGGCCACCCTGTCCGGGACGGCGGCGGCGGCCAGGTGGACGCCGGGACGACACGGCATCGTGACATCTCTGACGGATCGCCTGCACGGGGCCTGGACATCGGCTCCCGAGACTGGCCCCCCCCCCCCTCCCGCCCATGATCCGGTTTCGAGCCCCTTTGCTGGCTGCTGCGCTGGCACTCTCCGCCTGCGGCTCTGGCTGCACCGATGCGCCCGACGGCGACGCCCGCCCGCAGACCGTCGTCCCCGTGCGCTACGACGACGAGACGACTTGGGCCGCGCGTTACGCGGAGGCGGAGCGGACCGTCGTGGTCGCGCTCGCCGGGCCGGACGTACCGGCCCCAGACGCCGCGAGTGCTCACCGGCCGCGCGAACTCTGGGCCGTTGCCGTCGCGCTGGCGCTGGCCGCGGGCCTCCCGCTGTGGCTCGCCGCCGCCCACCGCTCCCGGCGACCATCGTCCGTCCTTTCCTAACCCCTCCACTCTCAGACCGATGACCCGCATCCACCGCCCTACCCTATCCCGACTCGCTGCGGCCCTCGCCGTCGCGCTGCTCTCGCTCTCGTTTGCCGCGTGCTCGTCGTCGCAGGGGACGGCCCGCGACGACGACCGCGTCGAGCGCCAGCTCGTGGCCATCGACCAGGCCGTCGAGTTGACCGACACCCAGTCCGACCGCGTCCGCGCCATCCTGGTCGCCCAGGACGCCGACCGGCCCTCCGGCCCACCACCGGGCGGTGGGCAGAGGGGGCAGGCCGGGGGCGCCGACCGCCGCGCAGAGCGGGAGGCCCGCCGCGCCCAAGCCGACCGCCAGATCGAGGCGGTGCTGACCGAGGCCCAGGTCGAGCGGTACCGCCAGTGGCGCGCGTCGCAGCCCCAGCGCCAGGGGCCGCCCCCGCGTAGTCTGTAGGCCGCCGTGACCGCCTCGTCCCATCTCTCGCGCGTGCAGACGGCCGCGTCGGTCGCCGGGTTCGTCATGGCCTGGACGGCGATCTCGTTCGCGGTCGCGGCGGTCGTCTTCGAGGCGCCGAGCATGGCGGTGAACGCCGTGCTCGGCGTCGCGCTCGGGCTCGCGAGCGCGTGGTTCGAGCTCTCGTTTTTCCCCCGCCGGGGCCTGCGCCTGGCGCCGGTCCCGGCGATCCTGCTGCGGACGGCGTTCTACGTCGGCGTGACCGCCATCGTCCTGGTCGCGTCGTTCGGGCTGGGTCCGCTCGGGAGCACGGGGGGCGGGATCGCGGAGGCGTACGCCAGCCGCGCCTTCAAGGACTTCGTGATGAGCACGCAGAACGCCGTCGTCCTGGGTCTCGTGGCGGTGGCCAGCGTCGTCGTCAACGGCGCACGGCAGGTCCGACTCGTGCTGGGGCCGGGCACGCTGGCGGCGCTCCTGTTCGGCCGCTACCGGGTGCCGGTCCGCGAGGTGCGGGCGTTCCTGTTCCTCGACCTCACCGACTCGACGGGCCTGGCCCAGCGGCTCGGACCGGCCGACTACCACGCCTTCAAGAACGACTTCTTCGCCGACGTCGCCGGGCCGATCCTCGCGACCGGCGGGCGGATCTACCAGTACGTCGGCGACGAGGTCGTGGTCACGTGGCGGGTCCAGAACGGGCGGCTGGCGCGGAGCCCCGTCGAGACGTTCCGGCTCCTGGACGACGCCGTCGCGCGCCGCGCCGAGCATTACCGCCAGCGCTACGGCGAGGTCCCGGCCTACAAGGCGGGGCTCCACGTAGGCGGGGTGGTGACGGCCGAGGTGGGCACGCTCAAAAAGGACATCGTCCACACGGGCGACGCCGTCAACGTGGCGGCGCGGATCGAGGGGCAGTGCCACGGGCTCGGGGCGCGGCTCCTGGCGTCGGAGGCCGCGCTCGCGCTGGCGCCGCTGCCGGCCGGCGTCGAGGCCGAGGCCGTGGGCAAGATCGGGCTGCGGGGCCGGGCGGGCGCCGTCCGGCTCTACCGGGTCGGGGTGCCGGATGCCCACCCCCCTCCCGCCCCCGAGGGCGCCCAGTCCGCGTGGGCGCCCTCCGCCGCACGCGCGCTCGTCGCCGACTAGGGAGAGCACGGGGCACCATCTTCTCTCTTGGGGGCCTCGGGAGGGCGGAGGCCCGGCGGGCGGCGTGGCGCCTGGGCCGCTGGCGCCAGCGGCGGCGCGTGCGAGGGGTTGACGGGCGCGCGGCTCCTTGCTATCGTACATCTGCGATAAGCGACTGTCATGAAGGCCAAGACCGACCTATTCCCCCCCGACCTCGCCCGACTGGCGGGGGCGGCCCGGGCGCTCGGGCACCCCGCCCGCCTCGCCATCCTCCAGACGCTCGCCGAGCGCGACGCCTGTGTCTGCGGGGAGCTCGTCGAGGCCCTCCCGCTCGCCCAGGCCACGGTCTCCCAGCACCTCGCCGCGCTCAAGGCCGCCGGCCTCGTCCGCGGCGAGGTCGACGGGCCGCGCTCGTGCTACTGCGTCGACGGCCCCGCCCTGCGCGCGCTCGCCGACGGCCTCGCCGGGTTTCTCGACCCGGTCCTCGCGGCCCTCCCCGCCACCGACGCCGCCGACTGCTGCTGAGGCGCCGCCCGTCTCCGTACGCGTCCCCCGACATGCCCGACCTCCACCTGCCCGACGCGACGCCGGCCGACCGCCGCGGCGCCGCCGTCCCCGCTCCCGACGCGACGGTCGCCGAAGGCCGGAACAAGGCCCTCGGCGGGTTCGAGCGCTACCTCAGCCTGTGGGTCGCCCTGTGCATCGCGGCGGGCGTCGCGCTCGGCGCCCTCGCCCCAGCCGTGCCACGGGCGCTCGGCGCCCTCACGGTCGCCCAGGTGAACCTGCCGGTCGCGGTCCTGGTCTGGGCCATGATCTTCCCGATGATGCTCCAGATCGATTTCCGGAGCGTGCTCGGCGTCCGCCGCCAGCCGCGCGGGCTGACGGTCACGCTGGTCGTGAACTGGCTCGTCAAGCCGTTCACGATGTTCGGGTTCGCGTGGCTGTTTCTGGAGGTCCTCTTCGCGCCGCTGATCGCAGGCGACCTCGCGCGCGAGTACGTGGCCGGGGCCATCCTGCTCGGCGCGGCCCCGTGCACGGCGATGGTGTTCGTCTGGAGCTACCTCACCGACGGCGACCCGGCCTACACGCTCGTCCAGGTCGCCATCAACGACCTCGTGATGCTGGTCGCCTTCGCGCCGATCGTCGCGCTGCTGCTCGGCGTGGCCGACGTGGCCGTGCCGTGGGACACGCTGCTGTACTCGGTGCTCCTCTACATCGTCGTGCCGCTGGCGGCCGGGGCGGCCGTCCGCGGGGCGCTCGTCCGCGCGAAGGGGGGCGCGTGGTTCGACGGCGTTTTCCTGGCGCGGTTCGGGTCGGTGACGGTCGTCGCCCTCCTGCTGACGCTCGTGCTCCTGTTCTCTTTCCAGGCCGACCAGATCCTGGCCGCGCCGTTCGACATCGCGCTGATCGCGGTGCCGCTGACGCTCCAGACGCTGTTCGTCTTCGCGCTGGCGTACGGCTGGGCCTACGCGTGGCGCGTGCCGCACCGCGTGGCGGCGCCGGCCGGGCTCATCGGCGCGAGCAACTTTTTCGAGATGGCGGTCGCCGTGGCCATCGTCCTCTTCGGCGTGACGAGCGGGGCCGTGCTGGCGGCCGTCGTGGGTGTGCTGATCGAGGTGCCGCTGATGCTGGCGCTCGTCCGGTTCGCGAACCGGACGCGGCCGGCGTTTGCGGCCCGCGCCGCTGCGGCCCGGTGACCCCGGTCGAGCTCACGCCCGAGGCGGCGGCCTTCGTGCGCCAGCGCGGCGGGGCACTCACGCTGCGGCGGGCGCCGCGCCACGGGTGCTGCGGCGGGACCGTCCACCTCGCGGTCGCCGAGGCCGTCGCGCCCCCCGACGGCGCCGAGTGGCGCGACCTCGACACCCCGGGCGGCCCCGTGCGCCTTTTCCTCGACCCCGACGTCTTGGAGGACGTCTTGGAGGGCGGGCCGCTCCGCGTGGGCCTCGACCGCCTCTTCGGCCTCGCCGCGCTCTACGTCGAGGGCGCCCGGCTCTGACTCCACGCCTCATGCCGCACCCTCTCGCCCCGGACGAGCCGCTCCCGTTCGACACGCGCGACGTGGTCGTGGTCGGCGGCGGCCAGGCCGCGCTCGCCGTCGGCTACCACCTCGCCCGCGAGCTCCGCCAGTCGGACGCGACGGTCGCGCTCCTCGACCGCCAGCCCGGTCCGGGCGGCGCGTGGCGTGACGGGTGGGACTCGCTCCGGCTGTTCTCGCCCGCCGAGTGGTCGTCGCTGCCGGGCTACCTCCTGCCGCGGCACCTCGCGGGCCGCGAGCCAACCGAGTACCCCCACCGCGACGACGTGCTGGACTACCTCGCCACCTACGAAAGCCGCTACGAGCTGCCCGTCTGGCGGCCCGTCTGCGTGACCGGCGTTCGTCGCACCGGTAACGACCCGGCGGCCCCGCTCCGCGTCGAGACCGACCGCGGCGCCGTCTCGGCGCGCGCCGTCGTCGCGGCGACGGGGACGGCGGCCCGGCCGTTCGTTCCCGAGGTACCCGGGCGCGGGGCGTTCGGGGGCGTCCAGATCCACTCGTCGGCGTACCGCTCGCCCGAGCCGTTCGCGGGCCAGCGCGTGCTGGTCGTCGGGGGCGGCAACTCCGGCGCGCAGGTCCTGGCCGAGGTCTCGGCCGTCGCCGACGCCTCGTGGGTCGTCGAGCGCGAGCCCCGGTTCCTCCCCGAAGACGTCGATGGCCGCGTCCTCTTCGACGCCGCGACGGCCCGCTACCACGCGCTCCAGAACGGCGAGGCGGCGGCCCGGCCGTACAGCCTGGGCGACGTGGTCCAGGTCCCGCCCGTCCGTGCGGCCCGCCTGGCGGGTCGGCTGGACGACCTCCGCCCGCCCGTCGCGCGGTTCACGGCGACGGGCGTCGTCTGGCCCGACGGCTCCGAGGAGGCGGCCGACGCCGTGATCTGGTGCACCGGCTTCCGCCCGGCCCTCGGGTTCCTCGACGGGCTGGGCGTGGTCGGCGAGGACGGCCGCGTCGCCGTCGAGGGCACGCGCTCGGTCGCCGAGCCCCGGCTCTGGCTCGTCGGCTACGGGGCGTGGACAGGGTTCGCCTCCGCCACGCTCGTCGGCGTCGGCCGCTCGGCCCGCGCGACGGCTCGGGAGGTCGCCGCCGCCCTCGCCGAGACGCCCGACCCCGTCTCCTCCTGACCCCTCCGCCCGTGCCCACGACCTTCGCCGTCTTCTCCGACGTCCACGCCAACCTCCCCGCCCTCGACGCGGTCCTGCGCGACGTCGACGCCCGGCTCGGTCGCGGCCAAGCCGACGCCGTCTACTGCTTGGGTGACTTGGTCGGCTACGCGACGTGGCCGAACGAGGTCGTCACGGCCATCCAGGAGCGGGGCATCCCCACCATCGCCGGGAACTACGACGAGGGCGTCGGGCTGGGCTCCGACGACTGCGGGTGCGCCTACGTCACCGACGCGGACAAGGCCCGCGGGGCCGAGTCCATCGCGTACACGAACGCGACCGTGACCGAGACCACGCGGCGCTACCTCCGCTCGCTGCCCCGGCACTTGCGCGTCACGCTCGCCGCGCCCCGCCAGCGCGGCGCCGAGCCGGTCGAGGTGCTCATGGTCCACGGCAGCCCACGCCGGGTCAACGAGTACCTGTTCGAGGACCGGCCCGACAGCCTGATCCTCAAGCGGATGACCGAGGCCGGCGCCGACGTGATGCTCTTCGGCCACACCCACCGGCCCTACCACAAGGCGCTGGCGGTCGAGGACGAGGACGGCCAGACCGTCTACCGCCACGCGGTCAACACGGGCTCGGTCGGCAAACCGAAGGACGGCGATCCCCGCGCGTGCTACGCGCTCCTGACCGTCGACCCCGAGCGGCCGACGACCGACCCGGCCTACTGCCAGGTCGAGTTCGCCCGCGTGGCGTACGACGTCGAGGAGGCCGCGCGCGCCGTCGAGGCCAGCCCGCTCCCGGACGCCTTCGCCCAGATGCTCCGCGACGGGTGACCGGGTGGGGTGCAGCAGAGCGCCGTGGGTAGCAGGCTCGCGCTGCGGGGCGCCGGGCCGGATCCTCTAGCTTGGCCCCGTCATGTCCAGCTCTGCCCACGCCCCCTGGTCCGCCCGCGCCGAGTTCGCCGCCACGACGGCGTTCTGGGTCTTGCTCACCGGGCTCTTGCTCGTCCGCCGGGCCATGAGCCCGTTCGGGTTCGTCGCCCTGACCCCGAGCGGCGTCGTCGGGACCGTCGCCGAGTACGCAGTCTGGATCGCGCTCACGCCGGTCGTGTTCGCGCTCGCCCGCCGGTCGCCCCTAGAGCGGGGGCACGTGTGGCGGCGGCTGGTCGGCCTCGTCGCCGTGGGCCTCGCGCTCGCCGCCGCCGTCGAGGCCGGGCGGCAGGCCCTGCTCGGGGGCCTCGTCGACGTCGGCGTGCTCGACCAACTCCCGGGCCGGCTGGGCGGGAGACCCAGGAGGGGTCCGGGCGCCCCCGGCCCGCTCGGCGCCGTCCGCCGGCTCCTCTTCGTCGACGAGTTCGTGATCTACGCCGGCGTGCTCGCGGCCGGGTTCGCGCGCGACTACGCCGTCCGGGCGGTCGACCGCGAGACCGAGGCGGCCCGGCTGGCGGCCGAGCGGGCCGGGCTCGAGGCCGACCGCGCCGACCTCACGCGCCAGCTCGCCGACGCCCGGCTCTCGGCGTTGCGGATGCAGCTCAACCCGCACTTCCTGTTCAACGCCTTGAACGCCGTGAGCGCCTACGTCGAGCGCGACCCGGAGCGTGCCCAGACCATGCTCGCCCAGCTGGCGGCGCTCCTGAGGCGCGTGCTCGACGGCGACGCCCGGCCCGAGGTCCCGCTCGCCGACGAGCTCGCGCTCCTCCGCGACTACCTCGCCATCCAGCAGGCCCGGTTCGGCGACACGCTCGCGATCGAGGAGGACGTGGACCCGGCCGCGCTCGGCGTGCCCGTCCCCCCGCTCGTGCTCCAGCCGCTGGTCGAGAACGCCGTCGAGCACGGCGTGAGCCGCCTGGTCGGCGCGCAGGGCCGGATCGTCGTGACGGCGCAGCGCGAGGAGGCGGCCGGCGGGGGCACCCAGCTCCGCCTCGCCATCGCCGACAACGGACCCGGCCCCGACGGGCTCGTGCGCGGGACCGGGGTCGGCCTCGCCAACACGCGCGACCGGCTCCACGCGCTCTACGGCGACGCCGCCGCGCTCCGCCTCGAACGCGGGCCGGACGGCGGGGCCGTCGCCGTCGTTGAGATCCCCGTCCGCCCGCCCTCCGCCCCCGATGCCTGACCCCTCACGCCTCCGCGTCCTCGTCGCCGACGATGAGCCCCCCGCCCGCCAACGCGTGCTCGACCTCTTGGCTCGCGAGGACGACGTCGAGGTGGTCGGCGAGGCCGGGTCCGGCGCCGAAGCGGCCGGGCTCGTCCGCGCGCTCCGGCCCGACCTCGTGTTCCTCGACGTCCAGATGCCGGGGATGACCGGGCTCGACGTGCTCCGCGAGGTCGGCCCCGAGGCCATGCCGGCCGTCGTGTTCGTGACGGCCTACGACCGCCACGCCGTCGAGGCCTTCGAGCTGGCGGCCGTCGACTACCTCCTGAAGCCCTACGCCGCCGACCGCTTCCGCCAGGCGCTCGGCCGCGCACGCGAGGCCGTTCGGAAGGCCGACGCTCCGGGCGGCGACCTCGACGACCGGCTCCGCGCGCTCCTGACCGCCGCGACACCCGCGCCGACCTACCCTGCCCGGATCGCCGTCGAGTCGCGCGGGCGGGTCCGCTACGTGCCCGTCGTGGACGTCGACTACGTCGCCGCGGCCGACGCCTACGTCGAGGTCCACGCGGGCGACGACACGTTCCTGGTCCGGGACTCGATGCAGGAGATGGAGGACCGGCTCGACCCGGCCCTCTTCGCCCGCGTCCACCGCTCGACGATCGTCCGGCTCGACCGGGTCGAGTCGCTTCTCGTTGGGCGCCAGGGCGACTACGCCGTCCGGCTCCACGACGGGACGCGGCTGGCCGTCGCGCGCGGGCGCCGCGAGAGCCTGGAGGCGAGGCTGACTGGCCAGTAGCCCGGACCCGGGGCGCCCGGCCCGGTGCGCCCCTACTCGCCGGGCGGCCCCGCACTGACGGTCTCGGGGGCCTCTCCAACCGGGGCCTCTTGGGGCGCATACGTGACCTGGACGAACTCGGGGTCCCCCGCGTGCGCCACGTGGAAGCAACCGAGATGGTCCGACGCCCCGGCGTCCGCGAGCAGGTCCCCGACCGTGTCGGTGGACCACGTCGGACCTGGGAGGCCGAAGAACCGGTGGAGCTGGCCCAGCGTGGTCTCGGCCGGGAACGCGAGCGTGAGGCCCGGCGCCAGCGGCGGCGTCCGCGCCTCGGGGTCGAACAGCCGGTCGACGAGCGGCTTGAGTTGGGTCCGGGCAACGACGAACACGTGGTCTCCGGTGCGGAGCGCCGTCCCGCCTCGGGGCACCACCACGGCCCCGTCGCGGACGACGAGCGTGACCGCGACGCCGTCGGGGAGCACGAGGTCGCGGAGCATCTGGCCGGCCACCCGAGCCGACGGGGCCACCGTGTAGTCCACGACGTCGCCGTCGACGTGGCGGAGCGCGTGGAGCTCGACGGTGACGGGCGGGGCGGGGTCGGCGGGCCGGCCGATCTCGAGCCAGCGCGCGGCGACCGGGAGCGACCACCCCTGGCTCACCGCCGACACCAGGACGACGAAGAACACGACGTCGAACAGGGCCTCGGCGCCGTCGACGCCGGCCAGGAGCGGGAACGTCGCCAGCGTGATGGGGACGGCCCCCTTCAGCCCCACCCACGACACGAACGCCCCCTCGCGCAGGGTGAACCGGAACGGCGCGAGCGAGAGCGCGACGGCGAGCGGGCGGGCCACCACGATCAGGACGACCGCCACGGCGAGCGCCGGGCCGGCCACGGCGAGGAGGCGGCTGGGGAAGCTCAGGAGCCCCAGGAGCACGAACAGGGCGATCTGGGCGAGCCACGCGACGGCGTCGTGGAACATGAAGATGCCCCGCCGGAACACGATGGGGCTGTTGCCCAACACGATGCCGGCGAGGTACACCGCCAGGAACCCGCTCCCGCCCAGGACGGCCGCCAGCCCGAACGCCAAGAGCCCGAACGCCGTCACGAGCACGGGGTAGAGCCCGGGGGCGTCGAGCTGGACCCGCTCGACGGCCCACGCCGCCCCCTTCCCCACCCCGACGCCGGCGGCGGCCCCGACGCCGAACTGGAGCGCGAACAGCAACGCGAGCGACCCCGCGCTGGCGGCCGTCCCGGTCAGGACGCCGACGAGGCCCAGGGTGAGGAAGATGGCCATCGGGTCGTTCGACCCGCTCTCGACCTCGAGCGTGGCCCCGAGCCGCTCCGGGAGCGCGAGCCCGCTTGACCGGAGCACCGAGAACACGGCCGCGGCGTCGGTCGACCCCACGATGGCCCCCAAGAGCAAGCCGTGGACGGTCGAGAGCCCCAGGACGTAGGCCGCCGCGAGCCCCGTGACCGCCGCCGTCACCAGGACGCCGACGGTCGCCAGCGACAGGGCCGGGCGCCACGCGCTCCGGAGCGCGCCGGTCGACGTGCGCAGGCCGCCGTCGAACAAGATGAAGGCGAGGGCCACGCTCCCCAGTGCGTTCGCGAGCTCGTAGTCCTCGAAGGCCACGCCGCCGAGGCCCTCGGACCCGGCCAGCATCCCGACCCCGAGGAACAGCACCAAGACGGGCATCCCGATCCGGGCCGAGAGCTTGCTCGACACGATCCCGAAGAGGAGCAGCAGCCCTGCCACGAAGAGGACGGCGTTGACGGAGGGCACAGCGGGAAGAGTGGATGTCCCGCAGGCCCGGCCGGTCTCGCTCTGGACCGGCCGCTCGAAGACGCGGGGGAGCACGACCGGAGGGAAGCCGCGGGGGGAAATCTAGGGACGCCGTGCCCCGCTGGCGATGCCCCGGCGGGCCGGGGCTGCAGGTCACGTCGCCAGGCTGCACGTCGGCGATCCGGCTGCATCGACGCCCCGAACGCCGCCGTTGAGCCCCCACACCACGCGGGCACCCCCCGCACATCCCCCCAGACCCATGACTCAGCATACGAACCAGACTCACGAGACCGCCCGCCAGCGGACGGCCGTCACGCTCCGACGAGCGCTCGGCACCGCGGCCGTCGCCCTCGCCGGGCTCCTCGCGCTGCCCCAGGCCGCCGAGGCCCAGACCCGCGGCCCGCGCGGCGACGGGGACCGGACCGAGCAGCGCGTGGCCCACCTCGACGAGGCCCTCGACCTCTCCGACGCCCAGGCCACCCAGCTCCGCACGCTCTTCGAGGCCCAGAAGGCGGGCCGGCCGGAGCGCGGCGAGCGCGACAGCGCCGACCGCGAGGCGACGCGCGCCCAGCGGGAGGCCCGCCGCGCCGAGATGGACCGCCAGATCGGGGCCGTCCTGACGCCGGCCCAGCTCGAGCGCTACCAGGCGCTCCGCGCGTCCCGTGAGGGCCGGCGCGGCGACGGCCGGCGCGGCGACGGCCGGCGGAACGGCAACCGCTAGCCCGCACCTCCTCTCCCACCGTCGGCCCCGTGAACCCGGGGCCGACCCTCTTTCCGTCCGCCCCGATGACCGTCCTCTCCCGCTCCGCGTCGGCTCTGCACGTCCTCATCGGGGCCACCCCGCGTGAGGCCTCGGCCGACGCCGCGCTCCTCGTCCTCCGCGTCGTCACGGGCCTCTCCCTCGCCCTCGGGCACGGCCTGGGCAAGGTCCCGCCCTCGCCCGGCTTCGTCGAGACGGTCGGCGCGCTAGGCTTCCCGGCCCCGGAGCTCTTCGCCTGGGGCGCGACCGCCGCAGAGCTGGGGGGCGGCCTGCTCCTCGCCCTCGGGCTCTTGACGCGCCCGGCCGCAACCCTCGTCGCCGGCACCATGGCCGTCGTCACGCTCGCGGCGAACGCGGGGAAGGCGTTCGGCGACCTCGAGCTGGGCCTGCTCTACGGCGTGATCGCGCTCGTCTTCGCCGTGCTCGGCGCGGGCCGGTACAGCCTCGACGCCGCGCTCCGGCGCCGCATTGCGACCTCGCCCGTGACGGGCCAGCCCTGACGAGCCGTACGGCACCGGTGCCGTCCCCTCTTTTCCACCGTCCGTCCCGGAGACCCGGGGCCGGCCCCTTTCCGCGATCCCATGTCCCCCCTCACGCTCCGCCGCTTGGCACTCTGCGTCGGCCTAGTCGCCGCGCTCGCCCCCGGCGCCTCGGCCCAGACGACCGCCACCGTGACCGGCACGGTCGTCGACGCCTCCGACGGCCAGCCGTTACCGGCCTCGACCGTCATCCTGATCCGCGCGACACCCGATAGCACGCGGACGGGCACGGCGACTGGCCTCGACGGATCGTTCCGACTCGCCGTCGCGCCGGGCGCCTACCGGCTCCGCGTCTCGTTCGTGGGGTACCTCCCGCTGGAGCGCGAGCTGACGGTGAGCGGGCCGATGGCGCTCGGCCCGCTGGCGCTCGCCGTCGACGCCGCCGCGCTGGGCGAGGTCGTAGTCGCCGCGGCCCGCCAGCGCGTCGAGGTCCGCGGCGACACGACGGCGTTCAACGCCGACGCCTTCCCGGTCAACCCGGACGCGACGGCGGGCGACCTGCTCGCCAAGCTGCCCGGCGTGATCGTCGAGGACGGCGAGGTGTCGGCCCAGGGCGAGACCGTCCAGCGCGTGCTCGTCGACGGGCGCGAGTTCTTCGGGACCAACGTGCAGGGCGCGCTTAGCACGCTTCCGGCCGAGATCGTGCAGGAGATCCAGGTCTTCGACCGCGCCAGCGAGGCCTCACGGTTCTCGGGCTTCGACGACGGCGACGCCGAGAAGACGGTCAACATCGTGACCCGGGCCGGCATGCGGAACGGCCAGTTCGGGCGCGCCTACGCCGGGGCGGGGCCGGACGGCGAGTACCTCGCTGGCGGCAACGCGACCGTCCTCGACGGCGACCGCCGCGTGACGGTCGTTGCACTTGCCAACAACGTCGACCAGCAGAACTTCGCGACCGAGGACTTGCTCGGCGTCGTCGGCTCCACGTCGGGCCGCCGGGGCGGCGGCGGCGGACGCGCCGGCGGCGGCCCTCCTCCGGGCGGTGGTGGCCCGGGCGGTGGCGGACGGCCCGGTCGAGGAACCGACGTGAGCAACCTGCTCGTCGCCGACCAGGACGGCCTCAACACCACGAACGCCGTCGGCGTCAACGTCTCGGACGTGCTGCTGGACGGCGCCCTCACCGTCACCGGCAGCTACGTCTACAACCAAACCGACACCGACCTCGACGCCACGCTGGCGCGCGACTACACGACCGGCGACGCCGTCACGCAGCGCTACGCCGAGACCGACGCCTCGGACGGGACCAACACCAACCACCAGCTCGCGCTCCGCGCCCAGTACGACGTGTCCGACCGGACGCAGCTTATCGTCGAGCCCCGGCTGACGGCGCAGAGCAACGAGACCGCGGGCACGCTCGCCGGGCTCACGGCGACGCCGACGGGCGAGACGCTCGCCCGGAGCCTGACGACGGACGCCGTCGACGCCGGGGCGCTCTCGGCCCAAGGCCGCGTCCTGCTCCGCCACCGGTTCGCCGCCCCAGGCCGGACGCTCACCGTGGGCGTCGACGCGGACGTGGACGACCAGACGGGCACGAGCCAGCAGACGACGACGCTCGACTCGTTCTCGGACGCCGTCACCGCCTCGGCCTCCGACCAGTTGTTCGACACCGACGCACGCGCGCGGTCGGTCGGCGCGACGGTCCGCTACACCGAGCCGGTCGGGCCGGGCCAGGTCCAGCTCAGCTATCGGCCCGAGTGGTCGTCGAGCACGTCGGACCAGCTCGCGTTCACAGCGGACGAGACGGGCGCCTACACGGTCCCCGACGCCGCCTACACGAGCCGGTTCACCCAGCGGTCGGCGATCCAGCGCGGCGGGATCTCGTACCGGTACGGCGCGCGCGGGCGCGACGCCGTCTCGGCCCAGGTCGGCCTCGACGTCCAGAACGAACGCCTGACGGGTGAGCAGACGGCCGCGACGTCGTTCGACGTGGACCGCTCGTTCTGGTCGGTCCTGCCCTCGGCGCGCGTGCGGCTCCCGCTCGGCGAGGGCCAGCGGCTCGACCTCGACTACCGCGCCCGGACGCAGACGCCGACGGCGACCCAGCTCCAGAGCGTGGTCGACAACTCGAACCCGCTGCTGCTCACGACGGGCAACCCGGACCTCGACCCGGCGACGACGCACACGCTCCGGGCGCGCTTCAACGGGACCGACGCTGGGGCGGGCTCTGTGCTCTCGGCGTTCGTGAGCGGGTCCTACGGGATCCACGCCATCGGCACCTCCACGACGACGGCCTTGGTCGATACCGAGCTGCCGTCGGGCGCCGTCCTTCCGGCGGGCGCCCAACTACTCGCGCCCGTCAACGTGGACGGCGCGTGGGACGCCCGGGCGTTCCTGGTCTACGGCCGCCCGGTGCCGTTTTTGGGGAGCAACGCGAACGTCTCGGTCGGCCCCAGCTTCACCCGTACCCCCGGACTGGTGGACGGCCAAGACAACGTCTCCGACCAGCTGGGGCTCGACGGCCGCGTCTCGCTCGGGAGCGCTGTCAGCTCGAGCGTCGACGTGTCGGTGGAGTACGGCGCGCGCTACACGGCCGTCTCCAACTCGGCCGCGCCGACGCTCGACGCCGACTACGTCCGCCACTCGGCCGGGGCGAAGGTGACGTGGCTGCCGTGGAACGGGCTGGTGCTGGGCACCGACCTGCGCGCCCTCCACTACACCGGCCTCGACGACACCGTCGACCCGACGCAGGTGCTCCTGGGCGCGCGCGTGGGCTACAAGTTCCTGCAGGACGACCTCGCCGAGGTCAGCCTCAGCGTCTCCGACCTCCTCGACCAGCAGCGCGACGTGGAGCGGACGGTGACGGAGTCCTACGTGCAGGACGCCCAGACGGCGACGCTGGGCCGCTACGTCATGCTCAACCTGTCGTACAAGCTCCGCAACTTCGGGCTCTGACTCCCTCCGCCCCGCTGGCGGTTCGGCTCGGTGTCGGCCGCCAGCGGGCCTGCGTGCCTGACCGAACCGGGTGCCCCTCGCCGCGGCTGGCGCGCCGTGGCGGAGCGGCACCCCCTAGCCATCTAGACCGAAGCCGAGAGATCGGGTGGCGGCGTGCGGGAGCGCAGAGGGGGGCGGGGCGTACGATCTCGCCCCCACCGGTCTCGCCCATGTCCCGCTTGCTCCTCGTTCTCTCTGCCGCGGCGGTCCTCGCGGCCTGTGCGCCTACCGCACCGCGCCCGGCCCCTCCCGCCACCGACGCCACCGTGTTCGTGGCCCGCCTGGGCGCCGACACCGTGGCCGTCGAGCGCGTCGTGCGCGACGCCCGCGGCCTCGACGTGACGCTCGTCACACGCGTTCCGACCACGCAGCGGACCGAGGCTAGGCTCGACCTCGACGCCGACGGCCGGATGCTCGCGTTCACGTCCGAGACGCGCGGCGCGGGCGGGGAGGCGGTCCGCGCCGTGCGCATGACCCGGGACGGCGACAGCCTGCGCGTTGGCGACGGCACGTCGACGCGCGCCCTCGCCGCCGGACCCGACGCGCTCCCGTTCGTCGAGTACGCCCACGCGCCGTTCGACCTCGCGCTCCGGCGCGGAACCGACGGGACGCTGCCAATGGCGACCGGGCGGTCCGTGCTCGACTTCACCGTCACCCGCGACGGCCGGACCGCGACGGTCCGCCACCCCTTCCGCGGGCCGATGGCGGTCACGCTCGGCCCCGACGGCGGGCTCGCCACGCTCGACGCCGCCGAGACGACCCGCAAGCTCGTCGTCACGCGAGCGCCCGGCTTCGACGTCGACGCCTTCCAGCGTCGTGCCGCCGCGCTCGACGCGGCGGGCCGGGGGATCGGCCCGCTTTCAGGCCGCGCAGAAGCGCAGTCGGCCGTGGCGGGCGCGGAGATCACCGTCGACCACGGGCAGCCGTCGCTGCGCGGGCGCCAGGTCTGGGGCACGGTCGTGCCCTACGGCCGCGTGTGGCGCACCGGGGCCGACCGCGCGACGCACCTCACCACCAGTCGGCCGCTCGTGTTCGGTCGCGGCGCCGACGCGGTCCGCGTTCCAGCCGGGACCGTGACGCTGTTCTCGGTCCCCGAGGCCGACGGCGGCGTGCTCGTCGTGAACGGGCAAACCGGCCAGAACGGCAACGCCTACGACCCGGCCCGGGACCTCGGCCGCGTCCCGTTCGAGCTCGACGCGCTGGCGGAGCCGGTCGAGCGGTTAGAGATCGTCGCCGAGCCCGACGGCGACGGCGGGCGCCTGGTCGTCCGCTGGGGCGACCAGACGCGCTCGGTTCCGTTCCGCGTCGAATAGGGGCGCCCAGGGCTCGACGAGGTCGGCGACTTCGCGTACCGCGTGGGGCTTCCTGCGAAGAGCGGCGGCGGGATCGTCGCCGTGCTTTCCAGGCCCTTTCCTAGCGGCCGTGTGGTCGCCGGGGTTGGGGGCGAGGGGGAACCTGCTCGCTGGAACGGTGGCCCTCGAACTGCTGACGACCAAGACCGGCACGTCGGTCTTCTGAGGCGCTTACTACCTCATGCTCAGAGACCGGCCACCGAGGTGACCCCACTCCGACGAGGTCAACCACGTGTAGGAACACACGCCCGAGCCGTAGCGAGCAGGTCGGCGGCGTCAGCCACCGTCTCCACGACGCCCTCCACGAACCCTCTGTCGCACCTTGGCGAGTTTTCCAGCGCCCGGTCCACGATGAGGAGCCGCGTGCGCACGGAGGTCCCGTATGGGCGGTAGACGGCGCCACCCACCTCGATGTCCGCCCGGAGCCGATAGGGGTCGGCGTCCACTACTTGGAAGAACGCCCTGTGCGTCGGCTTCACTCGCCTCACGCCCGCGCTCAATACGGCCACCAGTCGGCCACCCGCGTCGAGGCGACGGAGCGCCTGAAGCACGTGGTCCGTCCCGACGGTCATAACGCGGCGGCGCCCGAGCCGGCCGGCGGTCTGAGAGAATGGCGGGTTCATTAGAACCACTTCGGCCCGGACGGACGGCGGCAAGATGGCGTCGAGGTAGTCGGCGTTCTCACGTGTGAGTGTGGCTGGACCCTGGCCCGCCTCGGTTAGGAGAGTCGCCAGCAGGTCGGCGCGTCGGTCCGACAACTCGTTGGCGTGGACCGTCGCTCCGGCGGCGAGCGCGAACGCGCAGAGCGCGCCGGTCCCGGCCGACGGCTCGATCACACGGTCCCCCTCCCCCACCCCGCTCACCCACGCACAGAGGCCCGCGTAAGCGGCCGGCGTCGAGAACTGCTGGTAGTCGTTCTGCTCCGCCGTCCGGCGCGTCTGGCTGGGCAGGAGCGCCGAGAGCCGCTCGACCTCGGCGAGCGCGTCGCGGGCCGCCCCGGGGTCAGGCGGGAGCGGCCCAACGGCGCGGAGCAGGTGGAGGTGGAGCCCGAGCTCGGCGGCGTCGTAGGCGTCGCGGGGCGTGAAGGCCCCCTCGGCCAGCGTGCCGCCCCAGGCGTCGGCCGCCAGCGCGAAGAGGTCGGCGGACGACAGGGGGCGGGAGCGCTCGACGGAGCGCTCGACCGCCCGGGCGAGGCGGAGGCCAGCGGCTTGGGTACGCGTGTCGGTGTCGGGGGTCATGGGCGGTGCGGGGAGTCCGGTTCGTGGGAGGGGGGCGACGACGGCGTGTCACCGGGGGTCACGCCGTCGGCGCCCCCCACGGGGTCCGAGGCCGCGGGGTCCGACTTTTTCCCTGGGCTCCATCCTCCTGTCCACGTTCGGCTTACGCGGCGCCGAGCGGCCCCCTCGGGACCGGGCGGCGGGTTTTTCTGGGCGCCCGGAGTTCATATTGACACCAGAAGGTGTAAATTGACAGCCTCCCTGTCACACCCTCCCTACAATGCTCTACCCCCGACAGAAAGAGCTCCTCGGGATCATCCACGACGCCCTCCGCCGGACGGGTGAGGTCCCCAACGGGCTCGAGCTCGCCGGGCGGATGGGGCTCAAGGGCGTCTCCGCCGTCTACGCCCACCTCCGCAAGCTCGAGGCCGCCGGCTTCGTCGCGCTCACGTCCGGGGGCCGCGGCGTCCCGCTCCGGATCGAGCTGACGGCGGAGGGCGAGCGGCACGGCCGGGCGCGGCCGTGGCCCCGGCTCGGGACGATCCCGGCCGGGCCGATCACCGACGTCGAGGCCCAGGCCGACGACTTCGTCGCGACGCTCCCCGACCTCGTCCCGGTCATGCGCCGGGGGGACTACCTCCTGGTCGTCGACGGGGAGTCGATGACGGGCGCCGGGCTCCTGCCGGGGATGACGCTCGTGATGCGGCCGGACGTGGACCCGACCGAGGCCGACGTGTGCTCGGTCTACGTCGAGGGCGAGGGGAACACGCTGAAGCACGTGGTCGAGGACGGCTCGCACGTCCGGCTGGTGGCTCGGAACCCGGAGTACCCCGACCAGCGCGTGCCCAAGAGCGCGGTCTGCGTCCAGGGCGTCTTGGTCGCCGCGCTCGCCATCGAAACCTTCCGTTGAGCGTCCCGGCGCGCTCACCGTCCACCCTCCCACCACGACCCATGACCCCGACGACCCGCCCACCCCACCGCCGAACGATCCGCACGAGCGCCGACGCCGAGCGGGCCGTCTACGACGACCTCCGCCAGATCGCCCGCAGGCTCCGCTCCCGAGAGAGCCCGGGGATCACGCTCGCGACCACGGGGCTCGTCCACGAGGCGTTCCTGTCGCTCCAGCGGAGCCACGGGCACGGGGCCGAGTGGGACGCGGAGATCTCGCTCGGGCTCTACGCGACCGCCATGCGGAACGTCCTGGTGAGCGCGGCGCGGCGTCGGCGGGCCGACAAGCGCGGGGGCGGGGCGGCCACCGTCCCGGTCTCCGAGCGCGACGTCCGGGCGGGCGCCGACCCGGCGGGCGTCGAGGGCTGGGCGCACCTCACGGTCGACCTCGACGCGGCGATGGAGCGGGTCCGCCGCGTGAGCGAGCGGCTCCACCGGGTCGTCGAGCTCAAGTTCTTCGGCGGGTTCGAGATCACCGAGATCGCGGCTGCTACGCGCACGAGCCCGGCCACCGTGAAGCGCGACTGGGAGAAGGCCCGCGCGCTCCTCTACGCCTACGTCTCCGAAGACTCCGCTCTGCCCACCAAAGCGTCCGCCGACGCGCCAGCAGCCTGATGACCCGCTCCCCCGCCCCACGCTCGGACGGCGGGGACGCCGCCGAGCCCGACGTGCTCGACGCGCTCCAGCGCGTGATCGAGCAGACCTCGCACGTGGACCCCACGGGCGAGTCCGGCCGGGTGGACGGGGTGCTCCTCGACCTCCTGCTGGGCGCCGACCCCGCCCGGCAGGCGGCGGTCGTTGAGACGGCCCGGGCGCTCTCGTCCAGTTTGGGCGAACGGGCCGCGCGGCTCGCCCGGGCCGCGCGCGACGCGCCGGAGGCCGGGTTCTTGTCGAGACCGGCGGCGGAGTCGCTCGCGGCCCGCGTCGCCGACCCCGCCCTCGCGCCCGGCGACGCGGTGGGCGACTACCGCGTCGTGCGCGAGATCGGGCGGGGCGGGATGGGCGTCGTCTACCTCGCCGAGCGGTCCGACGTGGGGCTCCGGGCCGCGCTGAAAGTGCTCTCGGGGCCCGTCGTGGACGGCGAGGCCGGGGACCCCGACGCCGAGCGGTTCTTGGACGAGCGGCGGCATCTCGCGGCGCTCACCCACCCGAACGTGGCCCGGCTCTACGACGCCGGGTACACGGCCGACGGCCGCCCGTACTTCGCGATGGAGCACGTCGACGGCGAGCCGGTCACGGCCTACGCCGACCGCCGGGGGCTCGGCCTCCGAGACCGGGTGGCGCTCTTCGAGCAGGTCTGCGCGGCCGTCCGCCACGTCCACGGGCGCGGCCTCGTCCACGGCGACGTCAAGCCCGAGAACGTGCTCGTGGCCGACGACGACGAGGGCCGTCCGGTCGCCAAGCTCCTCGACTTCGGCGTCGCGGCCCGCTGGCGCGGCGCTGCCGGGGGCGACGGCGCGAGCGGCGACCCGCCCGCGTCCTGGCAGCCGTTCACGTACGGGTTCGCGGCCCCCGAGATCGTCGCGGGCGGTGAGCCGACCCCGGCGTCCGACGTGTACGCGCTCGGCGTGGTGCTCCGCGAGCTAGCGGCTCCCAGCGCGACCCGTCGGGAGCCCGTCGTCGCAGGGGCCGTCCGTTCGCTCGTCGCGCGCTCGACGAGCGACGTCGTCGGCCACCGCCCCGCGACGGCGCACGACGTGCTGGCGCAGGTCCGGGCCATCCCCTGGCAGGCGCCCGCCGCCCCCCGAGTCGAGCCGTGGGCACGGGGGTTCGCGCTCGGCTCGCTCGCCGCGCTGGCGGGGGCCGCCGCCTTCGCCCGCGTGGTGGGCCGCCGGTAGCTACCGCCCGCCGCGCCGCGTCCCGAAGTGGCGGGCCTCCAGGGCGAAGCCCCCCCCCCTCCCCCGCTCGGTCTCCTCCAGGTGACGCCGGAGCGCCTCCTGGACGACGTCGTTCTGGCTCACGCCGCCCTCCTCGGCCGCCGCGCGGACCTTGGCGCGCATCCAGGCGGGGACGTTCCAGTTGCCCTGGACGATCCGCTCGTACCCGTCGTCGCCCGACGCGGGCGCTTGGGGATGCTGGACCGGCTTGGCCGGGCCAACCGCGCCGCCGGCGGCCGCTTTCTTCCGCGAGGTCTTCTTCGGCTTAGACGTTGGGCTCTCGGGTTCGGTGGGCGCCGTGCCGAAGGCGCCCTCGAACGCGGTCCCCTCGGTCGTGGCGGGTTCAATACTGAGGCGAGGTTTGCGGGATGACGCCATGAGTCTATGGTCTAGACGCTAGATACTAGATACTAGGGGGTAGAGTCACTTGTTAGATGATCCGGGGCGACGGGCGCGCCTCGATCTCGTCGGCGAGCGCCGCGTAGTCTTGGGCGGCCGTCGACGATCGGTCGTAGAACGGGAGCGGGACGCGGGCCATCTCGGACTCCCGGACGCGGACGGTCTCGCGGATGTAGGTCTTGATCCCGCCCTCCCCGTCCGGCCCCGTCACCTGGCCCGCGACGTACTCGGCGAGGTCGAGGTCGTGGTGGCTCGACACGTTGACGCGCGTCGCGAAGGCGCCCGAGACCGGCGTCGTCCCAAACCGCTTCGAGAGCTCCATCACGTCGACGAGCCCGTCGAGCGCGCCGCGCCCCGACGCCACGGGCACGTACACCTCGTCGGCCGACGCGAGCGTGGCCGTCACGAGCGCCGACGCCTGCGGCGGCGAGTCGATGACGACGAAGTCGTAGTCGGCCTCGACGGCGTCCAGGAGTCCGACGAGCCGGTTGGCGAGCCGGGCGACGGCCTGGCCCTCGAACTGGACGAGTTGGCGGCTGGCCGGGACGAGGTGGAGCGCGCCGCCGTGCTCGACGAGCGGCTTGTCCCAGAGCCCTTCCGGTTGAAGTACGGCGGCTGGGGCTTCGATCTCGCCTTTGAGGTACTGCGCGGCGGCGTGGGACGGGTCGAGCCCGGCCGACTTGGTGAGCGTCGCCTGCGGGTCGAGGTCGACCAGGAGAACGCGGCGGCCACGGCGCGCCAGCTCCGCCGCGACGGCGAGCGAGGAGGTCGTCTTGGACGAGCCGCCTTTGAGGTTGCTGAAGGCGATGACGCGCACGGGGGAGGGGGTGGTCCTAGCCCCTAGATACTACCGGCTAGGCTCTACTATCGAGAGCCTAGACACTAGACGTGAATAAAATCTTGCCCTGAGCTCTTAACGGGCCATCCTGCGCTGGTGGGAGAGAACAAGACAGTAGGGTCTAGATGCTAGGACGAACGGGATTCGTGCTCCGCGACTACGACCGCAGGAGACGCCGTCGTCGGTGGGCGACCGCGCTCGGCGTGTCCGTCCTGATTGTGGTAGCGGGCGCGCTCTTCGGCGTCCGCGTCAACACGACGCCGAGCCTCCCACCAGGTCTCTACGTCGCCTCGGAGTTGGGCGAGCGTCCGGTCGCGCGGGGTGACCTCGTGGCCGCGTGCCCGGACACGGCTGCCGTCCAGCGGCTCGGCCGGTACTGGACGAACGGGCGGTGCCCCGGCGGCGCTGCGCGCCCCGACGGCGTCCGGCCGTTGGCGAAGCCCGTCGCGGGAGTCCCTGGCGACACCGTCCGCGTGGACCGCGCGGGCGTGTGGGTTGGAGGGAGGCTGCTCCCCGCGAGCGCACCGCTCTTCCGCGACCGCGCTGGGCGACCCGTCCAGCCTGCGCTCGGAGTCCACGTCCTCAAGTCGGGCGAGTACTGGCTGCACTCGGGCCGGGTGCCGACGTCCATCGACTCTCGCTACACCGGCCCCGTCCGCTCTGTGCTGGAGCGACTGCGCCCGATCTGGACGGAAGCGAGGTGAGCCGCGGCGCGCGCCCTACGCGCTCTGCCAGTCGGACCCGCCCGGCCGCCTCTCCGAACGAGGTGACAGCCCGGTGAGCGCCGCCGAGAGCGGGTCCAGACATCCACAGACCCCGCCCGTGCCCACGCCCCCCCGACCCCAGCCGAAGACCGGAGCGGACACCGGCGGTGAGGCCGGGCGCGAGGGCCGCTACCGCGAGCTCATGGAGCGGTACCTCGGCCCGCGCGTCGTCGAGGCGTTCGCCGACGACGACGTGACCGAGGTCTACGTCAACGGCGACGGCCGTCTGCGGCTCGACACGCACTCACGCGGCAAGGTGCTCGCGGGCGTCCGGCTCCGTGCGGCGCGCGTCGAGCAGTTCTTGCACGCCGTCGCCGCCTTCCACGGGGACGCGCTCCACGGCGGCACGCCGACCGTCCAGGCCGAGCTCCCCGACACGACGTTTGGCGGCGCGCGCCTCCAAGGCTTCCTCTCGCCTCTGGCGGAGGCCTCGTGCTTCGTGATCCGCAAGCGGGCCTCGCGCGTGTTCGACCTCGACAGCTACGTCCGCACGGGCGTCATGACCGCGAAGCAGCGGTTCGCGCTCCGAGACGCCGTGCGCGACCACGAGAACGTCCTCGTCTGCGGCGGGACGGGATCGGGCAAGACGACGCTCTGCAACGCGCTCCTGAAGGAGATGACCGACCTGTTCCCCGAGGAACGGATCGTGGTCCTGGAGGACACGGGCGAGCTCCAGTGCGCGGCCGACGATCACCTCCAACTCCGCACGTCGGACGACGTGTCGCTCGCCGACTTGGTCCGGCACACGCTCCGCTGCACGCCGGACCGGATCGTCGTCGGCGAGGTCCGCGACGAGGCCGCGCTCCACCTCTTGGACGCCTGGGCGACGGGCCACCCTGGCGGGTGCGCGACGCTTCACGCGACCACGGCACTCGGAGCGCTCCACCGGCTGGGGCGGCTCGCGCAGCGGGCCAACGTGCCGCCCCAGCACGAGTTGGTGGCCGAGGCCGTCGGCGTCGTGCTGGTGATCCAGGGCGGCAACCAGGGTCGCCGCGTGACCGAGCTCGTCCGCGTGGACAGCCAGCACGCCGGGACCTACGAGCTCTCGCCCGTCTGAGCGGCCCTGTGTGCTCGCGTGCCTCCGGGTGAGCCTCGGACGCGGCCCGCCGCGCTCTCGCGCAGTAGGCGGCCCCCCAGGGCCTCTGGCGAGCCGCCACGCCTCCCACGTTCACGCACCCGCACCCGCACCCGTGCCCATGCACCGCTCGCTCCAGACCTCACCCCATCGCGGCGTCCAGATCGGACGCGCTCTCACGCTCCTCGCCCTCGCGGCCGTCCTCGCCGACCCCGCCGCGGCCTCTGGCGGCGCGGCCATGCCGTGGGACGGCCCGCTCCAGACCATCGCCGACGCGCTCACCGGCAACACCATCCGCCTCGTCGCCGTGATCGCACTCGCCGCGGGCGGCATCGTGTGGGCGTTCACCAAGAACGAGGAGGGCGTCAAGCGGATCGGCCAGGCCGTGCTCGGCTTGGGCGTCGCCATCGGCGCGGCCTCGTTCGCCGCCACGCTCGGCATCTCCGGCTCCACGTTTTGAGCCGAGTTCAGAGCAGGGGAGGGGAGAGGCCGCACGGCAAACTCCCCGAGCGGCCCGTCCACCAGTCGCTCGTCCGGACGCCGCGCTACGCCGGGGTCGACCGGACCTTCCTCGTCTTGGAAGTCACGCTCGTCGTCTGCCTCGGCTACCTCATGGGCGTCTCGTGGGCGACGGCGGGCGTAGTGCTCTTGGTCGTCGGCGTGGTCCACCCGCTCATGGTCCGGCTCTCGGCCGACGACGACCTCCTGCCGCATCTCGTGGTGAGGACGCTCACACAGGCCGACACCTACGACCCGCTCCCGCCCGCGTCCGGCTCGGGGCGCAAGCCGAGCCGGTCTGTCCCCACACCGTAGTGGCGACCTAGTACCTAGCAGCTAGACCCTAGACCCTAGAACATGAGTTTGATCTCTGCTGCCGCTGGCCTCGCCGCCGGGTCTCTGGGCGCCGCCGCGCTCGGGCGTCTCCGCGAGCACCGCAAAACGCCGCGAGCGCTCTCGGACCTCCTCGGCTGGGGCTTCCTGGTGGGGGATGGGGTCGTGCTGACGAAGGACGGCTCATTCCTGGCCGCGTGGCGCGTCCGGGGCCGGGACCTCGCCTCCTCGACCGTGGGCGAGGTCGCGGCGCTCGCGACGCACGTCGGCGCCGCGCTCTCGGCCTACGGCGACGGCTGGATGGTCCACGCCGACGCCGTCCGCCGCGAGGCCGTCGGCTACGCGCCGCCGGAGCGGTGCCACTTCCCCGACCCCGTGAGCGCGCTCGTCGACGAGACGCGCCGGGCGCGGTACACGGCGACCGCCGAGCACTACGAGACCGAATCGGTCTTCTCGCTCACCTACACGCCGCCGCCGGGGCTCGTCGGCCGTCTGCAAAAGGCCGTCGTCGCTGGGCGCGACGGAGCCTCTGGCGTCGACTGGGACCGACTCCTGGGCCAGTTCGAGCGCGAGGCGCGCGGGCTCCAAGACCGCCTCTCGTCGGCCGTCCAGATCGAGCGGCTGGGGAGCGCGGACCTGCTCCGCCACCTCCACGAGTGCCTGACCGGGCTTCCCCACGCCGTCGGCGTCCCCGGCCGCGGCGCCTACCTCGACTACGCGCTCGCCGACCAGCCCTTCGTCGGCGGCTTCGAGCCGCGCATCGGGGCGAAGCACGTCCGCGTCGTCGCCGTCCAGGGCTACCCGAACGCGACGACGCCCGGCCTCGCCGACCCGTTGCTCCGGCTGCCGTTCCCCTACCGGTGGAGCCTGCGGTTCCTGCCGTTCTCGCCCGCCACGGCGACCAAGGTGATCGGCAAGGCCCAGCTCGGGTGGTTCCAAAAACGGCGCGGTGCGGGCGACTGGGTGAAGGACATGGCGTCGAAGGAGAAGCGCCAGGACACCGAGATGGACCTCGCCTTCCAGGACGCCAACGCGAGCCAGATGGTGCTCGACGCTGGCGCCGCGCGAGCCTCGAACACGGGCGGGGACTTGCGCTTCGGCTACCTCACCGCCTGCGCCGTCGTGATGGCGGACACCAGTCGGGCGGCGGACGACCGGGCCGCCGGGCTCCTCAAGGCCGTCCGCGACCTCGGCTTCACCGGCCGCGTCGAGGACGTGAACGCCGTCGACGCGCTCGTCGGGAGCCTGCCTGGCCACGGCCACGCCAACTTGCGTCGCCCCGTCTTGTCGACCGACAACTTGGTGGACCTGCTCCCGCTCACGGCCCCGTGGGGCGGGCACCGCGAGGTCCCGAGCGGACTCTTCCCCGAGGGCTCCCCGCCGCTCCTGTGGGCGCGGACCGACGGGAGCACACCCTTTCGGCTCTGCCTCCACGAAGGCGACGTGGGCCACACGCTCATCGTCGGCGCGACGGGGGCGGGCAAGTCGGTGCTCGTCGGGCTGCTCCTCGCGCAGTGGCGCCGCTACGCCGGGGCGCGGACGGTGACCTTCGACGTCGGCTACAGCCACTACGTCTCCGGCCGCGCGATGGGCGCGGCGCACTACGACCTCGCGGGGCCTCTGGCGGCGGGGCGGCCCGTCGAGATGCAGCCGCTCCGCGACGTGGACCGGCCCGAGGTGCGGACGTGGGCCGTCGACTGGGTCGAGTCCCTCGTCGAGCTCCAGGGCGAGCGGCTCTCGCCCGACGAGCGGGGCCGCCTGGCGCACGCCGTCGGCCTGCTGGCGGAGAGCCCCGCGGGGGACCGGACGTTGACGGCGCTCCTGGTCGGCTTGGGCGACGAGCGGCTCCGAGCGCTCGTGCGGCCGTACACGCTGGAAGGACCGTACGGCCAGCTCTTCGACGCCGACCGCGACTCGTTCGGGAGGGGGGAGGACGCCGTCCGACACCAGGTCGTCGAGCTCTCGCACCTGGTCGGGATGTCCGACCGCGTGCTCGTCCCCGCGCTGACCTACCTGTTCCGCCGAGTCGAGGAGGGCTTGGACGGTTCGCCGACGCTCATCGTGATCGAGGAGGCGTGGGCGGCGCTCATGCACGGCCGCTTCGCCGACCGGCTCCGCCAGTGGCTCCTGACCCTCCGCAAGCGGAACGCGGCCGTCGTGGTCGTGGCCCACAGCCCGGCCCAGTTCCGCGACCCCGGCGTCAAGGGCGCGCAACTCCTGGTCGAGAGTTGCCCAACGCGGATCTTCCTGCCCAACCCCGACGCCGCCGAACCCGACACCGCGTCGCTCTACCGCTGGCTCGGGCTGAACGAGGCCGAGGTCGCCCGGCTGGCGCGCGCCCGTAAGAAGCGCGACTACTACGTCCGCTCGCCGTCTGGGGCGCGGACGTTCGATCTGGCGCTGGGACCGCTCGAGATGGCGTTCCTGGGCACGCTCCCCGGCCGCTCGGCCGACGAGACGATCCGCGAAGCCGCCCGGCTGGCGGAGACGGAGGGCGAGGGGTGGCCTGCCGACTGGCTCCGGCTGTGCGGCCTGAACGCCGAGGCGGACGCTCTCCAGGCTGCACACGGCTCCACGTCTGCGGAGGGGACCGCACTCTTCCGAGACGAGCAAGCAAACGACTCTCTGTAAAATCAACCACTCACCGGTTGAATATCCACCACCTGCCGGGGGATATTCAGCCATGCTGCACCGCAACGTCACCCCCGAGCTCCGCGACGCGCTCGCGGACACCCCCGTCGTCCTGCTCAACGGCGCCCGCCAGACGGGCAAGAGCACGCTCGCCCGAGCGCTCGCCCCCGACGCCTTCCCCGACGGCCCGGCCGCCTACGTCACACTCGACGACGCCACGGCGCTCGCCGCTGCCACCGCCGACCCCGACGGGTTCGTGCGCGGGCTCGACGGCCCCGTCATCCTCGACGAGGTCCAGCGCGCGCCCGAGCTCTTCCGCGCCGTCAAGGCCGAGGTCGACCGCGACCGCCGGCCCGGCCGGTTCCTCCTCACCGGCTCGGCCGACGTGCTGCTCTTGCCGGTCGCGTCGGAGTCGCTCGCAGGGCGGATGGAGGTCGTCACGCTCTGGCCGCTCTCGCAGGGCGAGATCGAGGGGCGGACCGAGCGGTTCGTCGACGTGGCCTTCGAGGACGCGCTTCCCCCGGCGCCCGAGGCCTCCGGCGGGTCCGTGTGGGCGCGGCTCGCACGCGGCGGCTACCCCGAGGCCGCCGAGCGGGAGGACGCCCGGCGGCGGTCGCGGTGGTTCGGCTCGTACGTGACCACGATCCTCCAGCGAGACGTCCGCGACCTGGCCCGGATCGAGGGGCTCTCCGAGATGCCGCGGCTGCTCGCCCTCGTAGGCGCGCGGACGGCGACGCTCCTGAACGTCGCCGAGCTCTCGCGCTCGTCGGGGCTCCCCGCCTCGACCCTCAAGCGCTACCTCACGCTCCTCCAGGCCACGTTCCTCGTCCGCGAGTTCCCGGCGTGGTCCACGAACCGCTCGAAGCGGCTCGTCAAGTCCCCCAAGCTGCTCGTGGCCGACTCCGGGCTGGCGGCGCACCTCGTCGGGTTCGAGGCCGAGGGCGCGGCGTCCGCGCTCGTTGAGCTGCCGGGCCTGCTCCTGGAGACGTTCGTCATCGGCGAGCTCGTCAAGCAGGCCGGGTGGAGCCGTCGGCGCGTGACGCTCCACCACTACCGGACGCAGGACGGCCGCGAGGTCGACGCCGTCCTGGAGGACGCCTCGGGCCGCGTCGCCGGCGTCGAGGTCAAGGCGTCCGGGAGCGTGTCGGCGAAGGACTTCGGGGGGCTCCGAGCGCTCCGGGACGAGCGGCCTGAGGCGTTCCATCGCGGCGTGGTGCTCTACACCGGGCCCGACGTGGTCCCGTTCGGCGACGACCTCGCCGCCGTCCCGATGTCGGCGCTCTGGGAGTGGTAAGAGGGGAGGGGTGAGCCGCCAGAGGCTCCGACCGCGCTCTCGGGGGTGACGCCCCTTCTCACGAGACGCCCCCAGCCCCATGCTCCGCCCCAGCCTCTCCCTCCGCCTCGCGCGCATCCTCCGCCTCCGACGCTCCGTCGGCCTAGCGACGATGCTCACCCTCGTTGCGCTCGCGCCCGCTCAGGAGGCGAAGGCGCAGTGGGCCGTCGTCGACCCGGCGCACATCGCGAAGTCGGTCATGAACGGCCGCCAGATCGTCCAGCAGCTCCGCGCTCAGCGCAACCAGCTGCTCGCCTTCCGCGAGAACATCCGCAAGCTCCGGTCCTACAACGTCCGCGACGTGACGGGCTTCATGTCGCACCTCGACCGGACGATCGCCTCCGGCGGCCAGCTCGCCTACTCGTCGGCCAACCTCGGGCGCGAGTTCGACCAGGCGTACCGCTCGTTCGACCTCGCCGACCCGACGGCCGAGATCGGGCGAGTGCTCGAGAACCAGCTCTCGGGCTCGCTCAACACGCTCCGGGCGCTCCGCGAGCACGCGACGCAGCTCCAGACGTCGCGCCGGGACCTCCAGGGGTTCCAGACCCAGGTCCGCTCGGCGACGAGCGCGCAGCAGGTCGCCGAGCTCCAGGGCACCATCCAGGCCTACCAGGCCCAGGAAACGCAGATGCTCCGGCAGGTCATGATGCTCCAGGTCGACCAGTCGGCTCGGGCTGAGGCGAGCGAGGCGGCCGTGCAGGCCTACGCCCGCGAGGTCGGCAAGGCGCAGACGGCGCGGAGCCGCACCTACGCGCGCCGGATGGGGGGTCGCGACTACGGCCGCGGCCCGGTCATCGAGTAGCACCGGGCACGCCGGATGACGGGGGGGCCGTCACCGCCATCGCCTAGCGTCGGTGGCGATGGCCCTCTCACTCATTTCCAGCCCCATGTTCCGCTCCGTACTCCTCGCCGCTCTCGTCGTCCTAACCGCTGGCTGTGGCACTGGCGATGCGCCACAAGCCACGCCGGCTGTCGCCCACATCCAGGCGTGTCTCGACGAGGCGCCGACGGATTCCTGCCTCGCCAACCCCGAGGCGGACGGGGCCTACTGGACGGCCCAGCAGGAGGCCCAGAGCGCGGCCTACCTCGACGCCGCCGAGCTCTGCCTCCGCGCCGCCATCGACGGGCACAAGGCGGCCCGCGAGGGCGCGTGCGTCGACGTCTACCAGGCCTACGTCGCCGAGGGCGTCCGCTCCGACCTGGGCGGGCGCCTGGACGAGACCGAGGCCCGGCGCGGGTACGCCAAGGCCCGGATCGCGCTCCAACGCCAGCGCTCCCAGACGTTCATCGACGGGATGCGGGCCGACCCCGGCTCGGACGTCCCCCAGACCATCGACTAGCCCGTGACGAGCCCGCCCCTCCGACCTCTCCACGCTGACCGCCAGCGGCCTCTCGCGCGCCGCGTGCTCGGTGGAGCGGGGCTCGCAGCACTGACCCTCGCGCTCGCGCCAGAGGCCGCGGCGCAGCTCCCGCCGCCGGAGGTGCTCGACACGATCGTCGAGGACTTCCGCACGGCGGCCGACTCGGCCCGTCCGGCGCTGCTCGCGATCGCACGAGGGACGTTCGGCGTGCTGGCGATCATCGAGATCGCGCTCAGCGGGCTCTTCTGGACGCTCCGCGCCGAGGGGCCGTACAAGGTGCTCACCGGGCTCGTGGTCAAGCTGGGGTGGCTCGCGTTCGCGTTCGGGCTCATCGCGACGTTCGACCGGTGGTTTCCACCCATCATCAACGGCTTCCTGGCGGCGGGGCAGTCAGCCTCGCCCGGCACGTTCAGCCCCGGCGAGGTGCTGGGGCTCGGCGTCCAGATCTCGACGTCGATGGTGGGGGCCATGTTCGAGGAGCTCTCGCTGCTCGACATCGACGGGCCGACGCTGACCAACATCGTGCTCGTCGCGATCGCGGCGCTCGTGATGGAGATCCTCTTCGCCGTCATCGCGGGGATGGTCGTCCTGGTGCTCGTCGAGTCGTTCCTGGTGCTCGCGTGCGGATCGCTCGTGCTCGGGTTCGCCGCGTTCCGGGGGACGGCGTCGCTGGCGGACCGCTTCGTGGCCTACGTGTTCGCGGTCGGGATCAAGCTGTTCCTGCTCTTTTTGCTCGTGTCCGTCGGGATGGACATCGCGGAGGCGTGGCTCCCCATCATCGAGTCGAACCCCGGCGACGTGGCGCCGATGCTGGCGGTCCTGGGCGGGGCGATCACGTTCGCGCTGCTCGTGATCGTGCTGCCGTCGAAGGCGTCCTCGTTCCTCACGCGCGACTTCCAGCCAGGCTTCGTCAAGGCACTCGCGTCCGTGTAGTCCCCAGCGTGTCCCGTGCTGGCCTGGCCTGCGGAGTGTAATCGTGGGTACGTGTAATCGTAATTACACCCCTTGAACACGGTGACCTCGCGGCCTCGCACCGACTGCCTCAGGACCCCGCTACGAAGAGACGGAGCCAGGCGGCAAAGAAGGGGTCCTCGAGCCGCACCCGGACCCCACCCTGGTATTCCTCCTCGCGCGCGACGCCAGCCTTGACGAGACCGACGATGGCTGCCTGCATCGTGCTCGGGGAGGAGAGGTCGTACGCGCGGAGCAGGTCGCCGGAGTAGAGCCCGGTACCCCCTTCGCGCGCGACGGCGAGGAGCGCCTGCTTCTGGGTCCGGCTGAGACCGTTCCACGTCTGGGTGTAGAACGGGTCGTCCCGACTGGCAAGACGCCCGAGCGTCGTCCGGACGCGCTCAGCCGTCACCGGCTCGCCTGTCGCGAGCGCCTCAGCCCAGGACTCGTGAGCGAGCCGCTGGACGTTGTACGGGACGTCCTCGGCAAGGTCGAGGATCGCCTCCACGGCGTCTTCGGACACGTCGAGCCCGGCGTCCGCGAAGCCGGACGTGAGAGCGGGACGGAAGTCCTCGCGGGGCACGGGACCAACGAAGAGCCGCGCGCCCAAGCGGTAGAACGGGCGGCTCTCGTCGCCGGTCATCTCGGCAAGCATCCGGGTCTTCGACCCGGCAAACACGTAGCCGACATGGTCGTGGGTCTGGACGGCGGCGCGGACCTGGCCCTCGGCGCTCACGCCGCCGTCCTCGACGACGCGCTGGAACTCGTCGATCACCACGGCGACGGGGTGATCGGCGGTCGCCGCTAGCGCGTCGATGCCCGTGAGCGCGTCGGCGATGAGCGTGGCGTCGGGGCTACGCGCTCCCGCAGCCAGTGAAGCCGAGAACGTGTCGGTGAGAGGGTTGTAGCTGAGTTGGGGGCGGAGCGCACCGAACGCCTCCTGCACCTTGCGGCCCGCCTTCTGGATCGGGCCGGTGAGCCGCTTCGCGCCGTCGGCGACGATCCGTTCGGCGAGCGCGGTAAGCGACGGGTAGCCCTCGGCGTTGTACCGGAGGACGACCGTGCCCTCGGCCTCCGCCCGTTCGGCGGCGGCGCGGAGGATGGACGTTTTGCCGAAGCGGCGCGGTCCGATGAGGAAGAGGCGCTCGCGCCCATGGAGCGCGCGGACGACGGTGCCCACCTCGTCCGTCCGGTCGACGATCTCGGTGGCAGAGAGTTCGCGGCCGAACTCGAAGGGGTTGTTCATGGGTTACGTCGATCAACGTTACGCCAATCTACGTAAAACGCGAGCGAGACCTGTGGTTGACAAGCGAGAGGTGAGCCTTCGAGACGGCGGAACGCGCTCAGGGAGGAGAAGCCTCCTGCCGCCCATGCCGCTACCTCGTCTCCGCCGTCCGTCCTCCAACGGGACCGCTCCGTCGTCGCGGCAGGGCCGTGAGCGCGCGAAGGCCGAAGGATGGGACTACGACGGGAAGACGCCGCCGGAGGTGCTGCGCGGGCGGTCCGAGTTCCACCGCGCGTTCTCAGGCCTCACCAAAGGCAAGCGGAACTGGCAGGTCGCCGCCTTTTTCGCGTTCGCCGTGCTCGCGCTCGCCGTCGCCGGGCTGGTGACGCTCGCGGCCCAGAGCCGGGTCGTCCCGTACGTCGTCGAAGTCGACCGGCTGGGCCGGGCGTCCGCGATCGCGCCCGCTGAGGCGGTCCCGGCCGTGGCCGACCGCGTCGTGATCGCGGCGCTCTCGGCGTTCGTCTCCGACATCCGGACGGTCTACGCCGACCCCGTCGCACAGCGCGACGCCGTCTACCGGGCCTACGCGTACGTCGGCGGCGACGCGCGGGCGTTCCTGGAGGCCTACTTCTCCGACCCGCAGAACGACCCGCGCCGCCTGGGCACGGGCGCCCGGCGGAGCGTCGAGGTCGTCGCCGTGATCCCCGTGCCGGGGGCGGCCTCTGGCGCCCGGACCTACCGGGTGACCTGGAACGAGACCGAGTCGTCGCCCCAGCGCGGCGACACCGAGCGGGCGTGGGAGGGCTACCTGTCCGTCGTGGTCGCCCCGCCGACGACGACCGAGGGCATCGAGCGGAACCCGCTGGGCGTGTTCGTGACCGACCTCTCGTGGAGCCCGCTCGCGGGCGCGACCGAGGTGGAGGACGCGGAGCCCGAAACGCCAGAGGCTGAGCCCGACGAGTCGCCTGCGCTCCGGGGCGTCCTCGCACTGCCGACGCCTGAGCCCCAGCCAACCGCCCGTCCAGACACCCTCCGCCCCTAATCACCTAGGGTCTAGACCCTAGCAACATCTCCGATCCATGCTCCCTCGACTCCCCCTTCTCGCCGCCCTCCTCGTGTCCGCTGCCTCGGCGTCGGCGCAGTCTCCGCCCGAGGCCATCCCAGACGTTCAGACCGTCGTGGACCTGAGCCCCGCCCCAGCCTCTGGCGTCGCCGAGCGCGCCGTCGGCCGCCCCGTCGGCGACGGGTTCGACGGCGGGGCCGTCGTCGTGACCGCGGGCGAGATGGAGGAGGCGCTCGGCGAGCTCGTCCGCGAGTACCAGCGGACGGGCCGCGCGGGCGTGCTCCGCCAGTCGGCGGTGTGGGTCTTCCCGTTCGGCCACACCCAGCCGGTGCTGGCGTGCGCGCCGCTCCGGGCGTCAGTGGTCGAGCTCGAAGAGGACGAGACCGTCCTGGGCGTCGTCGCGGGCGACACCGAGCGGTTCGCCATCGACCTCACCACGACGGGGCCGGGCGGGCGGACGCCGCTCGTGGTCGTGAAGCCTCTGGCGTACGACGTGACGACGAACGTCGTCGTCTCGACCGACCGCCGCGTCTACCACGTCACGCTGGACTCGGCGCCGCGGCCGAGCGGGGGAGGGGACCTCAACCCGCAGTCGCGCTACGCCCGCCACGTCCGGTTCTACTACCCCGACGACGCGCTCGCCGCGCTGGCGGCGGCCGAGAGCGGGGCGCCTATCCCAACGGCGCTGCTGACCACTGGCTCGGCCTCCGGCGACGGCGTCTCGCTCGACGACCTGTCGTTCGGCTACGAGTGGTCGGGCTCGCCTGAGCTCCGCGAGCGCTTGGAGCGCGTGTTCGACGACGGCGTCCACACCTACCTCCAGCTCTCGGCCGACCCGAGCGGGGAGGCCCCGGTGCTCTACGTGATCGGCCCAGACGGCTCACGCGAGATCGTCAACTACGCCTACCGACCCGGCCGCGCGGGCGCCGGGACCTACGTCGCCGACCGGGTGCTGAACCGCGCCGACCTGGTCATCGGCGCGACGGTCAAGAAGGGTCCGTTCGGTCTCTTCGGCCGCCGCCAGGTCGAGCGCTTCGTCCGCATCGCCCGCGTCTCGCGCTAGCTCGACGCCCGTCCACCCAACCGCTGCTCCCCAATGGCCCACGACTCTTTCGACGACCTCGACGGCCCTGCCGACGACGCCCTCCGCCACCCGCCTTTGGGCGAGTTCGAGCTGGCGGACACCGACGCACCGGACGCCTCGCTTGGCGTCTCTGCTGACGAGCCCTTCTCCTTCGAGGCCGACGAGCCCGAGGCCCCGCGCGGCGACTTTCTGGGCACCGAGGACGGCCGCTACGAGCCCGTCCGAGTCAACCGGCGCCTGGTGCTCGGCGCGCTCCTGATCGCAGGCGCGGCCGTCCTCCTGGGGCTCCTCGTGCTCTCGGGCGACCCGGCCACGCCCAACGCCGACCTCACGGTCGAGCGGCCCGAGGCGGCGCCCCCGGAGTTCCTGGAACGGGGCGACCCCTACGCGGCCGACGACGGCACCGGCCTCGCGGCCCAGCCGGACGTCGCCTACGCCGACCCGTACGCGGATCCCTACGGCGCGGCCTACGCAGCTCCCGCCTACGCGCCGGACTACGGCCCGACAGCGCCCGTCGGCCCGACGGCATCGGTCCCCTCGTATTCGTCGCCGTCGTACGCCTCGGCGCCGCGAGGCGCCATGTCCATGGGAAAGATGGCGACGCCAGAGGCCGACGCCTTCGAACGCGCGCTCCTCTCGCCCGTCGTCGCACGTGCGGGCGCGCTCACGCTCGACGCGGACGCACCGTTCGGCGGGCCGTCGCCAGAGGCCGCGCCCCTCGACCCCGAGCTCCAACGCGAGGTCGACGAGATCCGCCTGATCGCCGAGCAGTTCGCGCCGTCCGTCGCCGCGCCAGAGGCCCCGGAGCGTGCGCCTCTGGCGACGGCCGCCGTTCCTCCGCCTGCGAGTTCGAGCGGCGGCCTGGTCGCGCCAGAGGCACCGCAGAGGGCCTCTGGCGGAACGCCCGGACCCGAGAGCCGCCGGGCGTTCGCCGCGCGCACGTCGGGGCTCGGCGAGGGCCGCTACGGCGTCCGCGTGCAGTCGCCCGAGACGCCGTTCGTGTTGCAGGCGGGGACGGTGATCCCGGCCGCGCTCGTGACCGGGCTCGACTCCGAACTGCCCGGCGCCGTCACGGGCCAGGTCACGCGCGACGTCTACGACAGCCGCGCGCAGCGCCACGTACTCGTCCCGAAGGGGAGCCGCCTGATCGGCGAGTACGACGACCAGATCGCCTACGGTCAGAACCGGGCGCTCGTGGCCTGGACGCGCCTCGTCTTCCCCGACGGCCGCTCGGTCGCGCTCCCCGGCCTCGACGCGAAAGACCTCCGGGGCTACTCCGGCCTCCGGGGGCGCGTGGACCGCCACTTTATGCAGACGTTCGGCTCGGCCGTCCTGCTCGCGACCGTCGGCGCGGGCGCCCAGCTCGCGCTGCCCGACGGCGGCGGCAACGACTTCGCGCAGAGCCCGCAGGAGGTGATCGCGGGTCAGATCGCGCTCGAACTTTCGCGCGTGGCCTCGAAGGTCGTCGAGCGCGGCCTCGACGTGCAACCGACGTTGCGGATCGCGCCAGGCCATCGGTTCACGGTCTTCCTGGCGCGCGACCTCGCCTTCGCAGGTCCGTACAAGACGCCCCCGGCCGAGCTTCGCTTCGTGCGGCCGTCCGTACCCCGCCGTCAATCAACGGGACGGTAGCGTGGAGGCGCAGGACACCGTCCCCGGCTCGCGTTCCGGCGGCGCGCTGCTGGCGCTCCTCGCGGTCCCGGTGGGCGTAGGCGGCGTCGTCGCGACGCACGCGCTGGCGTGGTACGCCGAGTTCCACCCGGCGCTCGGCGAGCCGGTTTGGAGCGCGGACCCGCCTGCCTACGCCTTGCTCCTCGCCGTGGCGGCGGGAGCGCTGGGCGGGATCGGGCACACGGTCTTGGTGGACCGCAACCGGGGCGGGTGGGCTCTCGTGCTCCTGCTGATCGTGATGGCGCCCGTGTTCGTCGGCCCGCTCTACGAGCCCTCGGACGGCGCGCGGTGGGTCGCCCAGGCGATCCGAACGCAGGGTATCGGGTCGACGCCGGTCCAGGTGGCCGGGTGGTCGTTCGGGCTGGCGTGGACGCTCGCGCTCGTCGCGATGGCCTTCCTCACCGTGCCCGGACCCCGCGAGACGTCGTCGAGCCACGGCTCCGCGTCGTGGGGCGACGGCGCCGCGCTGGCGGACGCGACCAGCGGCGTGCTCGTCGGCCGAGGAAAACCCAAGCGCAGGCGGAGGCCGGGGCCAGTCTTGCGCTACGACGGGCCGGGCCACCTGCTCACCGTCGCGCCGACGCGGGCGGGCAAGGGCGTCGGCGCCGTCGTGCCGAACCTGCTCAACCACGGCGGCTCGGCGGTCGTGACGGACCCGAAGGGCGAGAACTACGCGCTCACAGCGGCGCACCGGCGCCAGAGGCTCGGCCAGCGCGTCGTCGGGCTCGACCCGTTCGGACTGGCGGGACGCCTGGGGCTCCCCGAGGATGAGGTCGAGGCGGCCCGCGGCGCGCTCAACCCGCTCGACCTGATCGACTCCGCCAGCCCGGACGCGGCGGATGACGCGGCCATGATCGCCGACATGCTCGTCGTCCCTCAGAAGGGGGGGGCGGAGGGCTCGTTCTGGGACGAGGAGGCGAAGGCGCTCCTGGCGGGCCTGGTACTCTACGTCGCGCTCGCGCGCGTCGGGGCCGAGCGGTCGCTCCCCCACGTCCGCGAGCTGCTGACGCTCGCGCCAGAGGCCTTCGACGACCTGCTCATCACGATGGGCGGGCACCCCGACGCGACGGTCCAGCGGACCTCGAACCGGCTCCGCCAGAAGGCCGACCGCGAGCGGTCCGGCGTCGTGTCGTCGGCCCAGAGCCACACGCACTTTCTCGACTCGCCCCGGATGGTGGCGGTCTTGGGCGAGAGCACGTTCGACCCCGCCGATCTCGCCAGAGGCGCGCTCTCGGTGTACCTGATGGTCCCACCGGACCGGCTCGACACGTTCTCACGCTGGCTCCGCTTGGTCGTCGCGACCTCGCTGGTCGCCGTGACGCGGGCGCGGCCGATGACGGTCGGTGGCGGGGGAGGGGAGAGCCGCGTGCTCTTTCTCCTGGACGAGTTCGCCCAACTCGGTCCGATGGCGCCCGTCCGCCGGGCCGTGAGCCTGATGGCGGGCTACGGCGTCCAGGTGTGGCCCTTCTTGCAAGACCTCGGCCAACTCAAACAGACTTACCCGAAGGACTGGGAGACGTTCGTGGCGAACACCGACGTGGTCCAGGCCTTCGGGACGACCGACCAGTTCACCGCCGAGTACCTCTCGAAGATGGCGGGCACGCGGACCGTGTTCTCGCACGGCGCGACGACGGGGAAGAGCCGAAGCCGGGGCAAGAGCCGCTCGTCGGGGCGGAGCGAGGGGGCGTCGATGAGCGAGCACGGGCGCCCGCTCGTGATGCCGGACGAGCTACGGCTGATGGACGACGACGAGCAACTCCTGCTGGTCCGCGGCTTGCGGCCCGTCCAGTGCCAGAAGCTCCGGTTCTACGAGGACGCGGAGTTCGTGGGGCTCGCCTCCTGATTCTGGCTCCGGCTCTTGAAGCGCGTCGGCATACTGGGAAGCTAGGTCTCGGATGAGGGTGACAGTCCGGTCGGACGAGTTCGCAGTAGAGGCCGAAGGATCTGCTGCAACCCCGTAATAGCCAGACGACCGGACATGGCTTGTTTCGGTTTTGCAACAAAGAGTGTCCGCTGCCATTCTCTGAGCCAGCGTGCCTCCCGTCGCTTTGACCCACCTCCGGTTTTTTAGCCGACCTTCCTGCCCGGCCCATGCCTGCTCACGCAACCCGAGACCCTCGCGTTCACATCCTGACCGACGACCCGTCTTACGTGAAGCGTCTGCTCGCCGGTGCGGAGCCGTCACGCTGGGTCCTCCACACAGCGACGGGTTCTGGCAAGACCGAGGCGACACAGCGTTTCGCCGAAGCGTCCGGCCACCTCTTCGTCGTCGTCGCTGCGGCATCGCTCCCAGACGTGGCCGACACCGTGTCGGGCGCCGTCGACAGACATCGCCTGCGTGGTCTCCTTCTCCGGGACGAGGAGCCCTCCTGGATGCCCCAACTCTTGAACCGTGCGGGTCTCCGGACCCTCCGCAACACGCTCATCCATGCCCGAGACCGCGTGGACGTTCCCCACCGGGTTCTCTCTGCCTGGCTCCTCGGCGCTCAGAATGACCTCGTCGCCGACGCCCGCGTGGTCGATGACGCGCTGCTGGTTCTCACGTGCGCCTTCGAGACGATCGAGGTCCCCTTCGAGGCCCATCCTGCACTCCGTAGCCTCTCGCCGACCTCTCGCAGTGAGGTCGAGGTCGGGGCGGACGGCGCGTTCCTGTCGTGGGAGGGTGGAGATGTCGAACTCGGTCTCGACGCTCTCCGATACGTAACGGACCCCGACGTCCGCGCTCGGGTCGACCGCCAGCGAGATGCGGCTGGAGCCCGATACGGCCGCGCGATACGCGAACTCCGCGACGCCTCTGGTCTTCGACAGGTGGACGTTGACGGTCTCTCGACCCGGCAAGTCCGTCGGATCGAGAAGGAGGGGACGACCAGCCCCGACGCACTCTCCGCCCTCGCAGAGGCGCACGGGATGCCCATAGATGGGTACTTGTCCGAACTCGCTCGCCGAGCCACGGCGTGACTCACCCGGCGTCGGGCTCCGCTCCGTACCCCATCTCGAACATCGTCTCCACCGGCACGTGGATCGCTTCGCCTGCCTCGACGCGGGTGGCTGCCCGAGCGTCGAGGCCGCCTGCCGTGAACAGCACGGGCGTCACGTGTTCGATGCCCCCTGCTTCGGCGGCCACGAGCGCGCCGCGCCGGAAGAGCGTGTCGAGATCGCGCCCGTCGGCCTGGCCCCACTTGCACTCGCCGACCAAGAGCGAGCCCTTCCCGTCGAAGGCGACGACGTCGACCTCCTCGGTGGAATCGCCGGTCCACCAGCTTCCGACCTGCATCGGCGCGAAGGGGAGACGCGCGAGCGCGCCGTCGTCGGACAACGCCCGGCGTCTGACCCACTGGCGGCACACGTCCTCGAACACGCCCTCCACATGGGCCTCGTCCAGTCGAGGCGCCACAGCCTGCTCCCAGAGCGCCTGGGGCTCGACGAGCGACGCCAGCCCGCGGCCCTTAATGTCGGCTACGAACCAGTGCCAGAACGAGAGGTAGGGATCGGAGAGCCGGTACTGGATCCGCTTTGGGTTCGGGCGGGGGTACTCGGTGATCGGCGCTACTCGCTCGACGACGCCCATGCCGAGGAGCCAGTCGAGCGGGCGTTTGAGCGCGCTCGTCTGCTTGCCGACGCGGCTCGTGATCCGGCTCCACCGCCGCTCGCCCGAGGCGATGGCCTCGACGACCGAGTAGTGGACGGCGGCGTCGGAGAGGAACGAGTCGAAGGCGTGGGCGGCCTCGTCGTGCAGCCTTCCGGAGGCGTCGAGCACGTAGCGGGCGACGTTCTCGCCCAGCGTCCGCTTGGGATCGACGAGCGCGAGGTGACCGGGGAGCCCGCCGAAGACGGCGTAGAGGCGGACCTTGTCGCGGGCGCTCCACCCAGGGGCAAAGCGGGCGGCGTCGACGCCGTCGAACGGTCGGACGTCGACGCGCGCCGTGCGGCGACCGTAGAGCGGCTGGTCCGCGCCGACGAGCCGGTTCATCGCGCTCACGTGGCTCCCGCTGAGCACGAGCGTGACGCGGGTCTCGGGCGCTCTGTGGTCCCACCACGCCTGGATGATGGACGGAAGGGCGGGCGCGGCGTGGGCGAGGTAGGGGAACTCGTCGAGGACGAACACGAACGGCTCGCCCTCTGCACGCTCGACGACGTAGTCGAGGACGGCCTCCCAGTCGGGGAGCGAGACGCGGCGGAGCGCGGCGTCGTCGAACCGCTCGCCGAGCGCGCGGCTCACGTCGAGCAGTTGCTCGCGTTCGGTCTTGCGCGTGGCCTGGACGTAGAGGCCGCCAGTCGCTCGGGCGAACCGCGTGAGCAGAAAGCTCTTCCCGGCCCGCCGCCTCCCCACGACGAGCACGAGCCCAGGTCCAGGCTCGTCGACGGCACGCGCGAGCGTGGCCCACTCACGGTCGCGGTCGAGGACGTCGGCGGGTTTGGGGATCATCGGGGCTCGCTTGTGGAGCCTCAAGGTACGCTTCCACTCTCGTTACTAACATTAAAGGAAGCGATGAGCATGAAGCCGCCCGTGTTGGACGCCGACTCCGCGGCAGCCGCCCCTCTCGCGGCCGAGTGCCCCTCCAAGATGACGCGCACGGGGGCCGCGTTCTCGCACAGCACGGCGACGGGGGGGGGGAAGCCGAGCGCCTGGGTGGAGCACCAACATCCCCGGCACTGCGAACTTCCCCAAGCGCCTACGACGCCCGGTCAACGATCTCGCGGACCCGAGACACGACGTCCTCCAAGGTTGGGACGCCTGCCGCGAGATCCAGGAAACGTCGGGTGTTCTCCAACTCGGTGTTCGTCGGCGTGGTGAACACGCGCGTCGAGCTTGCCACCCACCGCGCGAGCCCGTCGGCCGCCTGCGCGGCCGTGTCCGGATTGGAATGGACTGCCGCTCGGAGCAGGTGGGGGAGGGCCGCCCAATGGGGGAGCCTCCCCAGCGACCGGAGCGCCTGACGACGGACGTGGGCGGCCGACCCCGCCAGCATCCGCGAGAACACGGCGTCGGCGTCGGCGCCTGGGATTCCGTCCGCGATGGCCCCTGCCGCCGTCCGCGCCACTCGGGGCGACGGGTCTGTGGTCGCTGCGATGATGCGCGCGGTGTGCCCATCCGGGTCCAGTCTGACGAGCGTGCGGAGCGCGGCGGCCCGGACGCTCGCCCGCCAGTCGTCCAGGTGGGGGAGGGCCAGCGCCGCATCCGACGCCACAACTGTCTCGGCGACGCCACCGAGTGCCGCCTGGAGATCACGACCTGTTCCCGCCTCCTCGGCCTCTACCAGCGCCCGGCGATACACGTCTGCGAAATCGACCGTCTCGTTTGCACGTCGGCCGGTGAAGAACCGTGCGTCGTGGCGGATCGAGCCGTGCGCGTCGAGCAGCGCGTCCTGGAGCGCGGCGTCGACGCCCGGCGCGTCGCGCTCGACGAGCCCCAAGAGCACCTCACGGCGGACGCCCATCGCTGGGTCCGCGAGCAGAGCCGCTTCGACGGTTTCGTCAGCCACCTGCCCTGCGCGGACGGCCCGCGCGATGGTCAGCCGGACGAGCACGTCGGAGTCGCCCGACGCCAGCTCCGCCGCGGCGTTGCCCGCTGCCCCACCCGCGTCGAGCGCGACCCGGACGGCCGCTCGCCGCACCGTCCGGTCTCTGGCCATGAGCACGGAACGGAGCGCGTCGCCGTCGGCCGAGAGCAGCGCGACGACTTGGACCTCCAGGTCGCCCGCGTCGTGCCGCTGGCGGTCCGAGAGCCCGAGCACGAGCGGGAGTGCCTGGCCCCACGCCTCGGCGTACTCGTCCACCAGTCGGTCCCGGACGGCCCTCTCCGCCGCTCGCCGAACGGGTCCCACCCAGTCGTTCAGACGCAGAACGAGATACGGAAGCTCCCGCCCCGACCCCTCATCGGCCAATGCATCGACGGCTGCCTCGCGGACGTACCCGCTCGGGTGGAACGAGACCATGCCGTAGTACGGCGTCTGCAACCGGCCGCCGGGTGCCTTCCGGTCGAGACCGTGGGGAATGAGGTCCAGCCACGTCTGCCCAGCCCGGACGCCCCACCACGACACCTGCCGCCGGACCTCGGTCTCGACGCGCGGCAAGTCCCCGACGGGGATCGTCCTGAGGATTGAGCCTACAGCGGATGCAGCGGCGACGCCCACGTCGCCGCCCTCGACGAGCGGGCCGAGCAGATGGGGCAGCGTGGACCGTTCGGCTAGCCGACCCAGCTCGGCCAGGGTTGCTACGCGAGGATCGGGCGTGCCCGGCCACCGCCAGCCACGCGGCTCGAGTGCCAGGACCAGGCGGCGGACGTCGTCCGTCACAGCCGTGGGTCGACGGGGTCGCTCTCCATCGCGAGCACCGCGAACACGCATTCGTGGACGCGCCGCAGAGGCTCTCGCCGGACGAACCGCTCCAGCGCCTCGACACCCAGGGCGAACTCCCGGAGGGCGAGCGACCGCTTCCGCTTGAGGTTCCGCCGACGCAGCCGCTCCAGATTCTCTGGCAACGTGTACTCCGGCCCGTAGATGATCCGGAGGTACTCGCGCCCCCGGCACTTCACGGCGGGCTGCATCATCCCCTTCTTGCCGTAGGCCACGAAGTCGAGCGGCTTGATCACCATCCCCTCACCGCCCGACTCGGTCATCGACTCCCACCACGCGACGGCGTCGGCGACGGCCGCCTCGTCCGACAGGTCGACGGCGCGGTGGGCCGTCGGGTACAGGACCGGGTCGTCCTGGCCCGTCAGTTCGGCGGCCCGGTCCATGTGCCAGCGGTGGTCTCGGTCGACGTGGGCCGCGCCTTCGGTCGCGAGGACGTGGAAGGGCGCCAGCCGCAAGTCGTCTACCGACTCGACCGGCCAGCAGTAGTGGCGGTAGGCGTCGACGTAGCGGACCGTGGCGTCGTCCCGCTGCCGCGTACGGTCGAGCAGCGCCGACACGTCGACGCCGGACGCCTGGGCGGCTTCCAGCGACGCGACGGCGGCCGGGAGCGCGGCGCGCGCGGCGGCGCCGACGGCGGCGTACTGCTGACGGAGCAGCTCCTGCGCCTTGGCTGACCACGGCATGAGCTCGCAGTCCAAGACTGCCCAGCCGGTCTCGAAGCGGTCCCACCACCCCGTCCGGTCGATCCCGGAGCGCAAGCGGTCGAGCAAGGCCGTCTCGGTCTCGCGGTCGGGGAAGAACCGGCGACCTGTCCGCGTGAGCACGACCCCGGTCTCCCCGGTGTCCACGCCGAACCGGCGCTCGGCGGCGGCGGCGTCCCGGCACACCGCCACGACGGCGCGGCTTCCCATGTGCTTCTCTTGGCACACGACCGTCTCGACGCCGCGCGAGCGGTAGTGCGCGAGCGCCCTGTCCGGGTGCTCCAGGTACCCCTCCCGCTCCGAGGTCTCCGACGGCGACATGGTCGGCGGGAGGTAGACCAACCAGCGCGGGTCGGCTGCGAACCGGCTCATCGTCTCCAGCGCCGCCGCCGACTGCTCGGGGTAGACGGTGACCGTCTTGCGGAGCCGGGTCTCGATGATCCGCTTGCCCGTCACGTCGGCCAGGTGGAGGCCGTCCGCGTCGAGCGCCAACTGCGCGGCAACATCGGAGCCTGTGGCGCCGTCGCCGGACGCGCCCGCCTCCCCATCCAGGAAGGGGCGCGCGGGCTCGGCGTAGGTCTCGCGCGCCGGGACCGACACCAGGTCGCGCTCGGGCCACCGGAGCGCCGTCAGCTTGCCGCCGAAGACGCAGCCGGTGTCGACGTTGATCGTGTTGTTGACCCACTCGGCCTCGGGGACCGGCGTGTGGCCATAGACGACGGCTGCGCGGCCTCGGTACCCGGCGGCCCAGTCGTGGCGGACCGGGAGCCCGAACTCGTCGGTCTCGCCCGACGTGTCGCCGAAGAGCGCGAACGACCGGACGGCCCCGGACCCGCGCCCCTGCATCTCCTCCTTCATCCCGGCGTGGGCCACCACTAAGTCCCCGCCATCCAGGACGGCGTGGCTCACCAGCCCGTCGAGGAAGTCGGCCACCTCGCGCTCGGCCCGCTGGCGCTCGCCGTCGGGGAGCGCGGCGAACTCGGCCAGCGTCTCCGCCAGCCCGTGCGCGACGCGGACGTTCTTGCCCCGGAGCTTCTTGACCAGCTTGACGTCGTGGTTGCCCGGCACCGCCAGCGCGGCCCCGCTCTCGACCATCGCCCGGACCGTCCGCACCACGTCGAGGTTGCGCGGACCACGGTCCACCAGGTCGCCCACGAAGACGGCCTTCCGGCCCTCGGGATGCCGATGCACGCCATCGTCCTCGCGGTACCCCAGCGTGTCCAGCAACTCCGCCAGTTCGTCCATGCAGCCGTGGACGTCGCCGACGACGTCGAACGGGCCGTGCTCGTCGCGCTTGTCGGGCCACAGCCGGGTGCGGACGACCTCGGCGGCCTCGACGTCCTCTACCGTCTTGAGTTCGTAGACGTAGCGGAAGCCCTCGCGGCGCAGCCCCTTCATCGAGCGCTCGAGGTCGCGCCTGTGGTTGCGGACGACGTGGGGGCCGAAGTCGCGGTCCTCCCGCGCCGCGTTCCGCTTGTGGCAGACCGACTCGGGCAGGTTCAGCACGACGGCGACGGGGAGCGCGTGGTACTCCCGCGCCAGCGCCACCAGCGGCTTGCGCGCGAACGGCTGGACGTTCGTCGCGTCGACGACGGTGAGCCGCCCGCGCTTCAGGCGCTTGGCGGCCACGTAGCGGAGCGCGTCGAAGGCGTCGACGGTCGCGTCTAGGCTGTTCTCGTCGTCGTCGACCCAGGCCCGGAAGCGGTCGGACGACAGGACCTCGGTGCCCGCGAAGTGGCGGGCGGCGAACGTGCTCTTGCCGGAGCCGGACGGCCCCATGAGCAGGACGAGCGAGAACTCGGGGATCTTGATCTGCATCTCTCGGGGGGTCAGGCGCTGGCGGCGTCGGTGGGCAGGCCGTCGCGGCGCGAAAACACGCCCATCTGGGTCGGCGACCCGTGCGCATCGTCGACGGGGCCGACGGTCCGGAACTGGGCGTCGTAGCCGTGGCGCTCGGCGACGCCCCCGGCCCAGGACTGGAACTCAGCCCTCGTCCACTCGAAGCGGTGGTCGGGGTGCCGGAACCGCCCGGCGGGGAGCGTCTCCCAGAGAGCGTTGTACTCGGCGTTCGGCGTCGTCACGACGACGGTCCCCGGCCGGGCGTCTCCGAACACGGCCTGCTCGAAGGCCGCCAGTCGGGGCGGGTCGAGGTGCTCGATGACCTCGACGGCCGCCGCCGCGTCGAACCCGGCCAGCCGTGCGTCGCGGTAGACCAGCGAGCCGTGCAACAGCGACACCCGCTCGCGGAGCGCGGGCGCGGCATCCTCGCCCAGGTGGAGCCGGTCGCGCGCCTGCTCCAACGCCCGGACGGACACGTCGACGCCCACAATCTCGCGGAACTGGCCGTCGCGGACCAGGTCGCGCATTAGCCGTCCCTCGCCGCACCCCAGATCGACGACGCGCCGCGCGCCGCTCTCCTTGAACGCCGCCACGACGGCCTCCATCCGCTGGTCGTTCAAGCGGACGGGCTTCTCGACGGCCTCCTCCACGGCCCCGGCCTCGTCGTCGTCGGGTACGGGGTCGTCGGCCGCCAGCCGGTCGAGCGCGGGGCGGGTGAGCGAGCGGAAGCGGAGGTAGCGCCGGGTAATCAGCTCGCGCTCGGGGTGGGCCGAGAGCCAGCCCTCGCCCTTCTCCATCAGCTTCTCGACCTCGTCGTCGCCGACGTAGTAGTGCTTCCGCGCGTCGAGCGCAGGGACGAGCACGTACAAGTGCGTGAGCAGGTCCGCCAGTCGGACCGTGCCCCGGAGCGTGAGTGAGACGGTCGCGCTCTGGCCCCAGTCGGGGAAGGCGGGGTCGAGAGGGTGCTCCTCGGCCTCCACCTCGTACCCCAGCGGCTCGAACATCCGCCGCACGACCTCCACGCCGCCCCGGGCGGGCAACGACGGGAGCCGGGCCTCCAGCGGGATCGCGGTCTCGACGAGCTCGGGGCGGTCCTTGCACCGGCCCCCCAGCGCCGTGCCGTACACCTTCGAGATCGCCGTCGACAGGAACGACGAGGCTGAGTAAGGCCGGTCGTTGACGTACTGGTCGAGCGTCACGCCCCGGCCGCGGACCAAGGCGACGGGGTCAACGTCCAGGAGCAGCGCCGCCGTGCACCGCTCGTCCGTCGCGTGGGGGTAGTAGACGTGCGCGGTCCCGAACGCGAGGTCGAACGCCTGCGCCTTCGTGGGGTGCTTGTGCAAGAGGTACCCGAGGTCGGTGGCCGGGCGGTGGGTGGTCGTGATCTCGAGGAGCATGGTCGTTCGCAGAACGGACAGCGAAGCTACCGGCGGCGGACGAGCGGGCGCGTGGCCGTCCCCGCCCGGTTCCTGGGCGCTGTAGACTCGGTCAGCACACCCCCACGTCGATATGTCCGAACGCCGCGACTCGCACGACGCCACGCCCGAAAAAGGTGGGGCCAACCCCGGCTACGCACTCGGGCAGCTCGCCCAGGCTCTTACGACGGGCCAGGAGCACCCCGACGCCGACACCCGCCAGCGGGCGGACCGGCGGGCCTCCGACTGGCTCCGCATCTTTGGGGGGATGCTGTCGGGCGCCCTCCGCATCGGGAGCCGGACTCCGATCCGGGGTGTCCCCGTCTGGGCCACCACCCGCGTCGCGCAAGGGGGATTCGCGACCGGCGACCTCGCTGCTGGCGGCCCGCTCCTCGACCACGAACAGACGCTTCTCGCGGACCTCCCGGAGGCTGACCGTGCGCTCGGCCGGTCCGCTCTCAACGCCTTCTTTCTGACGGAGGAGGGGCTGGCGCAGCTCATCGCCTGGCTGGAATCGGGAACGTACCGCGTCGACGTCCCCGAGGAGGGCGCGCTCTTGACCGTCGCCTGGCTAGCGACTCACGGCCACGCTCCGGCGGCCCGCCGCATCCTGGACGAGATCGGCCCCTGGTTCGACCGCCTCCGGTTCTACCCGGTCCCGTCAGACTCAGAGACACCGCGCGACGGGGCCGTCCGCCTCGGGGACGCGGGAGACCTCGCGCGGCGACTCCGCAAGCGACGGGTGCCGCACGACATCCTCGACCAGCATGAGGCGCTCGCCGTCTGGCTCCCTCACCAGGACCGCGTGGTCGCGCTGCTCGCGGAGACCGTCCGCGGCCCCATGCCTGCGCTCGTGTCCGAGAGCGCGGACGGCACGTCGGTCGTCGAGGGCGGGTGGCCGTTCCAAGTGTTCCCCGACGGCTGGGCCGACCGCGCCCGCGTCCTGATCGACGAGTACGACCGGCTCCGCGCCGACCACCAGCGGACGGGCAAGCCGGACCGCCCTGGGGCCAACCCCTCCCGCCTCCGCGCCGCGCTGGCGGTCGCCGCGAGTGACCCCGCCCGGCTCTCAGGGCTCGAGGTCGGAGCGGTGCGGACGGCGCTCGCGCAGATCCAGGCGAAGCGCGGCCTTCCCGGCTCCCCTCGGCTCGCGGCTCTCCGCCAGACGCAGACCCGAATCGCCACGATGCCGACCAAGGCCGCCTGGGCCGACACGCTCGCGGACCGCCTCGATGCTCTAGGCACGGCGGGGCTGGTCTCTGGCGATGCCGATGCCTTGCTGGCTCCTGCGGACGACGCCGAGGCGGAACGCCACGCGGTCACGGCAGGCGAGCCGATCCCGGCCGCTTTCCGCCAGGCTCTCCTGCGCGTCACCGACGCCTCGCCCGAGCAGCACGTCGCCTGGGGGACGGTCTCCTCAGGTGAGGCGCTCGCCCGCGTCGTCCCGACCCTGACGGCCCTCGTGCGCTCGGCAGGCATCTCCGACCCCGCCCTCCGCCGCCTCGACGAGTCCGTCTACGCTGCGTTCCGCCGCCGCCGGTCCGTCCTCCTGCTCGACCTCCAGAGCCAGGCAAAGCTCCGCGAACTCCCCTGGGTCCAGGCGCTGGAGCCGTTCCGAGAGAGCGGGGCCGCGACCCACGCCGCCGCACGCGACACGCTCACCCGCGTCGTCGGCCTTGCCCTCTCGTCGTTCCCCCATCAGATCCTGCCGAACAAGCTGCTCCAGGAGATCCGGGCGCTTATCGAAGCCGCCGGGCTCCGCGTGCCGCTCGTCGACGAGGTGGCCGCCGACATCTTCATGGGGACGTTCACCGAGAAGTACCTCCGGGCGGCCCAGGTTGCGGGCCGACTCTTGGAGGGATCGCTCTACGAGCGCTACTACGGCATCGACTATGCCGCCGTCCTCGCCCTCGACGACGTCGAGCGCCCCGCGCACGGCGCGCCGACCTCGCCCGCGTTCGCTCGTCTGTGTTACGCTCGCGCAGACGTCGAGCCGTCGGCGAGCCGGTGGGCCTGGGACCGCTCCACGGCCCAGAACGGCGCGGTGATCGAACAGGAGCAAGTGTTGACCACTCACAACCTCGCCGGGCTCTTCGACGCCGTCGACCTCGCCGGAACGCTCGGCCCGCGCCTCCCCGACCTCGCACGCCAGACGTTCACCTGGGTCGCCGACACGATCGAGGGACTCAAGGGGCCTCGGTGGGGGCAACTCCGGGCAGTCAAGAACGCGGCCTACGCATGGCGCCAGCTCGTCTTCTTCCTGTCCGTTGTGCCTGCCGACGCTCGGTCCGAGTTCCTCGAATGGGCTGCGGACGAACTCCATAATCGTCCCAGCCCTCTCGCCGAACGGCTCGCCCCCATCGTCGCTGATCTCCGTGCTGTCGCAGACGACGCCCTCGCGCCCCGCCCAGGCGCCCCGTTCTACGGGTGGAACGAGCGCACGCACCGCTTGGTGACGGCGGACGCTTCGTAGCGAGGACTGAGCCGACGGCTCTCACAGGCCACCAGTCCAGCGGCTGGGGAATGGACGCATAGCGGACGCTGCCGCCCTACTCGCCGCGACCGAGGGCTCGGGATGCCGCCTTGACGGCCTTCTCCGCCGTCACCATGCCGACGGACCCGACGCGACTGGCGAGCACCTTCCCGGCGGGACCGCCCACCCGAGCCCGCGTCAAGAGCACGCCGGGTGTTCTGGCGCTCCGCTCCCGGAGTGCCTTGTCGAGCCGTTCCAGCCGCGCCCGGACGACGGCGGGTCCGAACTCGTCCACGCTCGACTGGCGGGCCGCGTCGCGCACCCCGGACAGCTCTGCGGACACGGTCCGGTGCGTCTCACCGGCCTGCTTCACGATGGCCTCGGCCTTCTGAACGGACACGCGGGCCTCCACGAATGCCCGGCCCCGCTTCGCCGCCAGAGGCGCAGTCGCACGCGCAGGATCTGTCGTGGCGCTCCTGACGAGACTGTAACGCGATGTCGAGGGCGTCGCCCTGAGCACCCCGTACCGTTCGGGCGCGATGGCCATCCGCTGAACCGCCCGGTCCGCACCGCTGGCCTGGGCGTCGCGGAGGAACGCCTGCGCGGCCTCTGGCGGACGGGCGTACGTCTCCGCCATCGACGACCCGAACGCCCGCTTCGCTTCGGCTGCGCGTGCCTGCGCCGTACCGAGATCCTTCTGAGCACGAGCCACGGCGGACGCGGCAGCGCCCTCGACGCAGGCGACGGCCCGGAGCGCCTTCTCGCGCTCAGCCATCAGCCGGGCCGTCTGGGCGTGGTCCGTGACCGCGCGCTCCATCCGGTCGAGCCGTCCACCGCGACGGGCATCGCGCGCTCGCGCCCGAGCCTCGAACGTCCGGCTCGCATGGGACGAACTCCTTTCCTCCGCTCGGCGCTGCCCCGTCCCGCCAGAGGCCCTCGCCTTTCCCCGACTGGCGGCGCGCATGGCGACCCGGCTCCCGGTCCTCAGAGCCGTCTGGGCGAACACCTCGTCGGCGTCGCGCTCGCCGTCGGCGACCACGGCCCGAGAGACCGCACGGCCGACACGGCGGGTTCGGAGCGCGTTTTGTTTCAGAGCCCCCGCCCGCCTCTGACGAGAGAGCGTGGCACGCCGCTGTGAGCCCCCTCGTGGCCCTCTCGCTTCGCGCGCCGTCCGACCCGGCCCGTTCCTCGCCTCGGTGCCCCGCGCGCGCTGGTGGGCCGCGAGGCTCCCGAGGCGGGCCTCCAACCGAGGGCGGCTGACCGTCCGGCTCACCGACGACAGTTTGGCCTCCCGCTTCCCGTCCGTCACGACGGCCCCTCGGCCGCGTCGCTCGATGCGGAGGCCCTTCGCCTGCAACCGGGCGTCGAGGTCGGCCCACGTCGGTGCTTCCTTGAAGTCGCCCAGCGCCCGGTCGCGGACCTCGCGCGCGAACCCCCGGTCGGTCTGGCCTCTGGCGCCAGCGGCGCGGGCGTTCCGACCCGTCCACCTCAGCCCAAGCTCTCGCTCCTGGCGCTCGACCGACGCCCTCAGCCGTCGCCGGTCGTTCGACGTGGACCACGCCCGGCCGTCCGGCCCGACGCGGTTGACCATCACGTGGACGTGGGCGTGCTCGCGGTCCACGTGACGCGCCACGAGCGCCTGGTGGTCTTCGAGTCCGACGTCGCGGAGTGTCCGGTCGACGGCGCTG